>CAMUVS010000024.1 GCA_947164155.1 uncultured Caryophanales bacterium | reverse complement strand
ATCCAGCATTACCTTTTTTAAGATCTTTTTCCACTTTTTTATCTAATTCTTTATCGAATTTTCTAACATATTTCTCTAATTCTTTATCGTCATCATTTCCATGTCCTGTTGGGCTTCTAGAAAATGAGAGTTTAGGAGCAGCTTCATTACCATATATTAAAGTAGTTCTAGTGTAATATCCTGGCTCTGGAGCGGTAACGTGTGCGGTTAAAACTTGAGTTCTTACTACTGTACGATATCCACCCTTACCGTCACTAACCCTTTCAGTCCAAGAAATAGTTAATGTACCAGTATAAGTATGGTCATGCATATGTTGGTTATATGTTTTTTCAAAGATAAATGGATTACCTAAAATATTGCCAGATTGGACAAATAACACTGATTCATCAATGTCTGCACTAGTTTCATAGCCATATTTATCATGCAAATAAGAATATTTTTCAGGATCAAATTCTTTATCAAGATCCACTACTGGAGTTGTTTTAGACATTAATGGAACTGCCATATTAGATTCAAATAAAGCGTTTAAAGATGCCATAGTGGCTTCTGCTTTTGCTTTATGTTCGTTTGCTACTTTTTGATGCTGGGCAATAACTTCATTTAATCCTTTAATTAATTTATTTAACTTCTTAACTAAGAATATAAAACCGATAAATCCACCAACCATCGCGATTGGAACTAAAATAGAAACAATAAGTGGGAATTTAGGAACAACAAAATAAAGTACCACCATCACTACAGCAACAATTAACATCATAATCATGCCAAAGATGGTAAATCCTTTACCTGCTCTTTTCTTTCCAAGATCTTTATTTAGTGATGAAATTTTGGCTTGTTCAGCATAATACTTTTTGCAGGCCTCCTTATTGCCTTCAATATCAGTATTTGCCTTTTCCGTGAGTTTTTTAAAATACTCTTCCCCGTTTTCATGGAAAGCATCTTTTAATTGAGTTTTGTAAAAATTAAGTGGTTCTAATAAATCAGAACCTTCAAATGTAGTTTCGTCTTTAGTAAATTTTTCCATATTTTTATTATTTAATAAAATAATGAAATAGGCAACTGAAATTGCTTTAAACGTTTGAAGTGGTAAAATTATAAATTATGAAAATAAGAGAAGACATTCAAAAATTTATATCGACTATTCCAAGTAATATTACCTTAGTAGCCGCCACAAAATATGTCGAATCAAGTGAGATGCGTAGCTTATTTAAAAATGGGGTTACTAATTTCGGAGAAAACCGGGTTGATGCTTTTTTAAATAAATATGAAGATTTAAAAGATTTAAACATCACCTGGCATTTTATTGGTCACTTACAAAGAAATAAAGCTAAAGAAGTTATTAATAAAATTGATTATCTTCACTCTTTAGATTCATTAAAACTTGCAGATGAAATTGAAAAATATCGTGAAAGGCCACTACCAACTTTTGTGGAAGTCTCAATTAATTTAGAAGAGAATAAAAACGGAGTTCCTTATTACGAATTAGAAGACTTTATAAAATCCTTATTAAAATATAAGAAGATTAAGCTTGTTGGTTTAATGATGATGACCATTAAAGTTAGTGAGGATAAAGAAAATCAATTTGCAAAACTCGTCGAATTAAAAAAGAAAATTGAAAAAAAACTCAATATCAAAATTCCTTATCTCAGTATGGGTATGTCAGAAGATTATCTAGAGGCGATTAAAGAAGGGGCAACTCATATCAGACTAGGAAGAATATTATTCAAAGAATAATAAAAAAAGGAGTTCAACTGAACTCCTTTAGTTTTTTAGTAAGACTATTTCTTGCTTCTTAAGTCCGCTCTTAAGTCTTTGATCCAGTTGTGTTCTTCTGGAACATTTTTCTTTTCCACGCCATCAGCTTCCATAGCGAGTCTAACTAATTCTTTTGCACGTTTAACTGCTAAGTTGGATTTGACTTTTAATAATGCTGGAACTTCTTCGTAAGCGACTTTGTCAGATGCGTCCATCACTGGGATTGGTGAATCAACAAAATCTCTTGGTCTTAAAGCAAAGTAAACTTTTAATGTTTTGCCAACAAGGGCGATTTTAACATAAGGTTTACGGTGTAATCTAAATGTATCACAAGCGATAGAAACACGGGAATTAACGCCGTAACTAAGAATTTCATTCTTAATTTCGTTATATTTTTCTTGTAATTCCTTATCGGCTTTTACCATTTTTACCGCAAATGGGATTCTAGGAGCAGAGATTTTCTTTTCTTCTACTTCTTCCACTACTGGAGCAGGTTTAACTTCTTCCACTACTGGAACAGATTTAGCAATTACCACTCTGTCGAGTTTTTCTAATTCTTCTTTGACAATCTTACGAATATCTTCGAGTAAAGAAATTCTTTGAGCAGCTTCTCTTTCTTCTCTTTCAGCTTTTTCTTCAGGGGTTTCTTTATGAGCGCAGCAGCATTCATCTTCCTCTTCTTCAGCTGGAAGTTCACCTCTATTAACTTTAACAGCAGTTTTGATACCTTTTGTTAAACAAATAGTGGCTAATACTAGGTAAACAACGTCTAAGACAAATGTTAAGATGACTAATGCTAATAAAGCAGCAATAGAACTACCACCTATTTTTAATAATGTGCTAATACCTTCACCGATGAAATTAACGATACCACCAGTTAAACCTAATGTTGCTGGTACTAAAACCGCTAAACCGATAATTGCACATTTTGCTTTGACGCCTTTGTCGTGTTTGATTAAAACGAGCGATAAGATGAATAATAAAACTGCCATAAACATAAATAAATAGGCGATTATATTACTCAAAAGTTGACCCGCAAATCTAGCACCATGGGCACCACCTGCGTATTTGGAGTAATCAAAAAGCATGCTTAATGTTCCTGGGTAACCTAATTGCTTAAGAGTTGGAGACATCCAAATATAAATATTTGTCCATCCTGCAACTAAAAGCAAGATTACTAAGCAAACAAGAGCAGCTTTCGACACTTTCGAAAAGGATTGTTTCTCTTTTTTCATATCTATCTTTACCTCAATTCAAGTTTTATTATAATCGTGTGCGTATATTCGTGCAAGAAAGAAAATGAGATTTTTTTGGATTGTTCTATATTTTTGTTAAAAATATTAACAGATTAAGAAAGTAAGCGTAAGATATACAGGTATGGAAAATTATGTTATTCAAACTCAAGGGTTAAGTAAAAAATACGGGGATAAACTCGCAGTTAATAACGTTGATATGCACGTTCCTCAAGGCTCGGTATATGGCTTTGTTGGGGAAAATGGAAGTGGAAAAACCACGATCATGCGTTTATTAATGGGCTTAGCTATCCCTACTAGCGGTCAATATGCCCTTTTTGGAGTGGATTCCAAAGACCGAAAAATCCAAGAAGTAAGACATCATATTTCTGCTATTGTTGAAGCGCCATCATTAGTGCCTTCACTAAGTGCTTATGACAATCTTAAATATGCATGCCTATATTACGGTATTACTAACTATAAAGAGGTAATCCCAGAAGCTTTGAAAAATGTCGGCTTAGAAAATACTGGCAAAAAAGCTGCTAAGCACTTCTCTTTAGGTATGAGACAAAGACTTGGCATTGCCGTCTTATTGCTCAATAATCCGACTTTAATGCTTTTAGACGAACCAATGAATGGGTTAGATCCTTCAGGAGTTGCGGAATTAAGAAACTTAATAATTGATTTAAATAAGAAAGGAATTAGTTTCATTGTTTCTAGTCACATCCTCTCTGAATTAGAAAAAATCGCAACCCACTATGGCTTTATTAGTCATGGAAAACTCTTAAAAGAAATTTCGGCAACTGATCTTGCCTTAGAATGTCAAAAATACACTGATTTAAAATATGGTGAACCACAAAAATTAGAAAAAGAGCTTTTAGCTCTTGGCTATAAGAATATCAAAGCTTATCCAAATTCAGTGAGAATATATGACGATGTCAAACCTCTAGAACTTCTTAAGGCTTTAGAAAAGAAAGGCATTGAAATTAGTGATGTCAAAACTTCAGAAATGAATGTTGAAGATTATTACCTTAATTTGATTGGAGGAGAGAAAAATGTTTAATATTATTCGCGCCTCATTATTCAAATTATTTAAAGATTGGACCTTTAGAATCACCATGATGGTTGGTATAGGTTTAGCAGGCTTATTAATCGCCATTAACGCTGGTATTGGTCAACTAAATGGACAATCAATGTTACTTGCTGGAGTTAGCCCAAGCCAAAACTTTGGTTTAACTGTTCCAATTAACTTAGTCGTTTTCACTGTAAGTGAATTTACTTATGGTACTATTAGAAATAAGATTATTGCTGGCCATTCAAAAGCTAAAATCTATACCGGCTTATTCCTAACTGGTTTAGTATTTACATTCACCTTAATGATTGTTTATTTAGGTGTCATTGTTGGTATTAGTAGCGCGATTGGAGGTTTTGATTCCAGTTTATTCGGTGGCGGACAATTTATTGGTTATTATTTAATGTATTTCTTAGCTTCATATGTTTTTGTCACTGCTTTATCAGTCTTCTTTGGAGCATTAATGAGAAATATTGGCGGTTCAATTTCTATCGCTGTTGTCACTTTAGTGGTTTTAGGAATGATTCCTTTAATTATTACATTAGCAACCGCATCCCAATCATTTACACCAGGAAATATCCAAATGTGGCTTAACCCATTATATATGTTAGGCCTATATGGTAATTCATCTTCTATTTTCAATTTCTTGAAGAACGTAGGAGCAGATACATCTTCGTTCTATGTGCAAAGTGGACAAATGATTGCAGCAGGTATATTAACTCCTTTATATTGGGCAGCAATATTCTTCTTTAGCGGAATGTTAATATTCAAGCACAGAGATATTAAATAATTAGTATTTATTTAGTATAAAAAAAGGGGATGCTACTGCATTCCCTTTTCAATTGATTCTTTCATTAAGCTTCTTGCATAATCGCTAACGGCCTTTAAGGTCTTTCCTTGATACTCATTTGGATAGATAACCTTAATGATTTCAAATCTCACTTTTGTACTTTTCCAAGGAAAGTTTTTTGCGATGTTTTGGCTACCTAATATTGAGGTCACTACGATTGGAGCGTTATTCTTCATTGCGATAGAGAACACGCCTTCATGGAATTCACCTACATGATCTTCCACTTCTCTTCTAGTTCCTTCTGGATAAACTCCTACTGAAGCAAGATTTTCTTCGATTAATCTAGAAGCTTCTTTCATTACTTCTAATGATTTGAGTTTATCTTCTCTATCAATTGCCATATAGCAGCCAGCTTTCATAAAGTGACCACCAATTGGGATTTTGAAGTTTGATGGTTTAGTAATAAATGCCATTCCGAGTTTTCCATATTTATGAATCACAATCATCGGATCAAATCTAGATAAGTGATTACACACAAGTAGGAATCTTTCTTTTGGCCATGGTTCATTTTGAATAACATTCAGTTTCACTCTAGCGTGGATATTAATATATCCAACGCAGTGCCTTAATAAGAAATTAGCGAGTTTAGATGGCTTGGTGTATGTCTTCTTTTTGGAATAAATCTGACAGAAAATAGACATAAAAATCCAGACAAATACCAAGGAGATAATATATCCTGCAATTAAAAGTAAAAATGGAGCCCAATATAAATAGCCATGTCCTTTAGGAATGACAAATAGGGATATCAATACTGTAAAAGCAGCATCTAAAATAAGAATGAGTAATTCGACTAACATCTTAATTAATTATTTGGAACAACAAATTTAATAGCTTTTGGACAAACTTCAACTTCGAAAGTTTTACCTTTAATCATTTCACCATCGACACAGACATCAATTTCGTTTGGAGATTCAAATCTAATTTTCTTGGCTTGTCTATAGACAATTTTCTTTTTTGGCTTATCTAAATGTTTACCTTTAGTATATGGACCAATAAATAAACCTAAACCAATTAAAGTCATGGTTTTAATTACACAGACATCGATCAAGCCGTCTTTATTATCGCTTTTTGGAGCACATAAGAAAGTACCACCAACAAATCTACCTTGGGCTAAGGTAGCAAGTAACATTTTCTTTTCATTTAATCTTTCTCCATCAGCGTAAACAGTGATGTCATTAAATCTACCATGTTTCATCGCATCATTTTTTAAAGCATAGTCATAAGGAGACATTCCTTTTGCTTTCGCTTTTTCTGGATAGCCGTGTTCTTTATAATAATTACCCATCGCTCCAACAATGGCGTCAAAACCAAAGTTAATAACATTAATGGAATACATTGGCTCTTTTAAACTTGGGCTAGTGAGTTTTGATAAATCAATTTCTTCGGCCTTACCTTCAATAAGAGCTTTGAAATCTTTAAAACGTCCTTCACCAGCTTTATTAGTGATGATTTCATCATAATCCTTACTTTTAGCGTAACTTTTTACAAAGTCATTACCAGTTCCAATCGCTAAAACAGCGAGTTCAGCGTTTTTCACACCCACTAAAGCATTAGCAACTTCGTGGACTGTGCCATCTCCACCACAAGCGTAGACTCTAACCATATCTTTGTTATTTTTCTTAAAGTATTCCTTTAAAAATGGGATAACGGATCTAGGGCCTTCTGTTTCATAGGTTTCATGTTCAAGTCCTTTAAAAGCGCTTTCAATTTCCTTTTTAAAAGCTTCGACGTCTTTTTCTTGACCAGCTTTGCCGTTAAATACAATTAAATGTTTCATTCCAAAACTCCTTAATGTAAATATTTTAATCTTAATTTTTGGATATCTTGTTTAGATACACCAATAACATTACTTATATAATTATCAATATTTTGATACTCTTTTTCAATTGTTTGATAAGCAGCGTTTATATATTCTTTTCTTGCCCCTAAGATTTTATCTAAATGTAAAGCAAGTCTAGGAGAGATGAATAAAGTCATACCGACATAGGCCCAAAAACGGAAGTTAAACTTGATTTTGTTGTACTGTAAGTATTTCTTAATGACCATCTTCTTTTCAACGCCTAAAACGGTTAATAGAAGCATTAACGCCACTCCTGTACGGTCTTTTCCTTGCGTACAATGGAACGCTAAACCTTCATTAGGGTCAATTTCTAATAATTTATTAAAAAAATTCTTATATGCTAATTGAGCTTTTTTAGAGGTGATAAGTAAACAATAATAATTAATCATTGATTGTTTAGCCCCACCAGGCTGCTTAGACATCTCTTTAAGAATTGGCATTCTATTTTCTTTAGTGATCATGCGATTTTCATGAGATTCAAGCATAGGATACCAATATCGATTGATTTTCGAATTAGTGAGTTCCGCCATTTTAGTCACTTCTTCTTCAGTACGGAAATCAACAACGTGATGTAGATTATAATATTTAATTAATTTTTCTTCGTCACCGTCTTGAAGTTTAGCAAAATGACTAGAACGGTATAAGACACCTTTTCTAATTTTTTTGTTATCACTAGTTTTAATATTTCCAAGGTCGTTAAGTAATGACAACCCTTTGATTTTCTTTCTCATTGTCTATTAATTATATTAAAAGAAAAATTTTTATAAAGAATTTTTGTCTTTAAAATCTTAAACTTTTGAAAAAGCAAAATAAAAACGTCCTTAAAGGACGTTCTTATAAGTGAGGTTAATTTATTTCACTAAACTATAAGCGGCTTCATCAACGTAGATTGTGCAATCTGGATGATCTTGTAAGATGGAGCAAGGAACTTCTTCAGTTTTATCTCCTCTAAGAAGATTTTTGATGGCTTTTGCTTTATTAACACCAGTGGCGATTAAAACAATCTTTCTAGCATTCATAATACTCTTTAAGCCCATGGTCACCGCTTTAGTAGGAACTTCAGAGATATCATTAAATAATCTAGAGTTATCCACGATTGTGGATTCGGCTAGTTCGGCAACGTGAGTTAAAGAATCAAATGGTGTGCCTGGTTCATTAAAAGCGATATGGCCATCACTACCAATACCTAAGATTTGTAAATCAATACCACCAAAAGAAGCGATTTCTGCATCATATTGCTTAGCGTAGGCTAAATAATCACCAACACCCTTTAAAACATGGGTTTTGCTCTTATCAATATCGATGTGGTCAAATAAATTGACATTCATAAAATAACGATAAGATTGATTATGTGTACCATCTAAACCGATATATTCATCTAAATTAAAGGTCACAACATCTTTGAAAGAAACTCTACCTTCTTTATTAGCTTTCACTAAATTAGCGTAAACACCTAAAGGTGAGGTACCTGTTGCTAAGCCTAAAACTGAATTTGGTTTAGCATTAACTTGCTTAATAAATTCTTCAGCGATAAGCGCGCTGATTTTTTCTTCACTACCAACAACAACTTTCATTTTTAATACTCTCCTTAATTATTTATTAATTATTGTTTATTGTTCTATTTTATCAACGACAATGGATTGTGATTTTACAATACTGTTTTCTGGAAAACAACCCCTGAGCATACTTAAAGGATAAATCTGAGTATTTTTACCAATAATAGTTCCAGGATTTAATACTGATCCACAGCCAATATCAGCATGTTCACCTAAGAAACCACCGATTTTTCTTAAGCCAGTTTCATATTCTTTATCTCCATGTATGACAATATTTTTGCCACCACTTTTTAAGTTAGAAAGAATACTTCCTGCACCCATATGAGCGTAATCTCCTAATATGGAATCACCAACATAATTATAGTGAGGTACTTGAACGTGATTAAGTAAGATACAGTTTTTTAACTCTGAAGAGTTACCAACAACACATTTTTCTCCAACAATAACGTTGCCTCTTAAATACGCTCCTGGTCTAAGCTCTGTGTCTTTACCAATAATGGCGGGAGCTTCAATCGTTGCGGTTTTAGCGATTTTAACGTTTTCAGCAACTAAAATACCAGGTTCTAATTCATGATATCCTTCTAATCCACTAGCGAGTACTTTGGCCACTATTTCTTTAATTTGAGGAAGAATTTCCCAAGGATAAGTAGATTTATCAAAGACTTCCTTTAAATAAGGAACTTCAGTAGAGAATAAATCTTTAGTTTTAATATTTAACTTATTCACAAACGTATCCTCTTTTCTTAATTACGTTATAGATACGAGCGATATATTCCTCGCATTTTTCTTTTGAATCAAGTTCGATCATGATTCTCACAACTGGTTCAGTACCAGATTGTCTTAAAAGGGCTCTACCATCATCACCAATTTCTTTATTAACTTCGTTAAATTTGGCTTGAACTTCTTCATCTGCGACAACTGCAGCTTTATTGGTGACTCTGACGTTTTTTGTAATTTGTGGGAGTAATTTCACTGGAGCGACAAGTTTAGAAAGTTTTTCTTTCTTTTCAAGAACTTGTTCAGTAACCATAATGGCAGTTAAAACTCCATCACCAGTAGTTGCGTATTTTTTAATAATTACGTGACCTGATTGTTCTCCGCCTAAAGAATAACCATCGGACTGCATTCTTTCAAAGACGAAACGATCTCCAACTTTAGTTTGGACGTTGCTCACTCCAATAGCCTTAAGAGCTTTGGTAAGACCACTATTAGACATAATGGTTGTTACTAAAGTGTTCTTTTCAAGTGCCCCTTCTTCTTTTAATTTGCAAGATAAGAGATACATAATCTTGTCGCCGTCAACTTCTTTACCGTTTTCATCGACAGCGATACATCTATCCGCGTCTCCATCAAAGGCAAAGCCTAAATCTAAATTATTGTCTTTAACATATTTACAAAACTTTTCAATATGAGTACTACCAGCATCTAAGTTGATATTTAAACCATCAGGATTGTTATTAATAACAAAGGTTTGTGCTCCTAAGGCATCAAAAACACTTTTAGCAATCATCCAGCTTGCTCCATTAGCAGCATCAAGTCCAATCTTAAGAGATTTCATAGAATGCTTTGCTAAAGAAATTAAATAAGCGATATATCTATTTCTTCCAGAACTATAGTCAGTAATTGAACCGATATTGCCTCTTTCGGCAAATGGAAGATCATTTCCTTCAACTTCTAATTTCTTTAAATCACCATCAATATAAGCTTCCGCTAAGAAAGCGACAGCATCTTCTAATTTTTCACCGTTGGCGTTAATGACTTTGATACCGTTATCATAAAATGGGTTATGGCTAGCAGTAATCATCACACCACAATCGAAGCAATCTTGTCTTACTATGTAAGATACGCTTGGTGTGGTAGTAACGTGGAGTAAGCTAACATCAGCACCACTAGCAGCTAATCCTGCTGCTACGGCGTATTCTAACATATAGCTACTTCTTCTAGTGTCTTTTCCAATCACAACTTTTGGTCTATATCCTGGCTTTTGAGAGTTGAATTTTGGATTGCCGTAAAACCACCCTAAGAATCTACCGATTTTATAAGCGTGATCTGCAGTTAAAGTTTTATTCACTTCTCCTCTAAAGCCATCAGTCCCAAAGTATTTGGTTTTGATATCTTCTCCAATGCTCATTGGAAGTTTCTTTCCGCGATGAATAACAATGGCGTCATTAATTAATTCGTCAGCGGTAATTTTAAATAATTCACATAATTCTAAGACTTTATCAATTTGTGGCATTGATTCACCACTTTCCCATTTAGAGACCGATTGACGGGTCACACCGAGTTGATCCGCTAATTGTTCTTGGGAGATATTATTGACAATTCTTAAATGTGTAATCTTTTCAGCTAATGTCATATTCTAACCTCTTGCAACCAAAAGTTGCGAACGGAAAAATAATAGCACTTTCATATATAATCGCAAAATATTTTTTGTTAAGTTTTGTTTACATCACATCCATTAAACAAAAAAAGATTTGATTTTATCTTATTTTTTTAGATTATGAACTTTATGAACATTTTTGTATTTTTTGATATTTAAGTATAAAAAAAGCAATCGCTGGATTGCCTTGTTTACATTAGTTTACTTATTCCTGATGCTTATCTTCTTCTTTAGATTTATTCTCTTCCTCATATTCTTTTAAGGCTTCTTGATAAGCTTCTTCTACAGCCTCATATAACATTTTTTGAGGTTTTTTATAGTGATATATACCCATAAACAAAGAATATAAACCCGCTGTAAATAAAACTGCACATACAGAATATTTAATAAAATTTGGATCAGTCACTATTTTAGATAACACTAAAATATCAAACACTAATAAGAAAGCAGCGATAAATAAAGGAGGTAATTTATCAATTAAAGAGAAATCTTTTCTTTTTTTAGGTCTTAGATTCCAGAATAAATCGAAAATGATATAAGCCACTCCAACTAAAGTAATGATGTTATAAATTAGTAAACGAGTTTCGCTATACTCCATAACATTAAATAATCTTAAAAAACCGACTAATGCTAAAATAGCGAATATAGCAAGATATTCTAAAAAGAATATAAGCTTGTATTTTTTAAATAATTTCTCTTTATCTGGCATAATTAGATTTCCTCAATATTTTTCCAGCTAGATGTTAATTTACTAACCACTGCTTTTGCTTCTACTTCACTAATTTTATCACTTAAGAAATTAAATATTAATTTAGCGATTTCTTTAGCATCACTACTTGAGCAGCCTCTAGTAGTAACAGCGGCAAAACCAATTCTTAAGCCAGAAGTTTCTTTTGGCGATAACTTATCTCCTGGAATCATATTCTTATTAGTGGTCACTCCAATACTTTCGAGTTTCTTTTGAGCAACTAAACCAGTAATACCAAAAGAATCTAAAGTATTAAGTAAGAATAAATGATTTTCAGTATCCGTGGCTAAGGCTCCTAATTCTTTTAAAGTTTGAGAGCAGACCTTAGTATTTTCCATTAAGGATTCGACATATTTTTCAAATTCTGGTTTTCTTGCTTCTTTGAAGCATACTGCTTTAGCAGCGATGATATGCTCTAATGGTCCACCTTGATAAAATGGGAAGACCGCGGAGTTAATCTTTTTAATTAAATCTGGATCATTAGTAAGAATTAAGCCACCTCGAGGACCTCTTAATGTTTTATGAGTTGTAGAAGTTACAATGTCAGCGTAAGGCACTGGAGACATATGTTTTTTAGCGGCCACTAAGCCAGCAATATGGGCCATATCGACCATCATAAGACAGCCAACTTCATCACAGATTTCTCTAATCTTTTTAAAATCAATTTCATAAGGGAAAGCGCTAAAGCCAGATAAAATGACATCTGGACGCTCTTTTAGAGCGATTTCTTTTAAAGTCTCATAATCCATTCTTCCGTTTTTATCTAATGGATAATGAACAAAGGTATAGAAATTACTTGAGAAAGATACAGGAGAGCCGTGTGTTAAGTGACCTCCATCATTAAGAACTAAAGATAAGACTTTACCTCCATTAGGCATTAAGGCTCTATAAGCCGCAGCATTAGCTTGACTACCACTATGAGGTTGAACATTGGCGAATTTACATTCAAATAATTCGCATGCTTCTTTTATAGCGATTCTTTCAATTTCGTCTACAAACTCACAGCCACCATAATATCTTCTACCCGGATAGCCTTCAGCGTATTTATTGGTCAAAATCGACCCCGCCATTGCTCTAACATCTTTAGAACAATAATTCTCACTAGCAATAAGTTCGATTCCTTTATTTTGTCGATCTTTTTCTAATTCTACTAATCTAATAATATCTTCCATAGCTTTCACCTTTTGAAAACTATTATATGGAACTCTAGTTTCTTATGACAATAAATTTATTTATTTTGTTTTAATATTCACTTAAAATATCATCATGATTGCTCTTTATATTTCTTTAGGTGCATTAGGATTAATAATTATTGCTTTATTAGCGGTTTTAATATTTATTCATCATATTGTCTTTTATACGCCTATGAAAGGGCAAAACAATGATTTTCAACTTACTGAATCGACTCAGTTTTTAGGTTTAACCGATATTATCAATAAATTAATTACTGATATTTGTAATGAGCCTTGTGAACATGTCTACACTACTAGTTATGATCATAAAAAATTACATTCTAGACTTTATAGAAATCATAACTCTAAAAAAGTAATCATTATGTTTCATGGATATAGAGGTACTGCTAGAAGAGATTTTTCTGGTTTTGGGATGTATATGATTAAAAAAGGCTATAATGTCTTCCTTGTTGATGAAAGAGGGCATGGAGAATCTCAAGGTCATAGCATTACTTTTGGTTATAAAGAAAAGCTTGATGTTCTTTCTTGGGTTAGCTTTGCTAAAAAAGAATTAGGAAATGATATTGAACTAACTTTAGCGGGTATCTCTATGGGAGCGGCCTCTATTTTATTTGCTTCTCAATATATTGATGAACCAATTAAATTAATTTGTGATTGCCCTTATAACAAGGCTAGTGAAGTATTAATTACTTTTATGAGAAATTTAAAATTAAAAGTGTGGCTTATTTGGCCGTTAACTAAATTAAGTTCGTTATTAATATCTCACGCTTCAATTACTAAAGATAATGCTTCTAAAGCCCTTAAAAATAGTAAAGCTAGAGCTTTAATTATTCACGGGGATGATGATCACGTTATTAATCATAAATTCTCTTATCAAATTTATTTAGATAATAAAGAAAAAGTTCGTTATGAACTCTTTCCTAAAACTGACCACGGTGTCTCTTTTATGACAGACACTAATAGATACAAAAAAGTGGTTGATGAATTTTTAGAATAATTATTCTACTGTTACACTTTTAGCAAGATTTCTTGGTTTATCTACATTTAATCCTTTTGCAATAGAGACGTAATAGGCTAGATAAAAGGCAATTGCAGAAATAGCCACACTACTTAAGTAATATGCATAATTAGGCACCGTAATGGTGTCTTCTTCTTTTGATAAAGCTTCAATAGAGACAACATAAACTTTTGCCCCTCTAGATTTCACTTCTTCAATATTTCCTCTCATCCCACTAGCGGTTTCTGGGTCAGTAATAAAAACAATTACTGGGGTATCATTTTCAATTAAAGCAATTGGGCCGTGTTTAAGCTCTCCTCCAGGAACGGCTTCGGAGTGGATATAACTCACTTCTTTGAGTTTTAAAGAAGCTTCTAAAGATAAGAAATAATCAAATCCTCTCCCTAAATAAAAGATATTCTTTTTATCTTTAAGTTCTTCCGCTAAAGAGATGATTTTAGGTTTATATTCATCTTTAATTTTATTAAAGATTTTAAGAGCGTCTTTTAAGTCTTTGATTACTCTAGTATCACCTTTTAAAGCATATGAAAGCATCGCTAACATTGTCACTTGGGCAACATATGCTTTAGTGGAGGCTACTGATACCTCTACTCCCGCATGGAGTAAAAGGGAATAATTACAGTTTCTATCTAAAGTAGAGCCACCTGTATTAGTAATAACTAAAGAATTTAAATTATGTTTTTTAATAATTTGTAGACAGTGAATTAAATCCGCGGTTTCTCCAGATTGTGAAATTAAGATAATAAACGGCTTATTCCCCGGAAAAGTTGGATGAAACGCCCATTCAGAGGCAATATATTTACTTGTTGATTTATCAACATATTCAAAATATCTTCCTCCTACTAAAGAAGAATGATATGAAGTGCCACACGCGATAAACATAATATGGTCGCTTTCTTTTAAAGCATTGATTAGCTTAGGATCAAAAAGAAATTTATCGTCTTTATAATAAGCATTAATGATGTTATTAACGGACTGTTCAATCTCTTCAATCTCTTTAAGCATATAATGTGGATATCCTTTTAAATCATGAGAGATAGATTCCACATCCTTATGTATTTTTTCTTTTACGACCTTATTACCATCTTTATCAAATACTTCTACCTTATCTTTAGATAAGATTCCAAATTCAAAGTCACTTAATTCGATAAAGTTATTAGTTAGTTTAATCATTGGTGAGGCATCAGATGCCACTAGATTAAAGTTGTTCCCTTCTCCAATTACAAGCGGAGATCCTTTTTTCATAACATATAGTTTTTTATCATCATCCTGAGTAAAGAAAGCAATCGCATAATTTCCTTTTAAAGTTTTAATTACTTCTTTAATCGAATACACTATATCGTTATTTTGATAATAATAATCTAATAGATTAGCAACAATTTCTGAATCAGTTTGCCCATAAAAGGTATAACCTTTTTCTAATAAAAGTGATTTGATTTCTCGATAATTTTCAATCACTCCGTTATGGACTAAACAAATGCTTTTATGAATTGAATAATGAGGGTGGGTATTTTCTTTAGTGGGTTTTCCATGCGTTGCCCATCTAGTATGACCAATCATCACATTAGTGAAAATTGATTTAGGAGTGATAGACATAAGATGCTCAACACTACCAACATCTTTATAGATTTCTAATCCTTTATTAGTTAAATAGGCCACTCCTGCTGAATCATAGCCTCGATAATCTAAAGTCTTTAATCCGTTTAATACATATTCACGAGGATTATCTAATCCTACTACTCCAACTATTCCACACATACTTATCTCTCCAAATATTTAGCAAGTTCAAACTCACTCACAGTGGTGTGATATTCTTTCCACTCTTTTTCTTTAGCCTCGATATATTTATAAAATATATGTTCACCTAAAGTACTTTTTAATATCTCACTAGATTTAAATTCTTCAATCGCTTCATGAAGAGTTTCTGGAAGGCAGTTTATATTTCTTTTTTTAATTTCATCTTCACTTAAAGAGAATAAGTTATCACTTACTGGAGGAATGATATCTTTATCACTAGTTTCTTTTATCCCTTGAAGTCCACACGCTAAAATACCTGCTAAGGCTAAATACGGATTAGCGGTTGGATCAACATTTCTTAATTCGGTTCTAGTTGATAATCCTCTAATCGCCGGAATTCTAATTAAAGAACTACGATTTGCATCGCTCCAACAAGCATATATAGGGGCTTCATAGCCACTCACTAATCTTTTATAAGAATTAACAATTGGATTAGTTAATAAACTTAGTTCTCTAGCGTGATTTAATAGCCCAGTAATCCACTTTTTACACATCATAGATAATTCCATATCTTGTTTTGGATCATAGAATAAATCTCCTTTATCTTTATTATATAAAGAACAATTTGTGTGCATCCCGTTTCCTGCTTGTTTATTTAGTGGCTTAGGCATAAAAGAAGCAAGGTAGCCGTTTTTTCTTGCTACCACTTTTACAACTTGCTTAAAAGTTTGAACTCTATCACAGGCTTCGACTACATCCGCATATTTAAAAGTGATTTCATTTTGTCCTGGACCAACTTCATGATGCGAAGTTTGAACATTAAATCCCATTTCTTCTAACATTAAAGAAATTTCTCTTCTAATATTCTCTCCTCCATCAAATGGGGATAAATCAAAATAAGACGCTTTATCACTAAATTTAGTGGATGTAGTTCCGTCTTGATTTAATTTAAAGAGATAAAATTCAGGCTCAAAGCCTACGAACATTTGTTCTATTCCCATTTTATTCATCTTTTCGACTTGTCTTTTTAAAATATATCGAGGATCACCCACAAAAGGTTTACCTTCTGGAGTGTAGACATCACAAATGAATCTCGCTACTCCACCTACTTTTTCATCTTCAAAAGGCAACACTAAAAATGTATCAATATCTGGATGTAAATACATATCCGCTTCTTTAATACGAACAAATCCTTCAATTGAAGAACCGTCAAACATGATTTTATTATCTAAAGCATCGTCAATCTTTTTAACTGGGATTTCTACCGCTTTAATATCCCCTAACATATCAGTGAATTGTAGTCTGATATAAGAAATGTTCTTTTCTTTAATTAATGACTTAATATCTTCTCTATTCATAGATATCTCCCCCTAAAAAACATGGAAATAATCTAAAATTATAAAAAAAGAATGTCAACAAAATATTTGTCAACTAAACTTTACATATATTGATTTTGTTATCTTTTAACTATGTTAATTAATTATTTTAAATTTGTAATAAATGAATATTTTTATTTACAATATTGCTTTTTGTCCATTTTATTCTTTAATCCACATGTAAAGTAACATCTGAGTTCTAACAGACATATAGGCGCCTTCTTCTAATAGTTTCTTTACCTCTTCTTTAGTGAACCAGCGAGCTTGAATTTCTTCATCTACAAAACATGATTCTTGAATCTCACCTTCGACAGTGCAAATGACAATTTTCATCTCTTCATCGCTAGTTCCTGGAGATGCATAGCTTGGTGGTAACACTGCTTCGATAGACACTAGATCTAGACCAGTTTCTTCTTTTAATTCTCTTGCTGCGGCAATTTCTGCGGTTTCACCTTTATCAATTAATCCGGCTGGAAAGTTATAAATAAAATGATTAGTAGCGAGTCTAAACTCGGACTGTAAAACAATCTTAGTTTTATCTTTATTAAATGGGACTAGACCCACTCCTGCTGGGACGTTACTACCAAAACTTTCTTTAGTTAAATTAGGATCTCGAGAAATAAATTCATATTCCTTAATCTTATTATCCTTATTTAAATAAGAAGCGACATAATAAGATAAATATTTTCCTTGATGAATTCTTTTTAAATCTAATAATTTCATATATTAATCATCTTCCCATTCTTCAAAATATTCCACTTGAGCGTCATTACTTAAATCCTTAAATTCTTTCTTTCCGTTAACATAGTCCACGACTTCATCTTCTGGACTGATATATCTTGATTTAGTCTTTTTAACTTTATAGGATTCAGACTTATTTTGTCTTTTAGCCTTTTTTGGAAGCAAAAAGAAAAATGGAATTGATAAACCCATAGCAATAGAAACA
>CAMUVS010000023.1 GCA_947164155.1 uncultured Caryophanales bacterium | reverse complement strand
GGAATGTGAATGGAGGTATTGCTATGGAAACATATCTAATATTGTTCCTATTGTGCCTGCTCGTCAGCATAATTAAAGGCCCTAGCCCAAGGGGTTAAGGCCTAAAAACCACATCATTAAAGTAAACCATCGCGAGTGAATTGTCAATATATTAACAAAAAACTCCTTATAGGAGTTCATGTATTTTTTTAGATGATATTATTTTTGGTTAATAGAATCTGCAGTTCTTTTTTTAGCGTGGAAAGCTAAGCCAAGAGCGTCAGGTCCGCAGTGGCTGCCTGCAGTAGGATTAACATAAATGACTTCGATTTTAAGATCTTCTCCATATTTCTCATGGAGTTTAGCTTTAACATCATCCACTAAATAGTCAGCATCACTATGAGCGATGACACATGGATATTTCTTAATATCAACTTGCAGTTCATCAACATATTCTAAAATCTTATCAATTGCTTTTTTACGACTCATAGCACTACCAATAGAGGTCATCTTGCCGTTTTCGCCAATATAAATAAGAGGTTTAACACCCATCATTCCACCCATAAAGGCTTTAAATCCAGTAACACGTCCACTCTTTTTGAAGAATTTGATATTATCAGCAAAAAAATAGAACGCCATTTGATCAATGCCGGTTTTAGCCCATTCAACGATTTCATCAATTGATTTACCTGCTTTATAAAGTTCAGCAACCTCTAAAGAGCAAACATAGCCACCAACAGTAATTCCTTTAGTGTCCACTAGTTGAATTCTTCTTCCTGGATATTTTTCTAATAATTCTTTAATTGCTTCTTCACAGACATCAATAGAGACAGTCATCACTCTAGAGAAGTGAACATAAAGAATGTCTTTTCCTTCTTTTAAAGTTGGTTCGAAATATTCAATATATTGAGCCTTACTTAAAGCGCATGTAGTTGGCAAAACCCCACCTCTAAGCATTTTATAAAATGCTTTATAGTCAAAGGTATCACTATCTTTAAAAGGATAAATTTCTTCTTCTACGACATAAGGCATAGAAATTAAGCCAGCGTCATAGCGTCTAGCAATTTCTGGAGTGATATCACAGTCAGTATCAAAAAATAGTTTATACATATATTCTTCCTTCTTTCTTATTTTGTGGCGTTTTTATTTAAATAATCTAATACATCTTTAACTGTCTCAAAAGGAATAGCGTCAGTAAATTCCACACCAAATTCCTCTTCCATCGACATAGATAGCATCATCATTCCGATAGAGTCGATTCCTAAATCCACTAATTTAGTGGATTCAGTAGCGTGTTCTGCATCAGAATCTGGCATATTTTGTTTAATAAGTTTTTTTAATCTTTCTAGCATTAGTAAATTCCTATTAATAAGTCGTATATATCTTGTTTACCTGGAATTAGACCAATTTCCACTTGAGGATAGTCTCTATTTAAAACTTCCATAATTTCATTAGCTAACTCTTCTGATAAAGCTTGTCCAAAGAACACAAAAGCAAAGCTTTTATCTTCAATATCTTCAATTTTTGAGAATGCCTCTAAAGTGGCTTCAATAATATCTTCTTGATAGCCGATTAATTTATGATCAATCGCTTCGACATAACTTCCTTTAGGAGCAACTTCGCCATCAACATTAGCCTCTTTACCGCTTTTAAAGATGGTCAAAGGAATCATTCCTTGTACACCTTCTAATAGACAGTCTTCCACTTCTTTAGGAGATAAATCTTCATCAAAGAAATTATTAAGGGCCGCAAAGCCTTCTTGAATGTTTTTAGTTTCGATAACGTGAACCACGCTATCTTTATATAAATCCGCGGCTTGATGAGCAGTTTTGATCATATTAGCTTCGTTAGGGAGTAGGAAAATATCATCCGCGTTAACATAGTTAAAAGCATCAATTAATTCAGCTACACTAGTGTTCATGGTGGTGCCACCATTTAAAACTAAATCAGTTCTTAATCCCTTAAAGGATTCAATAATCCCGTCTCCTTGAGCGACAGTGATAATAGCGATTTTCTTTCTCTCACCGCGTTTTTTATTTTCTTCTTTAATGACGTTATTATGTTGAAGAGCCATATTCTCCATTTTGAAAGCTACAAATTCACCAAATCTTTGTGCGTATTCAATAACTACATATGGGGTTTTGGTGTGAATATGAACTTTAACAATAGTGCCAGTTTGGAAACACACTAAAGATTCTCCATGACTTTGCATCCAAGCAATAAAGGAATTGATATCAAATTCACTAACGTTAATTTTGGAATTTAATAATTGAAGTAAGAATTCAGTACAATATCCAAATTCAAGTTCACTATTCTCGTTAAATGCAGAATAGTCAATTTTATCCATTGGGTTAGATTCTTCAACTTCAGTGTCATCGACATCTTCTAACTCTTTACCAGTAAAGAAGGATAAATATCCTTCAAAGATTGTTAATAATCCTTTTCCTCCGGAATCCACCACTCCATTTTCCTTCAAAACAGGAAGTAGATTTGGAGTGTTATCTAAAGATTTTCTCATCTCTAAAACTACTTTAGTAAAGAAATCGAGATAATTTTCTTTTCCGGTAATGCAGTATTTAGCAGCTTCAATTGATTCTCTAGCCACTGTTAAGATTGTGCCTTCAGCAACATCAGCGCAAGCGTGATAAGCATTTTTATACGCACCTACCATTGCGAATGCAAAATCTTGAACGGATATTTCTACTACATTCGCAATAGCATCGGCAAAGCCTCTAAAATATTGACTTAATAAAACTCCAGAGTTTCCTCTTGCTCCAAATAACATTCCCCGAGCAAATTCATCAGCGATCTTACCAACACTAGCATCATCATCGCTAATAGTTTTAAGTCCGTTAGAGTATGTGAGCTTCATATTAGTGCCAGTATCGCCATCAGGAACAGGGAAAACATTCAAATCATTGATAATTTGAAGATGTGCCAATAAGTTTTTATAGCCAAGTTTTAATAGTTCAACGAATGTTGAGCCATTAATCACTGATTGTGTATTCATAAATAATATCTTTAAAGTCTACTTTCAACCTTGACTATTATAATAAATTATAAATAATATTCAAGTTATATTGCTTCACCAACATTAGTTGGTGATGTACTTTTTAAAATAAAAAGACGATTTTATCACATAAAATTAAAGATATAATATTACTCAGGTAAAAAATATGAAATATATAGTGATTGATACTTTAGGAAGCGATCAAGGTCCTAAAACCATATTAGATGGAGTCAAAGAAGTCTTAGAAAATAACTCTGATATTGGTTTTGTCATTGTTGGCGATCCTAATTTAATCGAAGAATATAATCTTCAAAAAGATAGAATTAAAGTTATCGAAGCTTATGAGACTGTCACTAACTATGATAATCCTGTCGAGGCTTTTTATAAAAAAGATAAAGTTTCCATCTTTTTAGCCCTAAAAGAGGCTAGTGAAAATGAGGACTCAATCGGAGTGATTTCTAGTGGGGCTACTGGAGCTTTAATGGTTGGCTCTATTAAATATCTATTAGATAAAAATAGAACTAGACCCGCTTTAGCAGCGGTCTTACCAACAATTGATGAAGGTAAATGTACTTGTGTCGTTGATACTGGTGCCTCTATTGATGTTGGTCCTCATCAGTTAGTGGAATTCGCTCACTTAGGTAGCGAATTTATGAAAAAACTCTATAAAATAGAGTCTCCTAAAGTGGGCTTATTATCAATCGGTTCAGAATCCACAAAAGGAAATAAATTAGTTAAAGAAACTTATCCACTTCTAGAACAAGAAGAAGGCATAAACTTTATTGGTAATATCGAAGGTAGTAAAGCGCTTGACCATTTATGCGATGTTTTAGTGTGTGATGGTTTTAGTGGCAATCAAGTATTAAAAGTTACTCAAGGGGTAGCCTCGAACTTAATAAAAGAAATTATTAAATTTGGCAAAAAATCAGGTAAAGAAAATGAATCTAAAATGATTGCAGGTCACTTAATTAGCCTATACGACTTTGAATCAAGTGGAGCGGCGATTATGCTTGGAGTGAAAAAGACAGTGCTAAAATGTCGAGGTTCAAGTGGAGCGAAAGCCATTGTCTCAGCTTGCCAGATCTTAATTAATCTAAACAACAATAAAACCTATTTTGAAGAAGTATTTGATAAGTAATATAAATTAACTTGTTGGTGAAAGGTTGCACTAACAAGTTTTTTTATGTACAATTTAATCATGCTAAAGGGTTACGATTTACAAAACGATTTAAAGGCGCTCATATATGAAAAAGATGCCACAATAGAGGAGTTATCTCTTGCTTTTGGCGTATCAACAAGAACTCTAATTAATGTCTTGAATAAAAATATCGATGTCGATAAAGATATTTTAGAAAAAATTTATTCTTATTTTTATCGTCACCACTACGATTTAAACCACTTGAAAGAAGAAGAATACAAAGACATTTATGAAGGCAAAATATTATTTCATGGAGCAAAAGACGATATTAAAGAACTAACTCATAATGGAAGCCGTGCTAACTGTGATTTTGGAAAAGGATTTTATCTAGTGGAGTCACTAGATTCTGCGAACAGTTTTGTTTCTGAATATCCAAACTCATCAGTCTACATTTTTTCTTATAACTTAAAAGGCTTAAAGATATATACACTTCAAAGTGACCTCGAATATGTCTTAGCAATTTCTTATTATCGCGGGTATTTATCAAATTATATAAATCACCCAACAATTAAGAAGATTGTTGAAAAAATAGAATCCTGCGATCTCATAATAGCCCCAATTGCAGACAATCACATGTTTTATATTATTTCTTTATTCGCCAAAGGCGAAATTACAGATTTAGAGGCAAAAACATCTTTGACAAATTCTAGTTTGGGAAAACAATTTGTTTTTAAAAGCGCAAAAGGTATTAATTCATTAAAATCATTAGAGAGGCTATATCTCACTAATCTAGAAAAAGAAAAATATTCTTCTTACAAGCCAGAACGCGCTAAAGAGATTGATCAAGAACTAAAAGCGGCTAAAAAGGCTTATCGAGGAAAAGGAAAATATATTGAGGAAATATTAAAATGAGAGAATTTGATTTATTAGGTGTTCAACTCGCAGATTTCCAAGGACGAATATTTGAAAGTTCCTTACTTTTAAACATTTCCACTCCGATATTTTTAAGAAGATTTAAGAATTCTAAAGTCGCTAATGAAATTGATAATTTAAAAGGAGTTACTTGGACTTTAGATGAATTAGAAGCAATCCAAAATATAAACGAAGAATTTTCCGATGCAAATTACGGAAATAATAAATACGACAAAGACGTTTTATATTGGATTGGATATATCTTAAGATATATTTCTTATACTAGAAACATTTCCACCAAAAAATTATTTTCTTTAATTTCATATGAAAAATTAAATTCTATGTATTATGCTTATCACACTCAAGGCGAAGAATATGTCACAGAGTCTATTTTTGAATTATTTAATATCGATGAATCAAATTTTGATTCAAATAATAAATTTAAGGAACAAATAAGAAAACAAATATTAGCAAATATCTAATTGTTATTTTCAATTTCTCCCGCTTTTTTAAAGGCGAATTTCGCACAAGCTGGGCCAATTAATTCATAAACTAAAGTTGAAGTTAAGACAATCGCCACAATTAGAGCACCTGTCCCATCAGTAAATAAATTACTAGCGGTAGTAGCTAAGCCAATGGCAACACCTGCTTGAGGAACTAAAGCGAATCCTAAATATTTTTGTACGCTTTCTTCGGCATGAGATACTTTCGCCCCAATTCTAGCGCCACTATATTTGCCAGCCACTCTAAAGACAATATAAACAGCGGCAACAATCACTACTAATAAACCAGTGTCGTTAAAGAAGATGGTTAAGTCTAATGAGGCTCCTGAAATTACAAAGAATAATAAATAAATTGGAGGGGTAAATCTATCTAGGACATCTAAAGTTGGACCACTATTTTTAAATAAGTTAGTGTATAAAGCGCCTGCCATCATGCACATTAATAAGCTAGATAATTCAAATCCGCCCATATAGTCTGCTTTAAATAGGAAATAAAGTCCGCAACAAGAGAATATCGCAAATATCGCTAAAATTACTCTATTATTACGGCTTTTAAATACTTTATTAAGCAAAGAAACAATAACGCCAAACACTGCCCCAATTCCTAATGAAATAAGGATCTCGATGATTGGCTTAAAAATCATTTTATAGACATCAAATTCTCCACCTAAACTTAAAGAAGAGGCGATTTGAAATAAAATCGCAAATAAAATTAAAGCAACAGCGTCATCTAACGCCACAACTGGAAGTAATGTATTCACTAAAGGTCCTTTAGCGTTATATTGTTTGATAACCATTAAAGTCGCTGCTGGAGCGGTCGCACTAGCAATCGCACCAAGGACTAATACTAACTGCCAACTAATCTTATCAGGAGCGATAAAATGAGCAATCATTAAAGCAAGAATAACAAATACAGAAGCTAATAGAGCTTCTAAAATAGTAATAACTAATACTTTCTTACCTACTGCTTTAATTGCACTAGCTTTAAAAGATGAGCCAATAGAAAAAGCAATAAAACCTAGAGCGATTGTGGATACCCATTTAATTTGGTCAACAAAGTTATAAATAACAGATTTATCAATATCGACATAGGTGAAATTATTGAAAAACACTCCAAAAACAAATGGACCCATGATAATACCGGTAATGATGTAACCCGTAACATTTGGGAGTTTAAAAATCTTCATTAATCTGGTCGAGAGTAACGCCGCAATTAAAAGAATGCCTATATATAGGAAAATATGAAAATCCATAATTAATTAGATTGATCCTTCGTAATTATCAACACTTTGGGAATACATAAATCCCTTAATGTCTTTGAAACTATTTGTGCAC
Organism: uncultured Caryophanales bacterium; assembly: GCA_947164155.1. Lineage (GTDB taxonomy): Bacteria > Bacillota_I > Bacilli_A > RFN20 > CAG-826 > UBA2450. The sequence continues at coordinate 11,119 of CAMUVS010000023.1, read as the reverse complement.
TCTTTAATGACTTTAATAATTGTTGCTAATTGACTCTCTTCAACAATAAATAAGCATAAAGAGGAAGTGGTTACTTCTTGTTCTAAATGTCTTAAACCAAAGAAATGATGATCTTCTGGAGACTCATCTAAAGCGTGTCTTAAAGATTCAGTAGACACTACGGTCGCGTTAAACCCTTCTTTTTTAAGTTCTTCTAAAGTTTCAATGGCCTTAGGAGAATTTTCTAATACTAGATATAATACTTTTTTCATAGTTATTCTTCTTTCGCTATCTATTTAATAACTCTTTGAGTTTAGATACAAGATATAAATATCTTTCTTTTTTATCTGGACTAGATAAATGGAATTCACGACTTTGAGGATAATCAAGTGTGTAGTTTAATTTCATGTCTTTAAATTGTTCACTTGTTAAATCAAAGATTTCATCCCCTGCTTTAGAAAAACAGTGAACATTCCCGTCGACATATATTCCATATATCTCTCCACCAAAAATATCTTGGACTAATAAACAAGTGACTGTACAGCAGCCACAGGTTTTATTTTCTTTAGACCATTGATTTCTAAGTCTAGGAGTACAGACATTAATATCCCAAATTTCACTTAATAAATCATATAAGTGACGTTGATCTTTGATTTTTATATATTCAGGGTTTATAGGATGAACACTTTCAGTGTTACTTCCATAAAACTTATAATTCATATTATTCATCAAACAAATGAGAAATCATTTTTAAATACTTCTCGTGTCTCCTTTTTTTAAACGCTCTAAAGGTTAAACCTTCTTTAACAGCGATATGATTATCCATTCGATTAACAAGCTTAGCTTCTTTAGTTTTTGGATATAGTTTTGGAGTTAAAGGCCACATATGTGTCTTAATGATTTCTTGTACTTCGATAGGGATATTGAAGTCTCTAACTGCATTTGCGCAAGCAACAAGGGGATGTCTTCTTCCGTGTTTTTTCTTTAATTCGTGATGTTCTCTCCAGTCATAAAGATAATAATCGTGTAGAATTGAGGCCACTAAAACGTTTTTTAAATCTTCAAAGCTATATCTATGATATCTTGCAGCTTTTTTAACGCAGAGTTTTGCCACTCTAAAAGAATGGATATAACAACTTGATCCTCGATGCATCTGAATTTCATTCATTTTTTGAACTTTCTCATCATTAAGGAACTTTTGATATATCGCTTCTAATTCGTCTTTTTGCTGTTTAGTTAATTTGCGCATGCTCTAATTATGAGCACAAAAGAAAAAATATTCTATTTATTTCTAATATTTTTTATCGCATTATATTGTTTAGAGGGTGATTGATATGGCAAACAATAAAGAAAACTTTAAAGAAACTGGTAAAGATATCGGTCACGCTTTTAAAAAATTTGGTAAAGCAATGGGCACCACAATGAAGGTAGCTTTTACTGATGAATCTAACTCCAATGGAGAAGGTAAAAAGACCAAAACCGGAGAGGCTTGGACTGAAGTTGGACACAGCTTTAGAGATTTAGGAAAACAAATCGGAAAAACCGCAAAAGAATTAGTCGATAGCGTCGATGAAAAAGAGAATAAGAAAGACATCAACAAAGAAGAAGCAATCGATGTCGAATTTGAAGAAAAGAAATAATTTTATTATTTCTATATTTGATGAAATAATTCAGTATTTGTAGTACAATTATTAATTGAGGTAGTCATATGAAATATATTACTTTTGATCAAAAGTTAATTGAAGAAGCTATAAAGTGGCAACCAGGTGGCTGGCCACTTGGTAATTTATTATTAAGTTTAGCCGCTTTAGTACTCTGTGTTATTCTTGTCGGTATCGTTGGTATCGAAAGAGAAAGAAAAGGTAGAAGCGCTGGACTTAGAACCCACTTGCTAGTCGGTATCGGATCCACTATCGTCATGATTATCTCTATATATGGGTTCCCAATGACAGATTATAATAGAGATGTTGCTAGATTAGCTGCTCAAGTAATTACCGGTGTCGGTTTCCTTGGTGCAGGTGCAATTATGCATCGTAGTAGCGGAGTTAAAGGATTAACTACTGCTGGCACTATTTGGGTATCAATGGCCATTGGTATTGCTTGTGGTTCATTCAATTTCATTCTTGCAACTGCAGGTACATTACTCATCTTCTTAGTGTTAACACTATTTAGAAAAGTTGAAGTTAAAATCTCTAAAAATAATCCAACTATGGTTGTTGTTGTTCCTGAAGGAGAAGCGGTATTAGGAAAACTTCATAGTATTTGTCATGAATTCGATGCTTCCTTACATTCAATGAGTTCAAACATTAGTGAAGTTGACGGAAAAAATTGTGTTGAAATCGTCTTTCAAGTATTATTTGAATCAGGTGGAGAAAGAAGCGAAGAATTCATTGCTAGAGTGGAACAAGAAATTAAACCAATCAGTGTCCACTATTTAAATAGAAAATAAGCATAGCTTAATCAAAAAAGAACGGATTAACCGTTCTTTTTTTAGTGAAACAAAGACTTTAACTCCTCATTTGGCTTCGGAGGATTGTTAAGCGTTTCGATGAAAAGATCTCTTTGCGCATTATTTAACACAATTACTTCTTTGTTCTTTGCTTTTCTTTGCTTCACCTTATTAGATTTAGCAATTTCCTCCTTCTAGAAAGATAACATATATATGCGCATTAAAGAAGTAGTAAGTTAATCAAAATAAAAAATAGTTTTTCAAAATAATCATATTTGCTAAAATAGTAATCAGAAAGGAATGACTGCATCTAATTAAAGATTGTGGTCTAAATAGTTAAAATGTCAACAGTTGAACAAATCAAAGCAGCATATGAATCCTTTATGGAAGAAAATGCAAAATTCGTCGAAAAGGGCAACAAAGCCGCTGCTGGTAGAGCCAGAAAAGCTTTAATGGAACTTGCTAAATTAGCCAAAGCTCGTAGAGCAGAAATTCTCGAAGAAAAGAAATAATTAATTAAAAATTAAACAAAAACCATTCACCCTTGTGATGAATGGTTTTTTGTTATTCTATTTCTTTTGCTTCTTTTGGAGTAACAGGGACAAGTTTATGATGAACACCGATAAATAACGTATATAAGCTAGAAACTAGGATTATTGAGGCAATTATATCGGTTAACCAGTGTTTAGAAGATAACGCTCTAGTAAAGATTAATAATAGACAGATAACTCCAGTAGCGACGAACACTAACGGTTTGATCCATTCTTTCTCTGGTTTTAATAGTTTCATCGCTGTAAAAGTATTAAGTAAATAGAACATACAGCCTAATAAAACGTGACTAGATGGATAGCTAGGTTTTAAATTATCAATTGGAGAGATTGGTGAATAGTTGACTTTCACTACTTCAAAAACGAAATAAAAGATCACCGTAAGAACATATCCGCCTAAAACTAAATAATAGTTCATATTAAGTTTTTTAAATGATTTCTTTTTAATTAATTCAATTATGGCAAAGATAAATAAGACCAATATATAGGCAAAAGATAAATAAAGAATAATATCGCTCATCTTTGACATTGATTCATATTTACCAAAATTAGTGACAAATTCGCCAAACTTAGAGTTAATAGAATAAAAGCCAACATAAGTATTATTAAAATAATATTGAACATCCACAGTCTTCACTAAGATAGTAAAAACAATAAATATCAATAGCAATACCGCTGAGGCGATAAAATATCCGTATTTTTTTAACATTGAAGTCATAAATAAAACCCTAATATCCTTAGATATGTTATCACAAATAACAATTGGGTATTAGGGTTATTTTTAGAAATTACTTATAGTACTCAGTTCTAATTGTGTATCGAGCTGGGTTATCTGGATTATTGAAGTTACTGTCAGAGATAACTTTAGTAGTTAAGGCATCAAATCCAGTATTAGCTTTAGCATTCCATCTAGTTAAAGCTTGTGCTTGTGGAATAACAGCTTCTGCAACAGCAGCATCTAAAGTGATGTTGATGTTAAAGATAGTAGCAAAGTTAATTCTCATTGTCGCGTGTAAGCTTCCAATAACATCCATTCCTTCAGAACTACCTTCATAATCAATGTGTTGAGAAGTAATTGTGGCTTCCACTTCTTTTAAGGCGTTAATGCCGGTTAATTCATTAAGATTTAAGCCAAGTTGAATGACTTCGTTACCATTTTGTTGATAAGACTTAAATCCAGTAGAAGTAAAGGCATTAGTGAAATTACCTGGTTCTTTATATTCGCTAGAACCACTATTCTCTTCGTTAAGAGCATCTAAATAGATGCTTGGCTTAATACCAATTAAACCAGTAATTAAGTACTGAGCAATGTTATTTAAGAAGTTAGTGCTGTCACAGCGATAATGGTAACAATCTTTAACATGCCAGTAATGTGTCTTCCATTTAAATAAGGAGATCCATTCAGTGGTTGTGGTATCAGATTTGAAATATCTTCTGATATTGAAGATACCACCGACTTTATTGTCGTTATTATCATCATCATAAGTTTCAAACGAGAATTCAGCGGCCATTTTCTTAGTTCCTAAGGCATCATCAACAGTAATAGCGATAATGGTTGGAATTTCATCGATTGTGCCGTACACCTTCACATGTACCCCATCAACATAGACATAGAAGTTAATACCTTTTAAGTCTGGTTTGATAATAGAGGTAGAACCTAATCTAATTAAAGCTTCGGCAGTTAAGTGATAGAAGTTCACTTTAGTGGTATTGATACCTAATTGTAATAAGGTCTTGATACCATCAAGAGACATGAAGGTGTCACCTTTATGAATTCTATTTAAAGTGCCATTGTTATAATCTTCTAATTCAAATGTTAAATTGAGTTTAGAGGCATTTTCTTTATTAGAAAGAATTAAATCTTTAATGACTAAGGAATGTAATTCTTGTTTACCTTCGTCATTGAATTTAGTGTTAATAGAAATAGCGATATCAGCAGGTAAATTCATACCAAACATGTTCTTATTGATCACCACTTTAATTTCCGTTCCTTCGGAATTTTCAGTGATGTCAATCTTCTTAAGAAGATTATTGCTTGCAAAGTAGAGATAATCTTTGCTATCGAGAATGCTTCCTAAAGAGTTCATACCTAATAACTTAGTAATAGGGGCTAAGAATTTGGTATATTTTGGATTATTACCTTCTTCATCAATGAAGGTCATCACTACATCAATTAAATCTGCGAATGTTTGAAGTTTCATTTTTCCTTTCACAGAATTATTCGCATCATCAGGATCGCCGTAGATGAATAAAGCTTCGTTTTGGTTGTTCTTTTTCTTTACGGTCTTTCCGTTAGAGTCAACAGCGTCATATTCTAAGATGTTACTTGCTAAGTTTGTAACATTGACGTACATATCATGAGTTGCCCAAACTTGGTTACCGCTATATTTATATTGATCAATGTGCATATCGCCAAAGCCTTCTTTGACTTCGTCGTTATTATCTAAACAACCTTGTCCATTAAATCTAATACCTAAGTTGTCATTATCTAACATCGAACCAGTGATTTTGAATCCAGTTTTCTTAACATTAGCAAGTTCAGTGACTTGATCAACAACATCAGGAATGAATTTAGTGGATTGATATAAGGAGGTTTCGCCTAAGTCTGGATCGCTAAATGGAGCAGTCTTTAAGTTTGCTGCTAAGGCGAAGTTACCAAAGGCAAGTCCATTAACATCGATATCAAGCCCACTATTGTTAATAGCGCTCATCTTTTCTTGGAAACTTGCAATAGCGGCATCTAATTGATCTTTTTCTTTTTCGCTTAATGAAGGTTTGCTATTTAAAGAAGTAATTAAAGCTTCTAAATTGAAATAATCTTCAAAGTAATCTGGGTCATTATCCACTCTAATAGTGACTTCAGCGTTTTCACCAATATTTAATTTAGATAAATCAATACCTAATTCAAATCCAGTTTCATCATTTTTAAGAGTTTTGATCATATCTAAGATAAATGAGAAATCAAAATTGTTAATGGAATCAACTAATTCTTCAGATAAGAATTTGGATAATGTTTCCATAGTGTCGGTGCCACTATCTTGAGATAAACCATCGATTAATTCTGGGACTTTAGATAAAATCCAGTTCATGGTTTCAGTATCAAAATATAATTTCATGACAGAAGACTTTTCACCGTTTTCATCTTCCTGTTCATTAAATCTTAAATAGCCTTCTCCGTTAGCAAACGCTAAATCTAAGTTTGCGTATTCAACATTGTTTTGACCAATTAAGTCTAATTGTAAGTTGAATCCCACATCTTTGAGTTCACCAACCATTTTATAATCTTCTGGTTTTGCTGGTTTATCTGGAGAAGCGACATATTGACTTAAATCTAATAATTTGTCGAAATCAATATTGACTGAGCCTTTAACATTAGCAATTTCAGTTGTGACACTTTCAACAACGTTATCTAAATCTAAGGCGAATTCTAAACCAAATTTTTGGTTCCCTTCTTTTAAGATAGAAAGTAATTTACCAGTTAAAGCAGTATAGTTAAATACTTCAACATAATTGTCTAAATCTGGATAAGTAAAGGAATCGTAAGGTTTAACTTCAACATCAATCGCTCCGTTAATGCTGACTGTGCCAAAGCTTAAATTTTCTAATTCCACTCTTTTTAAGGATAAATCCTTATCAGCGACAAGATTAATCATTAATCCACCAACTTTATCGGTTTCACCTAAAGAGAAGACGGTGTAATCGCCTCTGTTAGATTCTTTTGGTGAAGTGGATAATAAACTGGAGAAATCAAATCCTGCTTCTTCTTCGCTAGTAGTATCGGTTTTAGCTTCATTAGCGGAGGCTCCACCAATATCGCCATTAATTAAACTATCAAATAAGCCACCTAATTTTTCGTTGATCAATGTTCCTAAATCAGAAAATAAAGAAACGGAATCTAAATTAGCGTAAGCGGCAAAAGCAAGAAGATATTTAGTGGACAAATTTTCTAAGCTGAAATCTGTCATTTTAATCTTCATGTCTTTTAAGCCAAAATACATTTCATTACCAAAGTGACCAATTGTAACTGGTAAATATTTACCGTTATAATCAACACCTAAATCGACATTAAATTCGATTGCGGACATCGCTAAAGCAGACATTCTAAAGTCAATTTCACCTTCTTCAATGGTGATTGTATTAGTGAAAGTAGATTCTTTGTCTTTCTTATAAGTGATTTGGAACTTCTCACCACCAGTAAGTCCTGCAAATTTTGCACTTAAATATTGTTCTTCTTCTTCACTAGTCTCATCTTCGGCCATGCCAACATCTTTAGTTAGTTTTTCAACAAATCTTTCAAAGAGAGTCTTTTCTCTTTCTTGAACAGTAACATCGATTAGTTTGTTTCTATTTGGTGTAACAATATATCCACCAATAACCGCGCCACCAAAGGCAACAATACCAGTAGTGACTATTCCTGTTCTTTTTAATAATTTCTTAAGTCTTTTGTTCATGTCGTTAATTCTCCTCTAGCGCCAATAATGCGCTGTAATTGATATTCTCATTATATGAAGGGATATCCATCTGCTCTCCCGCGTGATAATAATTATCAATAATATTATGCGTTTCAGCAGGAATTGGAATTCCTTCCTTTGTTGCTGTATAAGTTTCATCCACAAGTAAGTGTTTTAGATTTAAGTTAGTATCAACTGTAAATTCTAGTTTCACTTCGCTAAATGGAGGAAGGTTGCTTAATCCAGAAATGTTCTTCATCTGTGTTTTGTAATAAAACGTGGACAAGTTTGGATTAAGGTTGAACTTGAATACGTGTTCATCTCCTTTTGAGGATCTTGAACTATCACGCACTGTCTTTTCAGAAATGATGTAGATAAACATTTCATCAAGAGTTTTACCCAAAAATTCTTTGTATCCTTCTTTATTAAAATTTTTTGAAGGATCTTGAGGATAAACCGCTTCTTCCGGCCCATTACATTTACCTTCATATAAGTCTAGATTTCCATCTTTGCCGTGCTGCAATGTTCTTTTAGCAACGCCGACCACTGAAGAATAAGATAATTGTTCCTCGAAGTATTCATCCCCATTTTTAATTTGGGCATTTCTGATTGTTTGAGTAACAATCGTGTTCGCGTTACCTGAGCCTATAGACCAACAATATTCTTGATTACGATATTTTTCGAAACAAATATTGATGATGTCAGAATCAGAGAGCGACCTAACTCCAGATATTGTTTTATCAGAGAGTTTATTATACTTTTCCATAATAGACTCGATATCTGGGGAGAATTCTTTTGGGTCAAATCCTGGTGGATAATGTTCATCAATTGGGCCTAGTGTACGCTTTAGGACGATACCTGTTCCTCCTCCAGCGACAACGCTGATTCCAATTGTGAGAATGTAAGTCAACAGAAGTTTATTCATCGATTTCTCCGGCGATAATTATATATACGTGTAAACATATACGTGCTCTAAAGATAAAATTCAGAAAAAGAGAATTAAAAAAACACTCTCTAATTTTGAGAATTCTAGTAAAAATATTAAGGTTGCTGCGTGTTTTTTAAAAAATTTATTACTCTCTGTATTGTAAAAAAATTTTCAAATAATATTTTTAAAAATATGCAAAAAAGACGTCCATAGAGAGTCTATAAACGTCATTTTTTATAAAATTCCAATATCATCTTATTGGCTAAAAGCCAATACTATTGTTCCTTAATTTTTGCAACAATCGCTCTAATAAAGGCTACTATCGAGACGATTGCAGGAGTGAAAACCACCACTAAAGTTCCATAATTTGCAGTTGCTGTAAAGGTAATAGGGAACATACCAAATCCAGCGTTACTAGGAGCGTCTAAATTAGTCTTTAAAGCTACAAAATATAATGTAATGAAGATCGCTGAAACCACCATTGAAGTAACGGAAACAGGTAATAAGAATTCTTTCTTTTTCTCCTCTTTTAGTTCGCTATAGTAGAACTCCCAGAAAGCAAGCATGATTGGAGAAAGAAGATAAATAAAGATAACCGCGATTCCAAAGAACGCATATTCATGTTTGAAGTCATAAACAAAGATGGTTAGTCCTGCACCTGTTAAACCAAATAAAGCGATAAGTGTCCATAAAGAAAGACCAAAGCAATAGAAGAATCTAGTGTGTCTTTTTTCTATACATGCTACAGGTCTAACAGGAACAGTATAAGGAAGCTTTTCTTTAAATCTTTTGATATAAAGAATTGCACAAACTCCAATACAAATAAATAAGACTGAATATAATAAAGCATCTAATGGATATAGACTTGACGGGCTACCTTCTACTAAAGAAGAGTATTTACCAACAAGTCTCATAATTAAGATATATAAGAAGTTAAATCCAGAGATTGATAAAACGGCAATCCCTTTTCTAAAAATAGATTTTAATCTATATTCATCATCTTTACCCTTACGGAAAGCATGGACTAAAAATAACGCCCATAAACTCATAAAGAATGATAAATATAAAGGTAACGCTCTTAATAAGTCTTTTATCGCCACATCAGGAGAACCACTAACAATAGATCCTAAAACATCAGCGAAAGAATATAACATGTTAAAGAATGTAAATGAGGAGAAAACAAATAGGACAATCATTACTAAAGAAGTAACTAAAGATTGAATTCTTTGTTTTTTATCTAGTGTAGAAGGAAAGAAATTTTCCTTAGAGAAGAACTTTTTCATTAGAATTTCACCCATCTAACGAAATCGCTAGTCCCTTCTCTTTCATTTAAATATAAATGTTCTAAATCAAAAATCTTATTTATACCTTCTTCTTTTAATGTGACTAAAGAAGCACCAATTAAATCAAATTTTTCATCGATTTTTTCTCCAACTGGTAAAGAAGCATTAACATTAGCTAGACCTTCTTGTAATTCTTCTTTAGTATCAGCTGGGTCAATATGAGCAAAATATAATTCAGTTCCAGTTTTAACGCCTAAGCCAATAACCACTCCATCATAATCAACGGTCCAGTCAACGTTATGGGCATGTCCCATAAAGGCCGCTTTTAGGCCGTGTTCTTTAGCGGTTTCAATAAACTTTGATTTATATTCTGGTTTATCAGCATCACCAAAGCCTTCTAATTTAAAGAAGTTATGTTTAAATGATGCTCCACCTTCATGAATTAAATTCCATGCCACTAAGTTATCTTGTTGAGGAATGTGGTAATAGGCAATAGTTGGAACTCCAAGAGAGTGCTCCGCTAAATACCAATTAACTTGATCTTCACGAATGTAATCATAATTTCTTCCAATAGCAAGTGGAGATTCAGAGAATGACGCTCCTGAATCTAAATTAAACAATTGCCATACAGGAGTTGTGGCTGTTGTGCCATCAGGAGTTAAATTGATAACGAAGTTACTACGTCCGTACAAGTTATCTTCTGGTTCAACATAGATGCAGTGGCTTGCATTACGATATTGATTTGCTAACCAGTTTGGACTATAAAGTCCATGTCGATCATGGTTACCCCAAATAATCGCATATTTGAAGTCGTATTCCACTGCTTTAGTTTCCATATATTCCACAAAGGTTTTAACGTGATAAGTATTAGCGAGCATAAATTGGTCGCCTGTAAGTTCTACTAAATCAATTCCACCAAGACAATGGGCATCAGCTTCTTTAAACACCTTATCAAGATATTGCTTTGAGCGTGTTGTTGATGAATTAACGTTCCAGTGGATATCTGTTAACTGCAAAATGTTAAAATCAGCATGATATTGCATAGCAACAACATATTTGTCTAGATTGTCTTTCCAATTCATCACTTGTCCACAACTAGTAAGAGCGAGAGAAAATAAAGGGAATGACAATAATATAGTTTTTTTGTTCATTTCTTATGTCACCTTTCGCCAATCATTTTATAACAATCAATACAAAAATAACATCAATACTTTGATGTATAGTGCTATTATATTTTTAATGAGACAAAAAAGATTTAATGCATTATCAATTTTAGAATTAGCGGCATTCTCCAGTATGCTATTTGGATTAATCTCTATTTTTACTGATTTCCGATTTATGGTAGATCTACCTCGACTAGCGTCTATCCCATTTTTAACTACATATACTGGATTAAGTAATTTATTTATTGGTGTCGTCTGTCTAGTATGTGCTTTATATCGCATTATCTACAAAGTAGATAAATTACCTAAATGGTTATT
>CAMUVS010000022.1 GCA_947164155.1 uncultured Caryophanales bacterium | reverse complement strand
AAGCCCGAGAATAAATCAAAATAGGCATGTAAGATTGGGGTGACAATTGGAGCAACAAAGCTACCAGCCCCCATCGCTTGACCTGCAGCTTCAATAACTGTACCTCCAATACCGTTAAGAGCAGCGTAGAGTAAAGTCATTAAAGTCCAACCCGCTAAAGCATTACCAAATAGACGCATCGTTAAGCTTAGTAATGGCGCCCACATAGAAATTAAGTTAATTGGTAAAAACACAGGAATAGGATCAATATAACGCTTAAAATAGCGGAATTTGTTATATCTCATCGCATTCGCGTGAATTAATACGAATGTCACTAACCCTAAAGATAGAGGGGTAGCTAAGTAAGTTATTGGGGCAGGTAAACCAGTTAAGCCCCAAATAAAGGCTAAAAATAAATAAACTGCAACCGCCATAATAAAGCCACCAAAGCCCCGATATCGAGGTCCCATAAGTGACTCTACTAGCCCATCAAAAAAGTTAACACCAACTTCAGCAAGGAATAAAATTCCTTTTGGCTTTTTAAGCGGATCAGCGAAACGAGAACGAATACAAATATAAATTGCTAATAGAGAAATAATCCCTATTAAAATTAGGGAGGAAATTGTTTCTCCTGATAGGCCACTAGACGTATCTAAAAATCTTTTTACTAGATCATCAGTGCCACTTAAGACAACTCCCACTACCGTTCTCCTTTCTAACTGTTTTTGTTAACTATGTGGTCGATTACAAAGATAATAATCCCACCTGTATAAATACCTACATAGGCAAATAAATTAAAATATTTAATATCCCAGCGATAATACATTAAAGCTAGAACAATAATTGATCCAATAAGGATAAAGTTTCTAATTCCGATCATTAAGATAGAATATTTAACTTCTCCGTTTTTTACATCAAGCTGGTATAGAAAATGGCTAATTATATAAAGTGTAGAAACTACCGCTCCTCCTAGAGCAAACCCTAGAGGAATTTCATAAAACTTAGTAACAAAGCAATAGCTTGACGCAATAATTGCTACTACAGTAATAATTCCTACTAAAAGAGCAACGCGTAGATTTCTCTCGATTCGAGATAAGAATTTCATTATTTAACTAAAACTTTCTTCCAATTTGCCATTACGACAATACCATTTTTGGTTTTGAGTTCTACTTCCCCTTCAATAAGTGGGGCAATATAATCACGTAATTCTTGGCTCATTCTTGTGTCATCCACCATCATGGATGGTTTAATCACACTTTCAGCGTTAGCGACTAAAGATAAGTCTGCTAATTCATATTCAATCTTATATGGTTTTTGAGAAACTCTTTTAAAGACAACCATTTTGCCAGTCACACCACTTAAAGCAGCTTTAACTGCAGTTTCACCAGTCTTAATAGCTTCTTCTCTATCAACTTTAGAGATACACATTGGGCAAGCTCTTTGAGTTAAAGAGAATTCCACTGCTCTAGTTGGTAAATCAAGTCTTTCTTCGATAATTTCACATAATCCAGCTGCCGCTCCACCAAGTTGAGCGTGGCCAAAGCCGTCCACTCTAGCATTTTTATTGCTTCTTGGGAATTCAATACCCTCAGAAATACAAACCATAGCGTAGCCTTTTTCGTCATAGACTTTTTTAACATCCACTAAGAATTTTTCTAAATCAAATTTATTTTCTGGGATATAAATAAGATGTGGTCTAGTTTGTTCTGGAAGTAAATCACTAGCAGCGGTTAACCAACCGGCGTTTCTTCCCATAATTTCTACAACGTGTACTTTACCGACTTTGAAGCAGTTAGCATCCATACTTAAGGCGTTAACTGTATTAATCACGAATTTAGCAGCGCTTGGAAATCCTAAGGAGTGATCGGTACAGGCTAAATCGTTATCGATAGTCTTTGGAACTCCAACGACTCTGACATCAAGATTAAGTTCTTTAGTTAATAAGGATAATTTATAGCAAGTATCCATGGAATCGTTACCGCCATTAACAAAGACGTATTTGATTTCATGTTTTTTCATTGTCTCCACGATTTTCATGTAGATTGGATCATGAACATCTTTAGGTAATTTTCTTCTTGTTGTACCTAAGATACTACCTGGAGTTTGTAATAATAATTCAATTTGTTCTTCATCTTCTTGACCGATATCAATTAATTTGTCATCGATCATTCCTTCAATACCGTTTAATGAACCATAGATGTGATCAATTTCATCACCATGTCTTTTTGCTTCCTTGATGGCGCCATAAAGGGAAGTATTGATAACTGATGTTGGTCCTCCGGATTGAATGTAAACCATGTTTTTCATATGACGTATACCTCTTTTAATATTTATAACAGCAATATTATCTTATTAAATAAAATAATATTCAATAAAAATCGGTCCGTCACATATATAAAATCATCAAATCAATATATTTATTTGAATATGTGTTTTGAATTTACTAAAATAATTATGCACTTAGTTTATTTAAGGAGGAGAACTATGTCATTTAACATAACTTTTAATGGCGCAGTCAAAACTTATGATAAGCCTGTTTCTGTTTTAGAAATCGTTGGCAAAAGTAAAGACATCGTCTGTGCATATGTTAATAATCGTGTTAGAGAATTAACTTATGTCATGGAAGCTGATTCCACAGTTGTGGCGTTAACTGTCAAAGATAGAGATGCTAAACCAACTTATGAAGCTAGCTTAAGATTTATTGTCGCTATGGCTATGAGAAATATCTTACCAAAAGCGGATATCCGTTTTTCTTATAACGTTTCTAGAAGTATCTTCTTACAAGTATTAACTCCAGGTATTGTGGTCAATCCACAAATGGTGGCTAATCTTGAAAAAGAAATGGAAAGAATTGTCAAAGAAGACTATCCACTAGTAAGATCCATTGTCTCAAAAGAAGAAGCTAAAAAAGTATTCACAAAAGAAGGATATAAAGATAAGGTTGAAATTATCCAATATAGACCAGAAAAGACATGTCACTTATATGATTGTAATGGTTATAAAAACTATATGTACAATCGTATGGTCCCATCTACTGGCTATGTCAATAAGTGGAAACTCAAATACTATCACCCAGGTATTGTTATCCAATATCCTCGTCCAGAAGTTGGAGGAGAAATCCCACCATTTGAAGAAGCCCCAACCTTTGGTCGTACATTAAAAAGAGCCCATGAGTGGGCTGTCGCTACTAGATTTGATAGCATCGTCAATATCAACCACCGTATTGAAAAAGATGGAGATATCGATGTCATCACTCTTGGTGAACAAAGACACAACCGTCAATTATGTGAACTTGGTCAATTAGTGGAAGATAACAAAGAAGAAATTAGACTTATTTGTATTGCTGGACCATCTAGTTCAGGAAAAACCACTTTCGCTAATAGATTAAGAATCGAATTATTATCTCGTGGTATTGATCCAATCCGTATTTCTATGGATGACTATTATTTACCAAGAGATCAAGCACCAAAAGATGAAAATGGAGAACCAGATTTAGAGGCAGTTGACGCACTTGACGTTGCCTTATTTAACGAAAATATGGCCGCCCTTATTTCTGGAGAAGAAGTTGAATTGCCAAAATTCGATTTCAAACTTGGTCATAGAGTAAAGGGTAGAACCTTAAAAGTTCCTGAAAACCAACCAATTATTATTGAAGGTATTCACGCTCTTAACGACAGAATGACTGAATCTATTCCACAACATCAAAAATTCAAAATCTTTATTGCTCCTCAAGGACAAATCAATATCGATAACCACAACCCATTAAGTCTAACTGACTTAAGATTATTAAGAAGAATCGTGAGAGACTATCAATTTAGAGGTAGCTCCGCTATTGAAACTATGTCCATGTGGGCTAGCGTTAGAGCGGGTGAATTCAAATGGATTTATAAGACTCAAGAAGGCGCTAACTTCGTCTTTAACAGTTTCTTACCAGAAGAATTATCGGTGATGAAAAAATACGCAATGCCACTACTTCAAGCAATCGAGGTCGAAAACCCATATTACCCAGTTGCAGAAAGATTAATCAGAATGCTCAAATTCTTTGATGATATGCCTGATCAATGGGTTCCATGTAATTCTATTCTTAGAGAATTCATCGGTGGATCTTGTTACGCTGACGTGTAATAGATAGTCGAACAAAAAAACAACGGTTACAAATTTGTAACCGTTTTCTTTTACTTTTTTCTCATGTAATTTTTGAAGGTGTCCACTTCTCTTTTGTGAATAGAGATAAGATGAGAGAAATATAGCTTTTTCATCTCTAGATATTTATCTCTAGCGCCTTCATTAATTTTAGGGAAGAATAGAGATTCAAACACTCTTTCAATTCTAAAGAATGATTCATATAGATTAATGATAGTTAACATATGGAAATAAGTCTTATTACTATAAATAAGTAAAGGGGAACCATGAAGTATTTCACTACTAGTCATATAGATATCACTATAATCATGTAAACCCGCTAAAGTTTCCACTCCATCTCTAAAGTTTAATTTAAAGTTTTCAATCTTATCGACATCAGGAATAGATAATAGCCAACCATATTCGATATATTTTTTCATATCTTTGCTTTTAAGCTCATAATGCTTCATCTCTTCTTTTAGCTGAGCAAAGATTTTATTATTTAATTCGTTATCGGTTTCACCTTGTCTAAAAATCATTCCATATTGCATGTGTTTAACATATGTTGGAATAAGAGAATCTTTATATTTATCTAAAAGAATTAAAACACATTCACATTCATGCAAAGTTCTCCATAACGCAAAGGCTTCAGTTTCATAACCATCACATAGTTGATTTAGAATACATCTCGCTATAGAAAGTGTTTTACTTAAGAAGTCAATTAATAAAGCGTTACTCTTATCCTTAATCTGTCCATTAGTTAAAATGTTAAGCATTAAATTAACATATAAGTCCATAGAAGAAATCGGAGGGAAATATTTATTGGTCAATCGAGTTTGTTCGTGATTATAAATCGATAAAGAAATATATTTATCAGCAACAACATTGCACATCGATTCTTTAATTTTTTCATTCTCTACAAATTTAAAAATTTGTTCTTCGTTTAATCCGCGTATAGAATACAAGTATTCGCCTAAAATATAAAAGACAAGTTCACTATTATTGACTTCAAAAGTACGACCGGTTTCTTTAGAGTTAGAAATATCAGTTAAGCCATCAAAAATATAAGAATAAACTTCATATAAATAGTCAGTTTTTAAGTCTTGATCATTATTTAAAAATTTCAGACTAACAACAAATTCTTCTTTAGATAATTTTCTACTCATCTTTAACCTCTCTTACTTCTCCAGTTAAGGCCGCTAAAAGATACATTTTGATTGGCATATCGCTGATAGAAGAGATGTATGCTTTATAAGTTTTAAGCTGTTTGTCATAATCTTCTTCAGCAATATTTTTCAATTTGAAATCAATGATATCTATTTCGTTATCTTTAATAATCAAGCAGTCGATCACACCATTAACGTTATTTTCTTTGTCATAATAGGAGAATTCATGTCTTACTTGATCGTTTCTTATGCCTTTAAATAAGCTACTATTAATCACATTATTAGCGATTCTCCTAAATTTATAATCTTTGATATAACTTGTGTCTTTTTTAGATAAATCTAATCCTTCAAGTAAAGCGTGGACTTCATTACCGAATCTTAGTAAAGATTCATCAACTTTATCGACTTCTTTAGAAGCACGTCGCTTTTCTTTGATTTCAGAATCAACTTTGATTTCTTTTATTTCTAATTTTAAAGGTGCGATAACACTACTTTCTTTACTATTTAATGTTAATAATTCATCTCCAAGAACATACTCTTTAACATATTTATTTCCTAAAGAAGCTAAATCATAGATCTTTAAGAAACTATCTGCCTTATAAGGCATATAGTAAGAAATAGATTTAGATGCTTTATGACCAAAATACAAAATTATTTTTTGTTTTGCTCTAGTTAAAGCAACATATAGAAGTCTAATCTTTTCTTCCATATCCGCGGTTTGCATCAAATAATTATTTAATTCGATACTTACTAAATTCTTAACCGGGAATAATAAGCCATACCTTTTAGAAACATTAAACTTTTCTTGATAGGAAGATAAATTAAAGCGTCTATTAAGTCGAGGATAATAAATGATGTTATATTCAAGCCCTTTAGATTGATGGATATTAATTAAAGTCACCGCATCATCTTGAGCGTCAGTATCGCGGTATTCAATATCTAACTCATAATTTGATAGATTATCAAAATAGTCCACTAAATCAGTGAGATTCATCTCAAGTGCGTCCATTTGAGAAGCATATCTATATAAAGATTCCGCTTTATGGACATTGGCATAATAATTTCCAATCTTGATGATATTTTCATAGACTGAGAATTCTTTAAATAATGTATTCATCACTTCTTCTAAAGAGGCAAAACGTAATTTTTCTTTTAATAATTCAATTTTTTGACCAAGTCTGGTTAATAAAACTTTAGAAACCTCTAAATCTTTAAAAGTCTCATATAAGTTCTGGTCACTTTCTTCAATTAAGAAGCTTCTTGCGACTGAAAGATAAGCATGTTTATATTCATTATCATAACGGTTAGTTAGTGCTAGATATAAAAGTTTAACTAAATTACGAATCGTCACATTAATATCACTAGTCATAAGTTTTTCTTTGCCACACGATTTTAAAGGAATGCCAGCTTCAGAAATCGCTTTAGCAAAGTCATCAAACTCACTTTCGCGGTCAATGATAATCGCAAAGTCTTTATAAGAAACTGGTCGGTCTTTATGTGAGATGTGATCATAAACCATATAACCAGAATTAAGTTTATTAATCATGTCATTAACTATCATCCTAGTTTCTTTAGCGACTGCATCTTTTGAGAGTTCATATTCATAATGATATTCTTCAGTCTCGTAAATTGGATTAGCCTTGCCGTAACTAACAAATCCAAAGCCAAAATTATGTCCGTTTTTATAGTCAATTGGATTAATCTCTTTGACCATTAATTTTGAGAATAAATCATTGATATAGTTAACAACATCCACGCGACTTCTAAATGACTTATTAAGGTCTATTTCTTCTCCGCCTAAATGCTTTTTATAGTTATTAAATTTAGTATTAAAAATCTCACAATCCGCATTTCTAAATCTATAAATAGATTGCTTAATATCGCCAACCATATAGACATTATTTTTATCTAAGATATTTAACACGCTTTCTTGAATGTCATTAGTGTCTTGATATTCATCCACCATGATATAGTCGAATTGATCTTTTACTTCTTTAACGATTTCAGGGTCTTTAAAAAGTTTTAATACAAGTCGAGAAATATCAGAAAATCCATAAGCATTATGTTTCTTTTTAAATTCATCAATTTGTCTATTAATTTGACGAACTACACGCAGGAGGACGCCTAAATACTTAGAGTTTTCATTAATCGCCTCCGTAATTTCAGAGGAACTTGGATAATCAAGTCTAATGTTTTTATTATAAAAACTCGCTATCCCTTTTCTAATTTCGACATTTTCTTCTTGGCCTTTTGGTTTGCTTGGGAAAGAAGTATTTTTGATTTCTTCTATTAAAGAGTCATAGCTTTCTTTTGTAAGTAAAGAATATAGGTAATCATTCATGTTACCAATATCTTCTAGATTGATTAAATCCACTTCTTTAATCTTATTGATTAAGAAAGAAATTTTCTTTCTAATAAATGCTTCGTATTCTTTAATGACTCTATTGATATAGTTTTCATTTTTAAAGTCATTTTCTAAAGAAGCAAAGTATTTTTCTTTATCGGTTTGATTATCACTAGCGGATAAAATCTTTAAAACAAAAGCTTTAAGTTCATCATTATTTTTTAAAGAGAATGATCTCATTAATTCAATAATGTCTTTATCTTTATTTACGATTAATTCTTCAAAGATTTGATCCACCATTTGGCGGCGTTTAATTTCAATAATCGCGTTATCAATAATTGTTATATCTTTAGAGATACCAAGTTTATAGAAATATTTTCGAGCAATAAATAAATAAAACGAGTCAAAAGTTTCAATATGAGAGTTATCAACTTCTACAGCAAACTCTTTAGTGTCATTATCTTCTAATAGTTTGGCTCTAATTCTTTGTTTCATCTCACTGGCAGCGAGATTAGTGAATGTCAAAATTAAGAAGTTATCTAATCTTCTTTCTTTTTTCACTAAGCGATAGATTCTTTCACATAGAACTGCGGTTTTTCCACTTCCTGCCCCTGCGGAAATTAAATAATTCTTATCAACCGCATTAATCGCTAATAATTGTTCGCTAGAGAAATTCATCTTACTCATCAGTAGTTGTCTCCTCACTATATAAATAGTGAACTTGCTTTTCTCTTACATAACAAATGTCTTTAAAAGAACAATTTTGGCAGGCTCTAAATTGTCCCATTTTATCTATCGGATAAATATCGAATTTATTGTCTCTAATTAAGTTACTAACTTCTAAATATTTATTTCTGACTATTTCAATATATTCATCTAACTTTTCTTTACTCACTAAACAATTAGATCTAGAAACAAGAGTGTCTTCTTTACAAGAAATAGATTTAACAAAAGAAGATTTGCCCGAACTAATCGTATTATCAAAAGCAAAGAAAGAAGCATAATTATCAATTGATTTTCCTGATAATTTTAAATAGCTAGGAATTAGTTCATCTTCTTTAATTTCAATTTCTTTATCTTTTGTAAAGATATGATTAATATATAACCCTGTAACAGAATATTTTGAATAACTACTTTCTTTTGCTAGTAAGGCATAAGTTGGAAGTTGAGAAGATAGTCCATCTTTTAAATAAGTTTCATCAAAATCACCACTACTACCAGTTTTATAGTCAATCATGATGAGATATTTGTTATCTAGTAAAACAAGTTTATCGATTTTACCAGTCAAAATAGTTAACTCATCTAAATTAATATCAATCTCTTTTTCTAATTCAATTTTAGCGTTAGTCATATAGCGGTTATGAAGTTTGATGTATCTAACCATATTCACAATCTGATCTTTTAAAGATAGTGACCATAAAATCTTTATTTCTTCACTGACATTAGATTCATTTACTAATTGGTCATAGTGTTTATTTACTTCATAAGAGTCATCTAATAAAGAATGCTCTAATAGAGTATGAACAATTTGTCCAAAAACGGAATCCGTTGTTTCTTCAAAAGGATCAACATTTAAAATACGACCTAAATAATATTTAAACGGACAATTTGCATAGTCGCTTAATTGAGTGGTCGATAATTTTAAAGGCGAATCCTTATAGTAGACTCTTGCTCCTTTAAAGGAGTTATCGTAAGTTAAATAAGTATCACTAATTAAATCCTTAGTGGCGAGATATTTATCACTATTTTCTTTATAAAGAACATTCATATCTTTATAGTGACAAGCAATATATTTAAGAACAGTTAAAGAATAGAAATAATTCTTAAAAGGGTTTTTATCTTCTTGCTTTTTATCTAAGCCTAAAATTCCTAATATAGGAGAAGAAATCATCTTCGCATTTTGCAGTGATTTATAAGAAAATGAGACCACATATTCATTATCGAGTTTAAAGAAATTTAAGATATTATCTTGATCGATTTTAGTCTCTAATTTATTTGTTAATTTATTTAAGCTTTTAAGTTCGACTTCGTTTAGATAGTTATCATCTTTTTTACTTTTAGGAAATTGACCTTGTATAAAACCTAAAACATAGATTTTTTTATTATTTAATAAAGTTGGCTCACTAATTAAATTAACCGCTGATAAATATTTATTTTCTTCAACATAAGTTTCTTTTAGCTTTTTATCTAAATATATGGATTCTAATTCATAAGGTAAGTCATCGACTTTAAGTTTATTAATCGCTTCGACAAATTGAATATAATAATCATCATTTAAACAAACTTTTTCTAATTCGTTTAAGCTAGTTTGTAAATCTTTACTAGCTTCATATAATCTTTTAAATTCGGAATAAACTCCTAATTTGTTCATTGAAATAGAATTAGGGTAATTAATATGGAAGCCAAATAAAGGAGAAAAAGCCTTTAAATAATATAAATATTCTTCGGAGCGATTAAAGATATAAATATCATTAATATCAACTCCTAAATCAATATCGTGAGCGATCTCATTTAAAACATAATAGACTTCATCTTCTAATCGCGAAAAAGAATAAAACTTATTAACTTTGTACTCAGCTGGATATTGATAATAATCTAACTTCATATCTAATAATTTAGATAAGTAAATTAATTCAGCATCATAACTAGAATAGCCAATCACTAAAGCGTGTTTATTTAAAAATAAAAGTTTAGAAACTTCACTTTTATATAACTTCCCTTCATCAATGAGTTTAGTTTGTAACTCTTTGAGTTTTTCTAATTTTTTACTAGTAGGAATAAAATCCTTTTTTAAATAAGTTAGATAAGTGATTATCTCATCATAAGAATAGTCATAATTTTTTAATATGTGAGTGATTATATCACTACTATAAGAGTAGCCTGTCGCCTCGATTAAATCATTTTTATCCACGACTTTCACATCAAAAAATGGATTATCTTTACGATAATAATTGATGATATCAAGATGCATATTTCTCGGAGCGATAATAAGCATTATTATTTAAACATCCTTGTCACTTCAACAGCCTTTTTCCATCCATTATAACGAGTTGCAACTTCATTTAAATCCATAACAGGATTAAAGATTTTTTGGCAGCGATGAATCTTTTTAATATGATCCAAATTTAAATAAAATTTAGAGGATAAACCCGCTAAATAGGCAGCTCCTAAAGCGGTAGTTTGTAAACATTCAGGTAAATCTATCGCCGTATGTAAGATATCAGCTTGGAACTGCATTAAGAAATTATTTGCAGTTGCCCCACCATCAACTTTAAGTGATGGGATAGATAAGTGTGATTCTTCTTTCATTACTTCAAAGACATCTTTACATTGATAAGCAATTGATTCTAATGCTGCTCTAACAAAATGACGATTATCACTATTACGAGTTAAGCCAAATACTGCTCCTCGAGCATCGTCATCCCAATACGGTGTTCCTAAACCCACAAAAGCAGGAACGATATAAACTCCATGTGTATCATGGCAGTCTAAAGCAAGCTTCTCACTGTCAGCAGAATGTGCAATTAAATGCATCTTGTCTCTAAGCCACTGGACAACTGCTCCACCAATAAAGACAGAACCTTCTAAAGCATAAGTAACTTTGTTACCAATTTGCCAGCCAACAGTGGTAAGTAAGCCTTTTTCACTTAAAGTGATTTTATCGCCAATATTCATGAGCATAAAGCAACCTGTGCCATATGTATTTTTTGATTCACCAACTTCAAAACAAGTTTGTCCAAATAAAGCGGCTTGTTGGTCTCCAGCTACCCCATGTATATGAACTTTTTCTGAAAAGAATGAGGCTTTTCCATAATCATATGAACTAGGTAAAATCTTTGGAAGCATATTCATTGGGATTTTAAATAAATCGCATAACTCTTTATCCCAAGACAAAGTCTTGAGGTTAAGTAACATCGTTCTAGAAGCATTACTCACATCAGTAGCGTGAACTGCACCATTGGTCATACGGTAAATAATCCAAGAATCAATTGTTCCGAATAATAATTCACCTTTTTTGGCTCTAGCTTCTGCTCCAGAAACGTTTTCTAAAATGAATCTAATTTTACTAGCCGAGAAATAAGGATTAATTAATAATCCAGTTTTCTGATGAATAAATTCTTTATCTTTTTCGTAACGGTCACAAATATCTGCGGATTGTCGAGATTGCCACACAATTGCCGGACAAATTGGCATCATGGTCTTTTTGTCCCAAATCACTGTTGTTTCTCTTTGATTGGTAATACCAATTGAATCAATATTTTTCCAAGAGATATTTTGTTTAACTAATAATTCATTAACTACGTTAATAACGCTGACCCAAATATTTAAAGCGTCAGTTTCAACCCAGCCAGAATGAGGGAAGCTACAGACAACTTCTTCTTGAGACATATTTACTACTCGACCATTTTTATCAACTAAAATAGCTCTAGTACTAGTTGTGCCTTGGTCAATTGTTAAAATGTATTTTTCCATAATTACTTGCGGCCCTTAAGCATTCTTTCAATATCGGCGACTTCTTTTTTGATTCCTTTAGATAAACAAACTGCTCCATCTTCAGTAATTAAAACATCGTCTTCAATACGAACACCAATTTTATCTTCAACAAAATATAAACCAGGTTCAACAGTAATAACATTACCTGGAACTAATTTACGACTTCTATCTCCAACATCATGAGTGTCTAACCCTAAGAAGTGAGAGACATTATGAATATAATATTTAAGAATGTCATCATCTTTAGAAATTAGTTTTCTTTTAATACATTCCCCTTTAAGGAAATTAATCGCAAATTCTTGAAGATCTTTAATGGTTAATCCTGGTTTAGCATAGCTAATAACAGCCTTATTACATTCTAAAACTGCTTCATAGATTTCTCTTTGTTTAGTAGAAAAAGTTCCAGAAACAGGATAAGTTCTAGAGATATCCGCACAATATCCATGATGTTTATAGCCAAGATCAAATAAAACCACATCATCAAAATCAATGAGTTTATCTTGTTGAACAATTGGATGATGTAAGGTTGTGGAATTAACTCCACTACCAACGATTGTTTCAAAAGCTAATGGATGACGTCCATGTGTCTTACCAAAAAATTCAAAGCGATCGCTTAATTCATGTTCACTTACACCGATATGTAAATTATTTAAAAGTTCATTGATTCCTAAACTTGTGCAGTTAATCGCCTCCACCATTTCTGCAATTTCGCTTTCAGATTTCACTAACCTTAATTCAACGATTAATGGATAGATATTACTGAAAGTAAGATGAGGGTATTTTTCCTCTAATTCTTGCTTATAAATTTGAGTCGATACCCCATTTTTAATTTTTAATTCGTCACTTAAATCTAAATAGAGGTGAGAAATATTTCCATAAACATTATTTTCTTTAGATAATCCCATCTGAAGCATAGCTTCAAAGTTATTATTAGAATAAACATTAGTGATTTGAGAAATGTCTGAGGCTGCTTCAAAAGATAATCTTTTTCCAGTCCATCTTTCCTTTAATTCATTATGTTCATCTAAGAATAAATATTCTTTTCTCTCTCCTGGGCATTTCACTAACATGAGAACACTATTTTCTTGTTCAATTCCAGTTAAATAAAAGAAATTACGGTTAGCAAAAAATGGGAAGTATTCATCTTCACTTCGAATTTTTGCTGCTCCGGCAAAAACTAAGGCTAAGGAATTATCAGGCAAGGCATCAAATAGTTTAGCTCTACGAACATCAAACTCTTTCATTATTTGCCCTCCTTAATGACCGCTTCAGTGATACATTCAAATTCAGGGAATTCAATAAATTCCACTTCCCCTTTATCAACTTTGGTGGCGTTTTCACTCACTAGAGGTAATTTACCTAATACTTTAAAATCTAGTTTCTTAGCAAATTCATCCAAATGAGATTCTCCAAATAAAGGAATCTTTTCTTCACATTTTGGACATTTGAGATAAGACATATTTTCTACAACGCCAAGAACTTTAATGTTCATCATTCTCGCCATCTTGATTGCTTTAGTTACAACTAAAGAGACTAAATCTTGAGGTGATGTAACAATAATTAAGTCATCAATTGGAATCATTTGGAATGTGGTTAAAGCAATATCACCAGTTCCTGGTGGCATATCGATTAATAAATAGTCCAAGTCTTCCCATAAAACATCCTCATAGAACTGTTTAACCAAGTTACCTAATAAGACACCTCTCCAAATAATTGGTTCAGAGTCATCTTCTAATAAACAGTTAGCGGAAATAACTTGAATACCGGTTTTGCTGTCTAAAGGATAAATGATTCCATCTTCTCCAACAGCCTTCTCTTTAATCCCAAAAGCTTTTGGAATACTAGGACCAGTAACGTCAGCGTCTAAAATGCCGACTTTATATCCTTTCTTATGTAAAGACACCGCTAAATAAGAAGTGATAAATGATTTACCAACTCCACCTTTCCCGGATAAAACAGCGATTACTTTTTTCACGCTTGATCTATCGTTTAGCTTTGCTTTTTTAATTTCGCTTTCGCAATTGCCACTGCTTGGGCAACCTTCGCATTGATGATTACAATCTGCCATGATGATACCTTCCTTATTTTTCAACTATCGTTGAGTGATTAATGGCGTCAACTCCACTAGCTAAATATGTTCTAAGTAATCTAGAAGCCCCTAATTCACTTCCTCCGAAATAACGAACCACAATAATCGCAGCATCCACTAAATTCTTTTTTGTTAGTAATTCAAGTAGAGGTCTACCTGCTGTTCCTTTGGGTTCTTTATCGTCGGTGGATTTAGAATTAACTCCAATTCGATAAGCATAAACAATGTGCTTTGCTTTTGGATTAGCTTTTCTAATTTCTTCTAGTCGAGCTTTAAAAATTTCCACATCGCTAACAGGAAAGGCAAATGAATAAAACTTACTCTTAAGTAACTCAACAAATCCTGTTCCTTCTTTTTGGATGATGAAATTAGCCATATTTTACTAGTAAAATCTACCTTTCAACGTGCTTTTAGTGTATTATTTTTCTTAAGGAAAATAAAGATAATGTTTTCAAAAGATGAAAATTTCTCTAATAAAAGCAAGCAAAGAGGCGACTTATTATCTGACAAATACGCGCCTTTTAATAATGCGAAGTTAGACATTTGGAAAGAAGCACTTCTATTCGCTATCGGTAATGTTTTCACCTTATCACTAATCACAACTATTGTTTCCGCAATCTTATTTTCGATGAATGAAATTGATAAAGCAGGAGCCGCTTCATTAATTTCCTATTCGATTTTATTTGCCTTGTTGGCTGCTGTTGTGAGATTAGATTATAAAAAAATTCTTCCAAAATTTAAGTCTTGGATTCCATATGTTGTTGGGCTTGGATTTGGATTAGCAATCCTCATTTTTGATGTATTATACTTAAGATTTGTTAACCTATTTTATAATACAGGTACTGGAGGAAATGAAACAGGTATTAGACAAATAATTGCCCGTTATCCAATTGCCTCAATATTAATTTTTGGTTTAGTTGGGCCAATGTGTGAAGAACTCACATATCGCGTAGGTATGTTTAATCTAGTTAAAAGATGGTCTAGAGTAGCAGCTTATATCTTCACTGGTTTAATCTTTGGTTTAATCCATATGGACTTTACTGGAAATATCGCTACTGAATTTATCATCTTACCAACTTATATCGCTCCTGGAGTATTATTATCTCTAGCTTATGATTTATATGATTTACCATGTTCCTATGTCGCCCATATCACAAACAATTTATTTGTTATTATTAGTCAGGTCATTATATTAAAATCATGAAAAAAATCGCATTTTTATCTTCTTTTTGGATTAAAATCTTTGCTATTGTCTTTATGACTTTAGATCATTTAGGAATGTATTTTGTGATGCAATACCCGATGAATCAGACAATGATTGATCTTTCTAATATCTTTAGAATCTTTGGTAGATTATCTTTACCGTTATTTATCTTTTTAATCGCCGAAGGAGTGAGACATACTAGAAGCATTGGCAAATATCTTTTAAAACTTGGAATCGTTGGTTCTGTTGTTTCTATTGCCTTTATTTTATTTACTTTTACTAATTTATTTCCTGCCGCCACACCGATATATAGACACGGCAACATCTTTATTGATTTAATCCTCACCGCTCTAGCTATATACTGCATTAAGCATGAGGATTATCGAGTTAAATTTCTTACACTACTTCCTCTTGCTTATTCTATTGTCTCTTTTATCGTTAAAGGAGTAGAAACTAATAGCGTCATTGAAATTCACTGGTTCCCATATTTTCTGAATATGCAATATGACTGGGTGTCTATTTTATTAGGATTAGGGTTTTATTTCTCTTATAAATTTGCAGACTATTTCCTCGATTATTTGCAAGAACGTTCAGGAATTGATAAAAGTATTTGGATAGAAAACGGCAGCTACCGCTTTGTGACTAATCTATTCTTTGTTTTAGTTAATGTTGTCGTCCTCACCGCTCAATTTACTTTTATCTATTTATGGCCAAATGGAGTGTTCTGGGATGCAGGTATACAGCTATACGCGATACTTTCTAGTGCATTACTTTTGTGTTATTCTGGTAAAAGAGGATATAATGCTAAATGGTTCCAGGTTGGAACTTATGTGTATTATCCGTTACATATATTAATAATTGCTATTATATTTATAATTCAAAATGGAGGTTTATAAGATGATTAAGCATATTGAAACACAAGAAGAATTAAAAGCAGAATTAGCTAAAGGTGATGTTTTACTCGATTTCTTCGCCACATGGTGTGGACCATGTAGAATGTTAGGACCAGTTTTAGAAGGTTTAGACGCTAAAGAAGATTTCCCAGTTCAAATCGTTAAAGTTGATACTGATGAAGCCCCTGAATTAGCCGGTGCATTCCAAGTTGAAAGCATTCCAACACTATTCTTCTTCTCGGAAGGAAAACTAGTTAGAAGATATTCTGGATTTTTAAGAGAAGATCAAATTAGAGAATTTTGTAAGAAATAATTTGATAATATCTAGCGTCTGTTATAAAATAACATTCGCTGCTGCAGGTGTAGTTTAATGGTAGAGCATCAGCCTTCCAAGCTGATTACGCGGGTTCGATTCCCGTCACCTGCTCCAATCAGCTTGAAAAAACAGTTCTTCGCGAACTGTTTTATTTTTATATTGTTTCAGCCTGGCACCACGAATCTACCGCATAAATTAATCGTTCATAGTTTTCATTATCTTTTTCTTTAGTTATTTCTTCGTGTTTACTATTACGGAAATAGACATAACCATTAACATTATCGTCTGGTTTGGAATAATAAATGATGTTAGCGACGTCTAAAGCTTTTTGTAATGTTGCAAATTGATTAATTCCCACCACATAATCTAATCCAGCATATGCACAAATAATTGGGAATTTAGATGCCTCATCTGCTTTATTAATCCAGTAGGTAACTGATAATTGATCTTCACCATGTCCTTCTGCAGTAATATCAAGATAAGAAGCAGCGCTTGGATTTGTCTTTGCTTCTTCTACCTCAGCTAGAGAGTAAGGCATTCCACACATTCCATTAGCGATTCTAAAGGTTTCATAATTATCCCAATATTTAGTGTCTTCTCCACCATCGCTAATTTTTAAAGGAGATAAATTATTAGCGCTTTCTTGAACAGCAATCGCATTTTTATCTAGTCCCGCATCAAGAACTTCTCCGGAGTCATTATTAAATTTTTTCCATGCTCCAGGTTTAATATCTACAGGTCCAACTCCATCAACAACAAATTTAATAGGGATTGCGGATTCTTTACCTCGAGAATAAGCATATAGCATCGCTAAATGCGCGCCTGAAGAAGCCCCACCAATAACTAACTGAGTTTTAGAAGTATCAAATCCAAGTGTGGCCAAAGAATTCTTTATAGATTTGATGCAAGCATCAATTTCATCTAGATTGCGGAAAATAGATAAGGATGGATCATCCATTTCATTTCTAAGAAGTGTGTATTTAATTGTCGCGGTGATATATCCTTTAGAAGCAAAATCATGAATATAAGGATTAACATCAGTCTTAACACCCATAGTCCAAGCTCCACCATGGATAAATAAAATAACAATGTGTTTTTGGTTTCTAGGAGTTTTACTGCTAGATGGAACATATAAATCATAGTTATTTTTAAAGCTAGTAGCGTCATAATAGTCATTTCCGCTATTAATGTTATAACCCATATGATGTGAACCACCAACCTTATAAGTGTTAGTGATATAAAACCTATCATTTAGTTCGTCATAAGGAGCGTAACCAACATTTTTAAATACTTTCGTGCCTTCTCCAGCAGCTTCAGGGGCATCTTTTTCCGCCACACCATCAATAATAGGAGTGCCTGGAGGAACTACTTCTGGTTCATCATATTGAGGATTAAAGATATTCGGCTCCATGATATCGTCATCGTTAAATAGCGAGCAACTAGAAAGAGCTAAAGTTCCGCTTAATAATAAAATCGAAAGTAGGAGTTTTTTATTCATGAATAATTACCTCCTTAGGTTTTGGCCCTCTACCATTTTTGCTATCTTTGTATTCTTTCTTCACTGGGTGAGCAATAATTGTGTAAATAATAGCAAAGACAATCATTCCTAAGAAAATCATTGAAGGAATAAGCATCGATGTTCTTGGAGCAACTGCAATGCTTTTAATTGGGCTTCCTTCTAATGCTCTTTGCATAAATGACATACTCGGTAAATAGAATTTGCAGAATATCGTCAAGGCTAAGCCTAATACAACTTGTAAGCTACCAACAATCCAAAACCATGGGCCAAATATAGTCCAAGGTTTTTTGCTTGAGAATGTCCTAATTAAAGTAATAACAATTAATACTAACCAAATAACAGCAAAAACAATGACTCCAATAAATAATCCTAAAGAAGAATAGCCAATAATTGTATAAAAGACATCAGGCAACATACTGTGCGCATATAACTTTGATAGTCTTTCGGCGTACGCTTCTCTAGATTCCCCGGCTTGAGGTTCTAATTCACCAGGAGAAACAGTACTAGATAATTGTTCTTTTAAAATTTTTGCCAAGAATACATAGGCAGCTTTTTCCATTTTTACAAATGTTTCACCATCTGATTGAATTAAATCTGCAGCGGTAATAACACTTATAAAACCATTTCTAAGCTCGTTATCAAGATCAGGATTATTAAGCATCGCTTCTTTATTAACTTTACCACCAGTAATTTTATCAGCTTCGCCTAAGACATCTTCTAATTGCGACTTAATTGTTTGCACAAATTTATTTACAGAGCATCCATCATCTTCTTTAGCGGTAGATGGATTATCAGGAATATTTGCAGCATCATATAAAGTTTTAGCAAATCCTCTGAAGTAGTTATCATTCATCCCAACTTCATCCATAATATCTGTGGCGGTAGATGGATATCCTGTGTCTTCAAGAGATTTACGAACTTGCTTATAAATTTCTTTTTTTGCAACACTACGCAAGGCAGTTCTAGCGGTGTATTCTGTTAAAATATTTACCGCTTCATGTAAATCAGCAAAAATTGAGGAAAGGTTTTTATCAAGTAATTCTTGATTAACAAGTTCCTTATCAAGTTTGCCCATTAAAGTATTAATTTCACCAAAGCTTAAATCGAATTGAACTTTTAAATTAACGTGATCAGTTCCTAATATCTTAGTAACATTAATTTCATTAATAAATGGTTCTTTTAAAACTGGATCTGTCTCACTTTGAGTTGGTTGATTAATTCTCTCTACTACGGTAGAAAAATAATTATTAATGAACTCATTA
>CAMUVS010000021.1 GCA_947164155.1 uncultured Caryophanales bacterium | reverse complement strand
GTTTAAAACCGAAATTGAGATTCCTGAATCTTATTATTACAAATAGAATCAAAAAAACTAGCATACATGTTAGTTTTTTCTAAACAATTATATTTAATTGATATACAATAGCAGTTATGAAGAAAATGCTTATAGCATTACTTGTCACTGCATCAGTATTTTTTACTCTCGTTTTTACTTTGGGAACAGTGGGTAGAAATAAAGGTGATGATTTTAAAGTAGCGATGGTTACTGACTTCTCTGATGTTAATGATGGTTCATTTAACCAAGCCTGCTACGAAGGGGCTAAAGAGTGGAGTAGAAGACATAACGTCACTTTTAACTACTATAAGCCAGCAAGTATTTCTCCTGCTGAAAGAATTAAATCCATGCGTTTAGCAATTGACCGTGGCTATAACGTTATTTTATGTCCTGGATTTGCTTTAGGAGAGCCGATATCTATCGTTGCTCCTGAACACCCAAACGTGCAGTTTATTGGTTTAGATATTTCGGGTCTTAAAAAAATCGATAACGTCACTGTATATAATTATCAAGAAGAAATAGCGGGTTATTTAGCGGGTTATGCAGCGGTAAAAGAAGGCAAAAGAAAACTAGGCTTTTTAGGCGGACAAGAATACGAATCAATCACGAGATATGGTTATGGTTATATTCAAGGAGCAGATGCTGCTGCTGAAGAATTAGAAGAACATATCAAGATAGACTTTGTCTATGGTGGTCAATTTTTTGGTTCTCCGGAAATTCATAATTATATTGACCAATGGTATAAAAGTGGCACCGAAATAGTGTTTTCTTGTGGGGGAAGTATTTATACTTCTGTCGCTTTAGCCGCTAAAGAAAATGGTGGTTATATGATTGGGGTTGATGATGATCAATCTCCAATAGTGGACCGTGACTATAAGCCAGGAGTCTGTATTACCAGTGCGATGAAAATGATTAAAAAGACTGTTATTGATAAATTGGAATTATGTTATCAAGGAATACCTTTAGAAGGTGATACAGTTAAACTTGGATTAGTGTCTGGAGATAATGTTGAGGAAAACTATGTTCAACTTCCTTTAAGTACTTGGGAAAATTACGATGATACCCATCCAAGAATGAAAAACTTTACCTATGAAGACTATAAAGATTTAGTGAAGTATTTATTTGATAACCCGGATACAGTGAGTTCTGAAATTGGCTATGAGCCAATAGATGTCCCTCATAGTGAATATACAACTATTATTGCTTATGACCCAATTAATTAATTATGAAAGAAAATTACGCGATTGAAATGTTAGGAATTACCAAAAGATTTGGTAACATATTAGCCAATGACCATATTGATATTAGACTTCAAAAAGGTCACATTTTAGCGTTGTGTGGAGAAAATGGTGCTGGTAAATCTACAATTATGTCGATTTTATTTGGTCTATATACTCCAGACGAGGGAGTTATTAAAAAAGAAGGAAAAGTAGTCAAAATCACTAATCCTAATGATGCAACTAGCTTAAATATTGGGATGGTTCATCAACACTTTAAACTAGTGGATACCTTTACCGTTTTACAAAATATTATTCTAGGTGATGAAACTCTTAAAGAGTTTAAAGGAGATAACATTAACTTTGTTAAGAAGTCACTTAATTATTTAAATAAAAAGATTTTTAAAATTATTGATTATAAAAAAGCTAGAGAAGATATTAATAAAATTATTAATCAATATGATCTACAAGTTGATTTAGATAAGAAAATTAAAGATATCTCTGTAGAAATGCAGCAAAAAGTAGAAATCATTAAAATGCTATATCGTAAAAACGATATTCTCATTTTTGATGAACCGACCGCGGTGTTAACAGAACAAGAAATTCAAGACTTCTTAAAAGTAATGAATAATCTTAAAAAAGAAGGTAAATCCATCATCTTTATTTCTCATAAACTAAATGAAGTTTTTGAAGTCAGTGATGAAATCACTGTTATTAGAAAAGGTCAATATATTGATACTTTAAAAACTAGCGAGACCACTAAAGAAGAAATATCGGCTTTAATGGTGGGAAGAAAACTCAAAGAATTTAATGGTAAAAGTAAAAAAACTCCTAAAGAAGAAGTTTTAAGAGTGGAACATTTAACAATGATTGACCCATTCTCTAAAAAGAAGGTGGTTAATGATGTCTCTTTTAACGTTAGAAAAGGAGAAATTGTCACTTTAGCGGGAATTGATGGGAACGGCCAACAAGAAGTGATTTACGGTATTACCGGAATTAAAAAGGCTCATGAGGGCACTATTCTTTTAGATAAGAAAGATATATCCTCTTATTCTATTAGAGAAAAAATTAAAGCAGGTATCTCTCATATTCCAGAAGATCGACATAAACATGGCTTAATCTTAGATTATTCTATCTATGAGAATACTGTACTAGATCGATATTATGAAAAAGAATTCTCAAAATGCTTTTTTTTAAATGAAAAGAATATTAAAAAATATGCAGATGAATTAATTGATAAATATGATGTTAGATCTAGTGGAGATGGTAACACCATCGTTAGAAGTATGTCTGGAGGAAACCAACAAAAGATAATTGTTGGTAGAGAAATAGAACGTAACCAAGATTTATTAATTGCTGTTCAGCCAACTAGAGGCTTAGATATTGGGGCAATTGAGGGAATTCATAACCTTTTGCTTAAGCAAAGAGAAGAAGATAAAGCGATTTTATTAGTCTCTTTAGAGTTAGATCAAGTCTTTGCCCTTTCTGATCGTATATTAGTAATGTATGAAGGCGAAATTGTTGGTGAATTCACTCCAGATAATGTGAATAAAGAAACTTTAGGTTTATATATGTCAGGCGCAAAAAAAGACAAAGTTAATGCGATTAAGGAGGGTATAAATGAATAAGATTAAATCATTTTTCTCTTCTTTAATTAAAAAAGATTCTACTAAAACAGTAGTGACCTCTTTATGGTGCGCTATGCTAGGTTTGATTTTAGGTTTCTTTATTCTATTAATTATTAATCCTTCTAATGCAGCATATGGCATGACCTCAGTACTAGGAAATTATTTAATCTTTTCTAGTCCAGCCGATAAATTAAATTATTTTGGTCAAACATTAGCTAAAACCGCGCCATTAATTGCAATGAGCTTATCAATTTTAGTCTCTTATAAAGCTGGCTTGTTTAATTTAGGTGCTTCTGGACAATATTCTATTGCGGTACTCGTGATTTGCCTTTTAGGAGCAGGAGCGAATTGGCCGTGGTATATAGTGATGATTATTGCCATGATTGCCGCTGCTATTTGGTCGGCGCTTACCGGCTTATTAAAAGCGTTCTTTAATGTTAACGAAGTTATTTCTGGAATCATGCTTAACTGGATTGCCTTATATTTGGTTAATGGCATTTTATCCAATGCTGGTGAAAGCATTTGGGATGGCGCTCACTCTGAATCAGTTGCCATTACAAGCGCATCTAATTCCTTTATTCCTTCGATTGGATTAGACAAATTATTTGCCGGTAACTCCATAGTGGGCTTAGGAATGATTTTAATTCTCATAGTAGTCATAATTATCTTTATCTTGTTAAAGAAAACGACAGTCGGCTACGAACTTAAGGCTACTGGTTTAAATAGTGACGCCGCTAGATACGCTGGCATTAGTAAAGTTAAAAGCATTTTAATTGCGACTGCAATTTCAGGAGCCTTAGCAGGTTTAGCGGCCTCACTTAGTTTACAAAACGGCTTTACTAGTTGGAGATTATCTTCAGTTCCTCCAGAAATTGGCTTCCAAGGAATTTCTTCAGCTTTCTTAGGAGGGCTTCATCCAATTGGAATAATTTTCTCTTCATATTTCATTATGCATATCACTGAAGGTGGATCAATGATTACTGATTTAGGCTTCTCTCCTGAAACTGCCTCGATTATGACTTCAGTGATCATTTATTTATCTGGATTTGTCTTCTTTATTAAAGAAGTAATGAGAAAATATGAAATTAAAAATGAACTTAATATGCTAAGTAGAAATAAGGAGAACAAAGTATGAGTGCGGTATTATTTCTTTTAGCGTTTGTTTCTATTCTTACTATTGTCGCTTTAGGCGGAATGTTCTCTGAAAAGAGCGGCACAGTGGCTTTATCTTTAGAGGGCTGCATGACTTTTGGCGCTTTTAATGCGGGTATGGTGATGTACCTACTTCCTAATACAGTTCCCGCTGGGATTAGCGCTTTAATTGTTATTCTAGTCGCTATAGTTAGTGCAGGACTATATTCTCTTTTATTAGCGGTAGCGTGTGTCACTTTTAAAGCTAATCAAACTTTAGTCGGAACTGCTTTAAATATCTTAGCTACTGCTTTAGCAGTAGTCTTAATCAAACAAATCACTAAAACTGAAGCTTTACCAGTTGGTAATTCTCGACTCTCCTTTATGAGATTCTATGAGATATTCAATGTCAATTTCTTTGGTATGCAAGGAGTGAGATTTAACTGGCTTATTCTTATTGCCTTAGTTTTAGTTCCTATCATTTACGTCGTTATTTATAAAACTAGATTTGGTTTAAGACTTTCTAGCTGTGGAGAAAACCCATCTAGTGCGGATTCTTTAGGAATTAATGTTAATAAGACTCGATATATTGGTATTCTTCTTTCTGGAATGTTAGCAGGATTTGGCGGCTTATTTTTAATCACCATGAATTCTGAATGGGAATTCGCTAACGGGGCAACTGGATTTGGTTATCTCGCTTTAGCGGTCTTAATCTTTGGCCAGTGGAAGCCTTTATATATTTTGTTAGGCGCTTTAATCTTTTCAGGATTTAAGACACTATCAGTTTTCTATTCATCAATTAATTTCTTAGAAAAACTTGGTATATCATCTTATTTCTATTTAGCTTTACCATATGTAGTGTGTTTAATTGTTCTGATATTTACCAGTAAGAAAAATGTTGGACCTAAAGCTCTTGGTGAGCCCTACGATAAAGGTAAAAGATAAGCAAATTAAAACAGCCCTTAAAGGGCTGCTTTTTTGAGTAATGATTAAGCATGAGGTTTATCGCTAACTTCTACTTTGATTTTGCTAATTCCTTTTAGAGGAAGAATTTCAAATGTGAAGTTAGATTCATCAACTGTTAATTTTTCTCCGTTATAAGTAACAGTAATTACTTTACCTTCTAACCAATATTTGCTCTCATCGGTGACTCCTAAAGATAGTCTAACTTTTTGACCAACTTCAAATTCTTTAGGTAAATCTTTAATGGTGTATCCAGTAGTGGAAGTCTCGTCTAAAGATAAGGTCACTTTTTGAGCTTTAGTTTGAACTATGAAATCATAAGTTTTTGCTTTAGCAGTAAAAGTATAACTAATTGAGCCGTCTTGATTAACTTTGTATTCACCTTCTGTTAATCTCTTATCGTTAACTTCGATAGAATGGAGATCTTTATATTCGTTAAGTGTGAATTTAACGGTAACAGAGCTCTTGCCGTCAACTTCATAAACATCGTAGCCCATATCTTCGCTTGCTTGCTTACCTTCAATTTCAGCTTTGAATGCG
This sequence comes from uncultured Caryophanales bacterium, assembly GCA_947164155.1. GTDB lineage: Bacteria > Bacillota_I > Bacilli_A > RFN20 > CAG-826 > UBA2450. Next base: position 14,917 of record CAMUVS010000021.1, on the reverse strand, counting down.
CCTTTATTAATTCTAACAGTAGATTTATAAGAATCTTGTTCTTGAATTGTGACTTCAAATAAAGATGATTTATCGCTAGTGGCTTTATATTTTGCAGTTTGTTCGCTATTTAGTTTATAGATCTTGCTTTCTGGCTCTTCTTCACCATCTGGAGGTGTAAATGGAGTTAAAGGTGATCCTTCAAATGATATAGCAGTAAGAGTGGCGGTTGGATGATCTTCATTAGCGTAGAATGTTACATAAATTGCGCCTTCAAGTTCTGCGGCTAATAATTTGCCTTTTTCCTTATTATCGCCGGTTAATTCAATAACTTCTTTACCTTCTTCTTCTCTATCGCCTTCTTCAGCGGTAAAGGAGAAATTAATTGGTTTAGCAAATGGAACAGTGAAAGTATATAAATCTTTTTCTTCTTCTCTTTCAATGGTTTGTCCATTAACAATCATCTTAAGATTTTTATATCCTCTTTTTGGCCTTAAGTTAATAGAGACTTTATTGCCAAAACCAATCGCGTTTTCTAAATATAAAGAAGCTTTAGCTTCTGTTTCCATAAACCCTTTAACGTATTTATTCGCGGAAACAGTATCAATAACAAAGAATTCATTAGCAGTTTTTGGTGTCCAAGTAGCGTTGATAGTAACCTTGCCGTCTATTACATCTTTATCACCAATTAAAATACTATAAACAACAATTTCTTTTCCATCAGGGTCAAATAACTTACGATCTTGGACCAATTTGTCACCAAATTTCATGCTTAGGACACTATAGTATTCGGCGTGATTTTGACTAAATTCGACATAAAGATAATATGTTTGTAAAGTCACAAATTCAGTGTCTGAGGAGACTATTTTTCTTTTTTGCCATTCTTCATATGTGAAACCATCAAATGAATATACTTTGTCGTCAGCATCCAAACCATTAAACACTAATTTGGTTTTTTCGGCTACATATGGAGCGGTAGTTATAACAATTTTAGATATGACTGCTTCGTTAATGCCTTTAAAAACAATGGAATTTTGTCCTAGATTACCTTTAGTTAAAGTAGTGGTCCAAACTCCATTTGCGTAACTTTCAAATTGATCACCATTGATTAACGCTAGTTGGTTTTTGTCTCCAACAAAGGTGAATTCAATTTTTCTAATCCAAACGTCTTTATCTTCACTTTTAGTACGACAAATTAATTGAAATTGTTTGTCGTTAGCAACATTTAAATTGTTATTTTTAAATACGTTTTCAAAACCTGCTTCGCCAACATAAGGTTCGACAACCACTCTAGTTCCACCTTTTGTTAACTTTTCTATGTAGTTCTCTTCGGTTAATCCTTCAAAAGTATAAACTACTTTGTTTTCTAATTTATTTGTTGTTACTTTTAAGGTATATGTTTTTTCTTCGGTAGGAGTGAATGTATATTTGTTGCTATTACTTGGTGGTAATTCCACTTCATTCATCTTCACAGAAGAAACGCTATATTCTTCGTTTATTGGGCTAACAGTGAATTCAATAGCCTTATTTAATTCATATTCGTCTGCTTTTAAAGTGGTGGTCATGTATTGATTTGCTTCAATACTGATTGTAGCTTTTTTAATAGGAGCGTTCTCCCCACAAGAACTTAAAAACATTCCACATAAAACAGGAAATAATAGTAATCTTTTTACTTTCATTGAATATTCCTCAACTTTCTTACGCATATATTATATCTAAGTATGCGCACAAAAGTGTCACACAATCTAATTTTTTATCATCTCGCTATTATAAATATTCTCATTATGTTATTATAGTTAGCGATGACTAACTCAGTCATCAAGGAGAATTAAAATTATGAATAAATATATATTAGGAATTGACGGAATGGCGTGCGGAATGTGTGAGATGCATGTCGAAGATAAATTAAGAAAAGCCATTAAACTTAAAAAAGTTAATGCCTCTCACATTAAAAATAATGTTATTGTTATTACAGAATTAGAATTAAGCGAAGAAGATTTTAAGAAGATTCTAGATCCAACTGGATATCGAATTACTTCTTATAGCAAAACAATAGCGGTTAAAAAATTCTTCAGATGGAGATAACATGGAGCAATATGTTTACCCTTTAATTGGAGTGCCTTTAATCTTTTTATGTACGACTTTAGGGGCGGTATTTGTTTTCTTTATTAGAAAAAAAGATATTTCTCCTAGATTAAATAAAATCTTTATTGGTTTTGCCGCGGGGGTAATGTTTTCGGCTTCATTTTTCTCATTAATTAAACCAGCTTTAGAGACAAATGTAAGTTATATGCCTACTTGGGTGATAGTGATGATATCTATTGCTTTAGGAGCAGGTTTCTTATGGCTTATTGATAAAATTGTTCCTCACTTTCACGCTTCTGAGAATTCTGATGAAGGTTTACCAACTAAAAGACTAAGTAAAACATCAAAGATGTTTATCGCGGTTACCATTCATAATGTTCCAGAAGGTTTATCAGTTGGCATTGCTTTTGGTGTCGCTTTATCTCAACCAAATAACGCCGCTTTATTAATGGGTGCGTTACTACTTTCTATTGGTATTGGTATACAAAATATTCCAGAAGGAGCAGTAGTTTCTTTACCTATTAAAAGTGAAACCGGTTCCTCTAGCAAAGCATTTATCTTTGGGATGTTATCTGGAATAGTGGAACCAATCGCTGCAGTTATTGGTTTATTTTTAGCTATGCAAATTCAAGGCATAATGCCTTGGGCGTTAGCCTTTGCGGCAGGATGCATGATTTATGTGGTGGCAGAAGAAATGATTCCAGAAATGACTAGTGAAGGTCATGATCATTTTGGAGTGTGGTCGTTTATTTTAGGCTTCATTATTATGTTGGCACTGGATTGCATTCAATTTTAATCTATATTAAAATAAATAAGATATGAAACGCTTAGAATCTCAAGAAGATTATTTAGAAAAAATCTTACAGATTTCTCAAAAGAAAGAATCAGTTCATGCGATTGATATCGCTCGAGAAATGTCTTTTTCTAAACCTTCAGTTTCTGTAGCGATGAATAAACTAAAAGAATTAGGTTATATCGAGATTAATGATAAGGGTGAAATATCTTTAACTGATTCCGGAAAAGAAATTGCACAAAAAACTCTAGAAAAGCACATTGTTTTAACGAGAATGCTCATGTATTTAGGAGTTAAAGAAGAAGTTGCCTCAGAAGATGCATGTCGCATGGAACATGATATCTCTGATGAGACATGGTCACTAATTAAAAAATACTGGGACGAACATAAATAATTTAAATATTTTATTATTTATAATAAAGAGATAAGAGTTAGTTATTACTAACTTTTTTCTTTACACGCGAATAAATAGGTATATAATATATTCGGTTAGTCAGAACTAACTATTTTAAGGAGGAGATTATATGCCAATTGCATTAGCACCAATTAATCAAGAATTAAAAGTTATTAAAGTTCTTGCTGATGATAAAACCAAAAAGCATTTAGAAAGCTTAGGTATTTTGGTCAATTCCTCTTTGACTATTGTTTCTTCTGTTAATGGTGGCGTAGTGGTCGCTGTTAAAGAAGGTAGACTTGCTTTAGATCGTTCGATAGCAAGTAAAATTCTAGTAGCGTAGAAAGGAAGGAATTTATGCTTAAAAAACTAGATGAGTTTCAAGTAGGCGAGACTGGCCTAATTAAAATGGTGGAAGGTGAAGGTAGAATTCGCCGTAGACTATTTGATATGGGTGTCACTCCCGGAGCGACAGTGTATCTCCGTAAAAAAGCCCCACTCGGTGATCCTTTAGAAGTGACGATTAGAGGATACGAATTAACGCTTCGAAAAAACGAAGCACATCTCGTCATATTAGAAGTTAAGGAGGACCAATAATGAAACGATTTGCGTTAGCAGGTAATCCTAACTGTGGTAAAACCACTTTGTTTAACTCTTTAACCGGTAGTACCGCGCATGTCGGTAACTGGCCTGGAGTTACTGTTGAAAAGAAAGATGGAGTTTATAAAAAACTTAAAGAACCAATTTCCATTATTGATTTACCAGGAATTTATTCTTTATCTCCATATACTCCAGAAGAAGTAATTTCTAGAAATTACATCTTAGATGAACATCCTGATTGTGTTATCAATATTATTGACGCCACAAACTTAGAAAGAAACTTATATTTAACTACTCAATTATTAGAAATTAATGTTCCAGTAATTGTCGCTTTAAATATGATGGACGTCCTTGTTAAAAATGGTGACTCAATTGATGTTGAATCTATTGAAAAGAAATTAGGTGTCCCAGTAGTTTCTATTTCCGCTTTAAAAGAAGATAATTTAGAAGAATTAATGTCTAGAGCGTTAGAAGCATCTAACCAACCTAGAGAAGGAAAAACAATTATCTCTAATAAAGATTTATTACATCTCATTGGTGATGTTCGTATTGCCTTTGAAGGTCAAAAAGTTGAAAATCCACTTTTCCATGCGATTAAATTAGTGGAAAAGGATGAATTAGAAACAAAAATGCATCCTGATTTAATCCCGATGGTGGAAGCTTTTAAAAAGACATTTAACGATGAAACATTCGGTAATGACTTTGAAGCGGTAATCGCTGATAGTAGATATCAATTTATTTCTTCTAATTTCCATAACTCAGTAAAAAGAAAAGAAGTGGAAATTGTCGAAGATAAAAAACATAAAAAACATAAAGAATCTAAATCAGATCGAATTGATAAAGTTTTAACACATAAAGTGTTTGGTTTAATCATTTTCGCAGTTATTTTATTCTTAGTATTCCACTTTACATTCTCAGAAAACTTATTCTACTTAGGTAAGATTTTTGAAAATAACGGTATCGCCCCTTCTTTTGAAGGAACAATCTATGAAGGATTATTCTGGACTGACAAGGGAATTAATTCTCCAGGTGTGATGTTATTTAATTTCTTTGATATGTCATTCTCCGCTTTAATTGGTGATGATGTACCAGGAATTGGTATGGGCGTTATCCGTAGCGGCATGATTAATGCCTTAGGAGAAGGACACTGGTTTACCGGTTTTGTTTGCGATGGTGCCCTTAACGGCCTATTTGCAGTATTAGGGTTCTTACCTCAAATCTTATTCTTATTCTTATTCTTCTCCATTATGGAAGATACAGGATATATGGCTCGTGTAGCCTTTATTCTAGATAGAATATTCCGTAAATTTGGCTTATCAGGTAGAGCCTTTATTCCAATGATCATGGGCTTTGGTTGTAGTGTACCTGCGATGGTCAATACTCGTACTTTAGCTGATGATAAAGAAAGAACCTCCACAATCAGAGTTATTCCTTTCTTCTCTTGTGGAGCCAAACTTCCTATTTTAGTCGCTATCGCTGGAGGTATTTTACAAGTCTTCCACGCTGGTAATGTCGACGTTATTACTTATAGTATGTACGCTGTTGGTATTGCTGCAGCTATTATCACTGTCTTAATTATGAGACATACCACTCTTAGAGGTGAGACTGCTCCATTTATTATGGAGTTACCAGAATATCACTGGCCACAATTTAGAAGTTTAATGATCCATTTATGGGATAAAGCTAAACACTTCGTTAAGAAAGCATTTACTATCATTTTGGCTTCTACAATCGTCGTCTGGTTCTTATCTAACTTTGGTTGGAACTGGCACTATTTAGATGGTGATATTTCTAATTCCATGATCGCGGGATTAGGTCAATTTATTCAACCACTTTTCACCCCACTTGGATTTGGTTCACAACTCAATCAATTTGGCTTTGTCTTTGCTGTTGCTGCAATTGCTGGACTTATCGCTAAAGAAGATGTTATCGCGACATTTGCCACTTTAGCAGCGATTATTGTTGTCTCTCCAGAAATGGTGCCAATTATTGAATCTATTGAAGATGGAGATGTGGCTTCAACATCTGTGATGATTGCGGGTACTGGAATTACCTGGCAAGGTTGTATCGCCTTTATCGCCTTTAATATGTTAACAATTCCTTGCTTTGCTGCTTGTGCAACCGCAAAAGCAGAATTACCTAAAGGTAAATTTAAGTGGACATTACTCTTCTGGATTGTTACTAGCTATGTCGGTTCCAGTGCGATTTACTTATTCTTAAGTATGTTTGATGCCTCAAGTTATGTTTGGGCTATCCCAAGCTTTGCTGGATTAGCTGTTTTAGCAGCGGTTGCGATTTACTTCGTTAGAAGATATAACAAATCTCACCCAATAGTAGGAGCGTAATTATATGAATACATCCCCTTGGCTTGAAATCATAGTTGGAATAACGATATTTATCTTCTTTTTAGGACTCTTTTTAAGATACCTCTATAAGAAGAAACATCATATCCATACTTGTGAATGTGGGATGGTTCATAAAAATAAAGAACAATTATTAAAAGAATACCGAAAAACTTATTGTTCCAAAAAATAACCTCAAAGGCCGCTTGAATAAAAGCGGTCTTTTCTTATGCGCGCTAGTGGTGGTAAAATAAACAAGAATTTGAAAGTTAAGGAGTAATCTTATGAAAATCTTGAGACTTATATTTTCTAAATGGCTAATCAGTGTCCTTTTACTTTTAGCACAAGTTGCTGCAATAGTATTAGTGACTATTTATTTACTTGAATATCTTATCTGGTTCCAAGTTATTAGTGTAGCGATTGGCGTCATTGTTTTCTTTGTGTGCGTTAATCGTAAAGAAAATCCGGAATATAAAATTCCTTGGCTATTTCTGATTTTATTCTTACCTTTATTTGGAGTTTTATTCTATTTAATGTTCTCTAGAGTTAATACTTCTAGAAAAATGAGAAAAATATACGCTAAAGCGTATGATGAATTACTCCCTTATGTCAATAATATTGATAAGGATATTGAAAAAGCTTATGAATATATGGGTGATAGACAAGGTATTGACCGTTATTTAAAAGAGAATTCTGGTTTAGGACCTCAACAAAATAATGAAGTGAAATATTATCCAGTTGGGGAATTAATGTGGAAAGATATGCTTGAAGCATTAGAGTCCGCAAAGAAATTTATTTTAATGGAATATTTTATTGTTGATCCAGGTCACATGTGGGATTCTATTCACGAAATTTTAGCTAGAAAAGCCAAAGAAGGAGTAAGAGTCCATCTTGTTTATGATGATTTAGGGACAATGACAATGCTAAAAAGTGGTTATTATAAAAAACTTAGAAAAGAAGGCATTGACGCTCATAAATTTAATCCATTTACTCCAATTGTCTCCGCTGTTTATAATAACCGTTCCCACCGTAAGATTATGGTAGTGGATGGTTTAATCGGATTTACCGGTGGTATTAATCTAGGCGATGAATATATCAATGAAAATGATCGATTAGGTCACTGGAAAGATACTGGTTTAAGAATGAGAGGAACCGCTGTTAATTCCTTAACCGCTTTATTCTTTACTGACTTTATTATCGCTAAAAGAGAAATTCCTGAATTTAATTTTTATTTTAATAAAAATCCAGAGAAATTTAATGTTCCTGGCACTATTTGTCCATTTGGAGATGGTCCTAGACCACTTTACTATGAACAAATTGGAGAAGAAAACTTTATTAATATTGTGGGACAAGCTAAGAAATATTTCTATATTTCAACCCCTTACTTAATTATTGACCATCACTTTACTCAAGCTCTTAAAAATGCAGCGATGAGAGGAGTGGATGTTAGAGTCATTACTCCTCATATTCCAGATAAAAAGATTGTCTTCTGCTTAACTCGTAGTTCTTATAAAGAGTTAAGAAAAGCAGGAGTTAAAGTTTATGAATACACTCCTGGATTTATCCACGCCAAGATGCTTGTTAGTGATGATGATATGGCATTTGTAGGCACTATCAATATGGACTTTAGAAGTTTAACTCACCACTTTGAATGTGGTGCAGTCTTATATAAAAATGATTGCATTAAAGACATTTATAATGACTTCCAACATATCTTTGAAGTCTCTCAAGAAATTGACGATAATTTCAAATTGTCTTTTGGTGCTAAAGTGGCTAAAGTATTGTTAGAAACATTTAGAACTTTATTCTAAATTTAATTATTTTTTACATCATTATGAAAAATCAAACTAAATCAAGCGCACAAAATATTGTTAAGTGCCTATTAATCACTTCTGTTGTCTTCTTTCACGCTTTAATGTTTTTAGTGGCTAATCCCGCTGAAGTCATGTCGCAGTTTAATATTTTATTAACTCTATTTCCATTTTTAATGATGGTGTTCTTTTTCTACGCTGGATATAACTACACCCCAGGAAAAAGAACAATTGGACAAAATATCAAAAGAAGATCTTTACAATTACTAGTTCCAATGTTTATCACTATAGTAGTGTCCTGTGGAATTATATTTGCTATTAAGTTACCAACCGCTAGCGATAAGGTTATTGAAGTTGAAAAACTGACAAATAGTATTTGTTATTCATTAATGTCTGAACCTTTAGCTTTAATGATTGGTTATCCCGCTAATGGCTTATTAAGTTTTGATATGGATTTAGCCCTTGGTATTGTTTGGTTCTTATACGCTTTATATATTTGCTCTATATTCTTCTATTTAATTGTTGATTATGCGATTAAAAAGCCATCTAGATTGCTTTCAATTATTTTCATTTTATTAATTGGAGCATTCTGTATGGGCCAATTTGCGGGAGTGTATTTACCTTATACAGTACAGTGTTACCCAGTTGCTTTAGCAATGATGTTACTTGCCGCTTATTTAAAACAATTTAATTTCTTAGATAAGAAAATAGAATCTAAAAAAGATTTAATGTTCTTAATTATTAACACAGTAGTTGCTGAACTAGTGGTTGTGGGCATTGGTTTATTTGGTTATTTCTATTATGGCTCTACGATGGTTGGCTCTCTTCCTGGAGGAATGTTTGATAGCAATATCAAAGGATTCGACGCTTTTGTGTCCTTTATCATGGGCTTTTTAGGAACGTTTGTTGTCCATCAATTAAGTCGACTTATTGTAAAAGTTCCTGTTTTATCTACAGTCCTTGACTGGTATGGTAGACACTCTTCATATGTATATTTAACACATCCATTATTTTTATCATTTATTCACACAATTATTTTCCAAGGACAAACTAAAGTTGGAGGATTCCAACCATATTTATATGTCTTTATGACTATTGCGATGCTAGTAGTTATCTTCTTATTTGTTGATTGGATAATTGCCAATATTAAAAATAAAAAACATTCAGTGGAGGCAACTAGTTAATGCCTGCTAGTCAAAGACCAATTGATAACTATATTTTTGAAGATATTTATAAAGTTAGTGAAGATAAACAAAATATCCCTGCTTTAAGTTTTAAAGGTGTTTCTTATACTTTTAAAGAATTAAATGACAGCGTGAACTATTTTGCTTCTAAATTAATTAAAAAAGGCGTTAAACCTCATGACCATGTCGCTTTACTTGGGATGAACTCTTATAGCTGGGTAGTGGCATTCTACGCAATTATTAAAGTTGGGGCGGTCGCAGTTTTACTAAATTATATGTCTAGACACGACCCATTAGTAGAAGCAATAAAAAATACTGATTGCAAATATTTAGTTGCTGGAGGCTATTTAGCGGCCACTAGAGAAAAAGGAGAATTCCCTAGATTATTAAAAGAAGTGGGAATTGACCTTGACCATGAATTATCACTTTTAAAAGCGGATTTACAGTTTAAAAATGTTTTAAGTAAGCATAAGAATATTCCTGAAGTTCCAAATGCTTTCTCTAGAGAAATAGATAGTAAAAGAACTTCTTATATCATTTTTACTACTGGGACAACTTCAAAACCAAAAGCGGCGATGTTATCTCAATTTGGAATGCTTAATACGATATATCATAACTTATATAAGTTAGACCCAGTATTTCCTCAAAAATTTATGTGCCTACTTCCAGCGTTTCACTGCTTTGGTTTATTAGTAATTAATGCTTATTTAGCGTATCAAAGAACAGTCTATTTAAATGATTTATCTAATCCAGTTCAGTTATATAAAGAATTCTTAAAAAATAAATGTGGAGATTACGCTTCTGTATCATTTATTTATGATAAACTCGCTAGAGCCCCATTTTGGTGGTGGCATAGAGCGAGATTTGTTAAACACTGTATTGTCGGAGGAGGATTTACCTCTGAACAAGAATTTAATTTTTTAGAAAAGAAATACGGTAAAGGCAAATTCATGAATGGATATGGTCAAACTGAATGTTCTCCTTTAATTTCTTTGGTCTATCCTGATTCGCCTAGAGAAAAACAAAGATCGACAGTCGGCACTCCAATGGAAGATATCGAAATCGCCATTATGGATGTAAATACTAAAAAGATTATTTCTAATCATGAAAAAGGAGAAATCCTTATTAAAGGATATAATGTATTTAACGGCTACTATAAGTTCGATAAAGATAAGCAACCATTTGACGAAGATGGCTATCTTCACACTGGTGATCTTGGTTATATTGATAATGATGGTTATTTAGTATTAAACGGACGTATTAAAGATATTATTATTCGTAAAGGAGAAAATATTTCTCCTAAAGAAATAGAAGAAGAATTGTTAAAAATTCCTTTATTTACTAAAGCAAGAGTCTTAGGTTTCCCTTCTATTGATGATGGAGAATTTATGTTAGCGGTGGTCACGCTTAGCAAAAAACCTCCTCACTTTGTTGAAGAAACTTATTTAAATGAATTACGTAAGACTCTTCCTTCTATTAAAGTTCCTTCGCACATTATTTATATGAAAAAGTTCCCAACAACGGCAAACGGGAAACTTGATGAAGTGAAATTAAGAGAAATATGTCTAAAAAAAGTCTCCCTATTTATTGATAAAAAATTAGCGAGACAAACCGCTCAATTACTTCGTAAGACTGGTAAAAAATAGCACGGCTAATCGTGCTATTTTATTATTCTCTTTCTTTAACAGCCTCTGGAAGATTCCATTTTTTCATGCTGTTCATGGAAATGAAGTGACTAATTAACAAGAAGGCAAGTACTAAAATTATCGATAAAATATACATCAAAGATGATTTAGGGAATGGGAAAGTTTGAGTTGGAATAGAAATGCCCTTTAATAATAATTTTGATAAAACCATACCTAAAGGTATCGCTAAAGCCATAGCGATAATATATTGCACTAAACTCATTAATAAATTAGAGGCTGAGATTTCTCTTCTTTGATATCCTAATGTTCTAATAGTGGCGAATGTGCGTTTTTGTTCTTTTAAATTTGTCTGCATCATATTAAAGACAATCATAAAGCCTAAAATTATCGAAATGGCATTTAGAATATAACTAGAATAAGAAAAGGCCATTAATCGATCGTTATTTTCTTGTTTAATTACATCTGTAAAAGAGATATAAGTGACGTTTGGAGTATCTTTATATTTATTAAAGAAGGCATTAATATCTTTAACTTGAGCAAGTAAAGACCCTCTTTCGGTAGTAGAATCAATAGCAGCATAATTCATATAGCTCGCTTGATATAAGAATTCATTAGATATCGCTTTTACTTCAACATCTATATCGTTAATACGAACAATATCGCCCACTCCACATTTTAATAAATTCGCGTGATATGAAGATAAAATTATTCCTTCTTCTGGAACAGAAATAATTTCGTTATAATCACTAACGACACGTAATAAATCTTGATTAGATTTAATTCCGTTAATTAAAATTACTTCGCTAGTATCTTTATAAGTAACTTCAGTAGGGACATATTTAATTAATGTCTTAGCTTTGATATTATCGTCATTATCAAAATAAGATTCTAAATCGCTACTAGCGTGAGCGTCAAAATAGACTTGAACATCATAATTTTGTCGAGCTTCAAATAATTGATTTATAATGCTTCGCTTAGATAATTCCATGGATAAAGCAAAAAAGACCATCATCCCGCTAGCAAGTAAACATATACCTGAAAGGATATATCTTCTTATATTTCTTAATGTTTGAGAAATAGATATCTTTAAAGTAATAGGGGAGTTTTTAAATACTGTCCTTACTAAATAAGGAGTTTTATTATTCATTGGCGGAAGAGCCTTCATTGCCTCTACTGGTTTAATTTTAGAAATAGATAAAGAGGCTAATAAAGAAGTGGTCACACAAACTAAAACCATTGCTCCTAAAGCAATTGCCACTAAACCAAAGTTAATGGACAAAGGAAGAGGATATAATCTAGTAGCGGTGCCGTAGGCATAATTAGCGATCGCTGTTATTCCTACTCCAATTCCTGTTCCTATGGCCCAAGATATAATGGCTATTAATAGGGCTAATAAAACATAAATTAGAGTGATACTCTTTTTATTTTCTCCTAACGCTCTCATAATGCCGATATCTTTACGGCACTGTCTAACTATTTGAAATAAGAATAATGAAGTAACAACTAAAACCACCAAAAAGAAAGCAATAGGAACCGCTAGAGATATCATATTGACCCCTCTTAAAGTGTCTTTATATTGTGTTATGACTTCCGATTCTTCATAGGTAGTCATATAAGCAATATTTTCTTTTAATTGTTTAACTTGTTCTTCAGTTATTTCTGCTCCAGATTCTTTAGCGATTTCTTGTAGGCGATCAAATAGTTCTGCTGAAGTTTTTTCTTTGCCGTCTATATAATTAACTAAGATTTCATTAAAAAATGGGTCAGAAGTGTCTTTAACATATTGGTTAAAAATATGTTTAGGGAGAAATAAATACGCAAAATCTCTAGATGAACTAACGGAATATGGATCAGCTTTAACAATCGAAGATTCTGGAGAAACAAAAGTTGACTCAACTTTTAAAGTGACATTTTCTCCATTATGCATTTTGATAGTAATATCATTCCCAACTCCAATATGATTCGCGTTTGAGAAATAATATTCCATTCTAAGGCCACTATAGGTGAACTTCCCATCAATTAAATGATGTTTTAATAATCCGTTATGGTCGTAAGAAAAGACTCTACAAGAATAAGAATTACCATTAAATTCAAAAGTGGTTTTATAAGAGGCGCGATATTCAAATTTTTTAATATCGAGTTTTTCTTCTAAATAGCTAACAGGGATATCTTTGGTATAAGAAGTAGCGATTTCTGGAACTGTTTGTAAATAAAAATCTGGATAACCACATTCTTGAACTAAGCCCCAAATATTATTTTCTAAAGATAAATAAGCATCTCTTAATCCTACAAGGATTCCTACTCCAAAAGCGCCGACAAAAACAACGCTAAGTAGCATGAGCCAAAATCTTTTTAAATATGGAAGTAGAAATGTTTTTGCTAGTTTCATCTTTTTACCATTCAATATCTTTAGCGTCTATTGGATGCTCATTAATTTTTTCTTTTTGAATCTTACCATTTTTTAAAGTAATAACGCGGTTAGCCATAGAGGCAATTGGAGTGGTGTGAGTCACTATTACCATGGTTTGACCTTCTTTTCTAACAATATCTTGAAGTAACTCAAGAATTAGTCGACCAGTTTTATCATCAAGTGCACCAGTAGGCTCATCACAAAGGATAATGTCGGCTTTTTTTACTAAAGCACGAGCGATAGAAACTCTTTGTTGTTCTCCTCCTGATAGTTGAGATGGGTAGTGGTGCATTCTATCTTCACCTAAACCCACAAGTTCTAAAGTTTTTTCTGCTAAATGGTCTTTGTCTTTACCTTTGATTGATAGACGGACATTTTCTAAAGCCGTTAAATCAGGTAATAGATTATAAAATTGGAAAATAAAACCAATTTTTTCCTTACGGAAAGAAGTTAATTCTCGGTCTTTATAAGCAGTAATATCAGTATCACCTAACATTACTTGACCTGAAGTAGGAGAATCCATCCCTCCGATAATATTTAATAAAGTTGATTTTCCGCATCCAGAATTACCAAGAAGGACAAGCATTTCACCTTTATAGACATCAAAAGTTACTCCATCAAGGGCTTTTACTTGAGAGTCTCCGCTTCCATAATATTTCTTTAAATCTTTAATTTGTAAAATCGCTTCCTTCATAAGATGCCCTCAACTTTAACATATGTATTATACAACAATAACTATTTTTAATTATAAAAATATTTTACCTATATAATTATTAGATATAATCGAAATAGTTTATAACTTCAAAATTAACTAATTTATAGATATTTCACCATCCAAATATGTGGGCAGTGTTGATCTAAATATGTCTCACTTGTGGCTTTATAACCGCATCTTTCATAAAACCCTTGGGCTTGAATTTGTGAGCTAACTCCAATTTGAATATGCCCAAAACGACTAATTATTTCGTCTTCAGTAAATTTTATTAATTCTTTGCCGATTCCTAATTTACGATATTCTTTTATGACTGCGAATCTACCAATAACGTAACACTTATGTTTATCTTGGTAGATAATTCTAGAAGTCGCTATTGGTTTACCTTCATCAAACATCACAATATGAATTGCCTTATTTTCATTAGACTCAAATTCGTCAACAAAATGTTGTTCATCAACAAAAACAATGGTCCTGATGAACTTTGCCTCGTTTGGTAAATCGTCAAATACTTTGTATGTAATGTTCATTATAAAGCCGCAATTAGACTAGAAATTTTTTCTAAGAATTCTTTTTCCACACTAGAAAATCTAGAATAAATTGGAGAGTCGATATCAATAACTCCAATTAATTGATCTTTCTTTAAAATTGGAACAACAATTTCGCTTTTAGATTTGCTAGAACAAGCAATATGTCCTTTAAATGTATTAACATCATCCACAATGATTGTTTCTTTTTTACTAGCAGCTGTTCCACACACTCCTTTATCTAGAGGAATAATAGTGCACGCCACTTCACCTTGAAATGGTCCTAAGATTAGTCTATCTTTATCTAAAAGATAAAATCCTGCCCAATTTATATCTTCAATCGTATATAAAATAGAAGCAACATTAGCGAGATTACTAATAAGCGGAATATCTTTATCTATAATTGATTCGATTTGTTTTAATAATAACTCGTA
>CAMUVS010000020.1 GCA_947164155.1 uncultured Caryophanales bacterium | reverse complement strand
TTTTTCTTGAACTCAATCTTCTGCTTTTGTATTTCATCTAAATTAGTTTTGAAATAATTCATTTCTGCTGAAGTGAGTTTATGCTCACTATTAATAGATAGTAAATAATCTTGTAAATCTCTTAAGTTAATAACATTACTTGGTAGACCACTCGGTAAGTTTCTTTCAGTTAACACAATAATTGAATGATAATCAAAGCTATCACCGAATTCATATTTTAAAGCATCTATATGTAATTTGTTTTGGTAGATAGGATTAATAAATGTTGTGTGTTTTCCATACACTAAAGATGACCACATTCTTTTTAATGGGTCAGCAATTATTTTTCCAGATACTGCTTTTGTTTCAATAACAAAAATGCCATTACATGTGATTAAGATATGATCGATTTGGTAGATATGACCTTTTACTTCGATATAAATATCGTTATATAAATAACATTCACCAAGTTTGTCTTTGATTCTGAGAATTTTATTTTTAACTCTAAACTCTCCCCAATCACCTTGTTCATCTTTAGTATTGCTATCATCAAATAGTGAACCAAAATGCATAGTATGTACCTTGCCAATATTGTATCCTAGATTTATATTGATATAAATATGTCTCTAGGAATTATTATTTTAGTTGTTATTTTAGCCACTATTGCAGTGGTGGTTTCTATTTCTGTCTCTGTCTTTGTTTATAACAAGAAATATAGAGATTTTGTTTTAAATCACTGTGAATCAATAAAACAATTCCAACTGATAAACGCTAAATACAATTTCAATGTAGTGCCAAATATGGATATGACTAATACATATGACAATGAAAATATATATGGTGACATTAGTTGTATGGATTATCTGATTTACCAATTAGCGTATAACTATCGTAAAGTTGAAAGCTGTTTAGATGCTACATATGCGAATCAATCTCTATATAGTGAATACAAAAAAGAATTTAAAGAAAGCGTTATTCCTTTAACTAAGCATTATGACGTTAATGAACTTCCAAGAAACATTAATAAATTAGAAAAAGTTGAAAAAAACGAGTTAAAGAAAATGCTTAAGAATCCTATAACAGATTTTTCAATCACGGTGAAACTCGTTCTCACTCAAATTAATGGAGTGTATAGACATTCTAAGTATGACGTTTTCTATAGTGATAAGTTAGAAGAACTCATTGAAGACGTTAAGGATAAACGTGGTAAATATTATGAACGTCAATATATTTGGGATGCGATATGCCGAGTAGAAAGAGGCAAGGTTACAAATAGAATGAGATTTTTCATTTATGAAAGAGATGGATACCGTTGCCAAATCTGTGGCAGAAGAACTGATGATTTAGAAATTGATCACATAATCCCAATCTCCAGAGGTGGTAAGTCCACACCAGACAATCTACAGACTCTATGTCATAGATGCAACTATAGAAAAGGATCTAACATAATTTATCGTTAGTGGCTATGCCACTTTCGATAGAGTATTATCATGAAAAGAAATAATCTTGTTGAAATCATTTCTTGCTCTTTAACAATTGCTAGTTTGGCGTTGCTACTTATTTTTATTATTGTCAGAAATGAGTACGGTCTTGCTATCGCTTTAGCAGTCAATCTTATATGTTTATTATTTAATATAATAAAATCTCTAATTAAAAAAGAACCAAACAGTTGGTTTGATTGGGTAGAAACAGGGTTATCCATTATTCTAACTATCATTATTGTTGTTGTATTTGCAGCTGCTTTTCCACTGGAAATAAAAGATGCCATTGTTCAAATTACTGCAGCGGTTATTGGTGGATCTCTAACTCTTTATGGCGTTGGTATTACAATCAAATATTCAAGAATCGAAAAAGAAAAAGAAGAAATCAAAAAAGCTAGACCTGTAGTTTTTCCAATTTCAGAAGTCACATGGGGAAGCATTCCAAAAGAAAAAAGAAACGATATATATATTGAAATAAACAAAAATTCTTCCGAACTTAAACCATCTAATAGTGAAAATGCATACAGTTTATTCAATCTTTTTATAGCAAATTCAGATGCATCATTATGTGGATTATTTGGAATGCTTATTAACGGAAAAATAATTAAGCTTGAGTACGAACAAATAATGGCTAAAAATAGTAATAATCAAATTATCTTTGAATCAACAACAGGTGGTTATAAGTTTTACGTCAAAAGCAAAATAAACGAAGTTTCATTGCTTCTTTTAGATATGCTTGGGAATATATATGAATGCGTTTCTAGATTTGAAATTGATAAATATAAAAATATTAAAATCAATGCGTTTCTAGAAACTAAACTTTATAAAAGCAGCAAAAGCAGCATTTAAAAGCATAATTGTATGGTTGAACTAATAAATAAATTTGTAAATTTTAAATATTATGGAAGTCGTGATTACCTAGGCGGCTATTTTTTAAAGCAGGTATGCGATAATATTGAATATTTGGAAAATAACATTAAGTCAATTAATAAGCATGTTGAATCTATTGAAGATGTATATATGTTTTATTGGTGTTGTTCTTTTAAAAAGATGGTAGATGACCTAGACAACTATCAAATAAATAAAGTTATTAAGGAACGCATTATTCGATTATCTAGTGAATTAGAATTAGAAGAGGATTCTTTCATTAAATATGTGAATAACAATTATTTCGTGGTGTTCGATGAATCAAAGCACGAAGACCTTAAATGGGGTGAATTTTTTAGATGCAGCATTGAACTTTGTTATGGATTTTATTCAAAAGGGATAAAAGAGGCAGTGTTTAATTTTTTTGAAGAAAGATATCCTTTGAATATACTTAACGATTTTGATATTTGTTCAAATTATTATAAGAAACATAGAAAAGGGTTTGAGAGCCTCTTTAATGGATTAAAAGATACTAGACTTTTTGATGATCAAGTGTATTTATCGTTTTTGGAAAGCACTCCAAATAAGACAGATAAATTTCTAATTGATCAAGCAACTTTTATTTGTAATAGAACACTAGAAGAAGTTAAAAGGAAAAATCTAACCGAAGATAGTAAAGAAATACTCCAAATTCAATCGATGTTTTTAGAATATGACCGACTAGCGGTTTCTTTTAAATTGCCTTGCGCTAATGAGTATTCCATTCTTAAAAAGAAAATCCAAGCATTATTGGATTCTTATGTCAAGAAGCATGGAGTGCAAAAGAATATTGGTCCTATTGATCTTAAACCAGCAATAGAAATACTGAAGAATAGTAAAGATCCATACAAGTTTATTAATCTTACACACAGAGGCAATAAAGATGGCAAAATTGAAAATAGCCTCAATTATATTTTTTCCATTTCAAACAAGAAAAATCCGCTTTCTGAAGCGTTTAATGATATTTCTAGATATAGAAGTGATAAATACCCATATTACAAGCAAGATTCGATGAGAATTAATTTAAACATCAGGAACAGCATAATTGCCTACATTTTAAACGATGAACAATTAAGCAAGGAGTTTGTTGACTATATTTATAACGTTTCTATTGCAGTGCAAGAAAAGTATTTTGATAACTTGATTAACATTGAAAACGAGATCACAGGAGAGTTGGATTCATTTTTAGCAATTGTTGATTTAGCTAGAAACGATCAATTTGAATCGGCACTTGGCAAATGGACCATTTATGGGGCTTCGCTATCAATTTGTACCACTATAGAAAAAATACTTCGTAATGTCGCTTTAAAGGAAGTGAGAAATAAAGAATATTTAGACATTTCAAAAGCAACTTTATCTAATCTTCTCGGCTCATCTTTTGAACTAAAGGATTTGTCAAAAGGACTTAGATATCATCTTGAATTTTATATGATTAAAGAATTAACGGCAGATATTAAACAATTTGAGAAGCCGGGGTTAAATATTAGAAATAATTTGATGCATGGCCAAGACGATGTTTATGCGATAACAAATTATGAGACAAGCTTAACACTTTTGTATTTTCTAGTATCACTAATAAATGATTTGATTGTGAGCACACAAAAAGACAAGCCTTAATTTATGAAAAACATTGTGATGAAAATAAAACCCTGCTTTCTTGAGTTAATAAAGCAAGGCAAAAAGAAGCATGAATATAGATTAAACACTCCTGATAGAAGAAGTCTTTCTATTGGAGATCAAATAACTCTAGTGTCTAATGTAAATCCTAAAGATACACTAGTAGTAACAATAACAGATATATCAACATATCATAACTGGATAGATGCATTAAAAGATTATTGGAAAGAAGACTTTGAAGGATTATTTAATAATCTTGATGATTTAATTAACGAATGTAATAAATTCTATCCCCATGAACAAGTTAAGGAGTATGGGATTGTTAGATTGAGATTAAAATTATTTAATTTATAATTTATAAGAGGCCGATATGAAGAAAGTAGAACAAATAAATAGAAGTGGGAGCATTGTAATTGATTACGATCAAACACTAACTATTAAACAAATTAAAGATCTTCTATTTGAACTTTTTGAACCGGTTATAAGACAAGATGAAAAACAATTTGTCTTATATGAAAAAATAGGAATATTAGCGTGTAACGTTACTTACCTTGGCAATCCTCATCCAGCGTATAAAAAGAGAATTCAACTAAAAAACTATTATTTGGATTATCTTGCCAAAAACTCCGCTCAGAATATAAAAACTCTATACGTTGGAATCTATACTTATAACAAAACTAAATTGTTCGTTGTTTTTGAACCGGCAACATATGCGGGTAAAAAGAGCAATAATTCGGCTGCGCATGTTTATTCTATTAATCTTCAATACGCTCAAAAAGTTGGAACCTTTCATAAGATAGATCATTTTGGGAACAGCATTTCTATTTTTAATACGTATGAATTTGTGCGATATATAAAATCCATTGCTGGCGATCCTCTTGGAGGAACTGATGGTCATGACGTTATCGAGATGATAAAAGCTAATTTATCAGAGTTTTCGAATTCCGTACCAAAGAAATGGAACGGAATAGATTGCTACAGAGAACTGATTAATGCAAATGATCCAAATGCCAGGCAAGGCGAATGGCAAGGCTGGTATTTTGAATATCTTTTTAGAAAATATTTGGAAAACAATGACGTTAAGGACATTTCATGGCACGCTGATAGAAGTGACGGCGGCATCAATTTAGATTTAAAATTCAATAATTCAGATTGGACCTATGGCGACTTGAAAGCTGATCAAATTGATCACGACATTCTTGGTAACTCATTTGAAACGCTAGATACAGTTATCAAAGATAATAACGGTACTGTTTATTATATATGCTGCTTATACCAATCAGAAAAAGATTCAACGCATGGATATGTTGTTACCAAATATTGGAACTCTTTAAGAGATGATCCTTACGACAATGATGAAGATTTGAAAAATAGATATGGAAAAAGAATGAAATTTTCTGTTCTGCCGAAAAGACTTTGCGTTATCAAATTAGATTCAATTACTTATAGTATTCTAAAAAAGAATCCGTTTGCCCAGGGTGTTAATTCTGATGGCAATGAGAGAAAGCCAAAATTAAAGGTTAGTAAAGATATGGTTGCAGCGATATCAGTATATTCAAAAGATTTTTAAAAAATTGTAGCTTTCTATTACCGCTTTATATAAAATAAACACATGAGCAAAAATACAAGTTTTAAATTTATTGATTTATTCTCCGGAATTGGAGGATTTCATCAAGCCATGACTGCGTTTGGCGGCCAATGTGTTTTAGCGTCGGACATTGATGTAAATGCTATTAAAGTTTATAAACAAAATTATGGTATTGACTCCAACATTAATGTTCGAGACATTAATGATGATATGGTTCCAAATCACGATGTATTATGTGCTGGATTTCCATGCCAAGCGTTTTCTAAAGCTGGTAAACAAGAAGGTTTTTTAGATCAAACTAGAGGTACATTGTTTTTTGAAGTTGCAAGAATTTTGAATGCCAAACACCCAAAATATTTTATTTTAGAGAACGTCAGAAACTTAGTTACTCATGATAATGGGAACACATTTAAAATTATTTGCGAAACATTAAGGTCATTAGGATATAGAATTCCTAAAGAAGCATTGATTTTATCTCCTCATCAATTTGGAATACCTCAAGTTCGTGAGCGTGTATATATACCTGGTATATATGATCCAAAAAATGCTGATAAGCCGCTAGAAATTAGTTTTACTAATTTGAAGAAAAAAGAAGATAATTCAATTGATACTATTTTAGATCCAAACGAATGCGATCCTTATTATTCCTTATCAGAACATATTTTAGATGTGCTTACAGCGTGGGATGAATTTTACCAAGGTGTAGATGTTAAGGTTATTGGATTCCCTGTTTGGTCTGAATATTTTAAAACAAAAACGATTAGTCCTTCATTTCCGCAATGGAAAAAAGATTTTGTTAGAAAAAACCAAGAATTGTATCAACGCAATAAAAACTTTATCGATGGTTGGTTAAAAAAGTGGAATAACCTAAAAGGTTTTACTCCAACCGAAAAGAAGTTCGAATGGCAGTGTGGTGAAAATATCAAATCTATTTGGGAAGGGGTAATTCAAATTAGACCTTCAGGTGTTAGAGTTAAAAAACCAGATATTTTCCAAGCCTTGGTTGCTCTTGTTCAAACGCCAATTATTGGTAAATACAAAAGGAAATTGTCGGTCAGAGAAGCTGCTAGATTACAATCATTCCCTGATTCGTTTATCCCTGATGACAACAAGCAACAAGCATATAAGCAATTTGGAAATTCAGTAAATATAAATGTCGTAAAAGAAATTTTTAAAAAATTGACTAAAGAAAACGACCGTCGATAACGAAGGCCGTTTTTAATGTTCTTAATATTGAATTAGTTCTGATGAGAGGATACTCTTAACAAAGTTAAGAATCATTTTGTTTTTCTCTTCAGGCTTTTCTATTGAATCATAAGATTTATCCATGAACAATGTGAACAAACAAATAGGCTGAATGATCTTCATTTTGATTTCGTTTATTTTTTCATCTGAGGTTGAAAAACCAAATATTTCGGATTTCATTTGATCGGTTCCTAAGCATAAATAAATATCTACTTTCTTCTCAACCTCGTTTTTTATTACATCACATATAAGTTCTGCTTCTTCAACTGGGTGGATATGGAAATCAAAGATTTTATTTCTTTCTTTGTTTTCAACAATTGGTGTCTTATCACTTATAACTTCAATAGCAACAGTGTTACTTTCTAACTCTAGCTTGTTGTTCTTATAGTATTGATATTGAATTTGATACACACCAGGTTTTAATGCCTTTCCGTTAATGGTATATTGTATTCTTCCATTCATATAAGAAGCGCTAAATGAATAGTAAGCACGATCATTTACCAACATATATATTAAAGCATTTTCATTCACATGCTTTTGCGCACCTGTTTTAAGAATAATGTTAATGTTTTGGTCGCTATAGAATTGAGTGTTTGCCATCGAGATTTCAAGTTCTTTGATTTCTTGGAGATAATCCTCCTCATTATCAGGCGTTACTCTGTGTCTGTGGCCCGGGTTTGGTACAACGTTTCCGCCTTTAAGCATTTTATTGTAAATGCTTTTTACTTTATCACCAATTTCTTCAGTTAATTCACTGTCGATATCGTGGGTGACAGACTTTTCCGAGATAATGCGATTAATTTCCTTCAATTCGTCAATATTTCTAATAGCTTCGAAAATCTTGTCTAAGAATCCCCTTGTTTTATCGGTTTCTCTAATTCTTGCTCTATCTGATGTAAAGAACTTATACTTTTCCATTCCTAGCACGTCTAAATTAACGACGATTAAGAGACGATATTGTAAGAAATTTAATCCAGTAGCATTTTTGAACTTATTGAAACTTTCTGAAGTGATGGTTTGACCATTAACAGTGTAGATAATTGGATCTTCAGTAACATTAAGTCTTTGAAAGATTTTCTTGGATTCGCTGACGCTCCCCCATTTAGATTCTTCCTCAGGTAATATTACATAGTAATCAATATTATATGTCTGATTATTAACTTCGACTTTAAGTGTTCCAGACCAATCTTTTTTTACATACTTAGAATTTTGAAGCCTTGCAAACGTTCCATGTGCATATCTATTTTGGCTGGAAGAATTATCCCTAAAGTTTGCTCTGTTATCAACAATTTTGACAGGTAATCCTACGTTAAATAGATTCGTGTCGATATAGTTGATAAGCATATGTTCCTTGGCTATATCGTTTGTTCTATATTCTCTAGAAATATCAGTTTCGACCATTCTAATAAGAGTGCCTGCCTCACTTTTAACAAATGTATCGAGATATTCATAATATGTATCAACCGGTGAAGTTAGTTCGGCTTCAGGGATTTGGCCATCGATTGTCAAATAGACGTAACAACTATTTTTATAATCCGATAGTTCAACTTCTTTGACTACCGTGAAGTAGTAGTGTCCATTTTGCTTTGAAATAATTATTGTGGCATGGGTAAATGGAAGAGAAGTGGAACCTCCTTGACCAAAGGCACCGATTAAATACGCTTTTTCGCGAGATAACTTATTGCCAGCGTTTAGTGAGAGTATTGTTTTTGAAAAATTTTCACCACTGATACCAGTTCCTTGGTCAATAACATCAAATGTTATTTTAGTTGTACCTGTTGCATCGTTAGCTGCTAAAATCACTTGATTTGCAGCATCGTATGTTTGAACTTTAAATTGTTCGCCTTTAGATAAATTGGAGAAATTTTCGTAATATTTTGGGAAAGCTTTTTTGATAATAGCAGTAGCCTCCGAAGCACTTATGATATTGTTTTTGATTTTTTGTTTTTCTATAACAGCATCAATTGCGTTTGTGATTCTTTCAATGAGTCCCTTTTCGCCATGCTTTAAAATATTAATTGAAGACCCGTTGGAACTATTATTTCCTAAGAACTTCCAATGAGAAGAAATGTCGCTATATTTAAGACTTTTCTCTTCTAAAGTGTGACCGGTGAGTTCTTTAATGAAGGAATCGACATCTGATGCTTTATAAATATTTAAGATTTTATTTAGATCAAACATATGTCACTCCTTAACTTTCTAATGTTGTGAAGAGAATACACATGAATAAGTTTTGCCAAAGCATTGGCTCTTTACCAGTTGCATTTGGGTTATTACCTTTTCTTCTTGAAACATCAACTGTAGAAGCAGCTAAATCAACGCCACATTCTTCCAATGTTTGAAATGGATCTCTTTTCCATGTATAGAAACCATCTTGTTCTATCACTAAAGCTCTAAAAGCAGCGAGGATTGGGTACAAGAATCCGTTTGGCGAAATATATTGTTTTTCATTTTGATAAAACTTGGTTTTAAAAGCAGGTCCTGACTTATGTGTCGCAACACCAGTGACTGCTCCATATTTACCACCAACAGCAACACTTCTGTTGTAGTAAATGCCGATGTTTTCTTCAATTTTGTCATATAGTTTGCAAATGTCAGGCAAGATTTTAGACATTTTATAATATGGATTATCTTCTTGATGACCACTGTACTCGTTATAGGCTTTGATGTAGTATTCTAAACAGGTGGCTTTCCCAGAATATGAAGTAATAGGGTATGATTTTGCTTTGATTGGATAACGTTCAATGTTAAACATGTTCATCAGCGCAAGAATATCCAACACATCAATTCTTTTTGCATCATTTTCTTTATAACTTATATCTTCGTAGAAAGGTTCGCTACCAATTGCATTTTTAATTAAGTCAAAATGTTCTCTTAATTCTTCCATGGATTTGTCTTTAACTTGCACGGAAGTGTTTCTAGCTGCTGCTAAATCTTCAAAGAAATCTTCAACGCCTGTTAATACTTCAATTTTTACATATTGTTCACCACGTTCTAAAAGATGTCTGTTTTGAAGAATGATTTTATAGGTATGTCCTCCATCAACATTACCGTGAACTTCAGGATCGCTAAATGCAATAGTGCATTCATTAGCAACATTATCGTAAACAATTGATTCAGCAGATAACAAGAGACCTCTATTCAATAAATAAAAATTAAGGTCGACGTGATTTGTTAACGACGCTTGGATTTTTTTTGCTACATTAGTTGTTAATTTTTGCTCACGTGGATTAGTGCCCATCGGAATTGAATCTGGGACATCCAAGACATCACAAATCAATTCATACATTTCCGGTTTCTTTTCTCCCTCATTTTTAGAAGTTAAATAAGGATTTGGGATCTTTCTAAAGGAAGAAACTTTGAACTTTAGAACTCCGCTTTTTGATTCGTTATTCATATAACCTCTTTTCTCCGCTAATTCTTGCTAGCAGTAACTTTAAGCTAACGGCTTCTGCCCTAGCAATTTTAGTTTAAATGATCTGTTCAAAAAGATCTAGATCTAGGTATGTGCCAATTATGATACATAACATATTGATCTTTTCCTCTTGATCATCTAAAATTCAAGTATGGCAAAAACAGGATGGGATTATCAGGTTGAAATTGGCAAGAATATAAGAAGATATAGATTAGAGTCAGGAATTTCTCAAAGAGAAATGGAAAGAAAATACTGTATTAGCAGAACATATTTATGCAAGCTGGAAGCAGGAAAGCATTGCCCTTCTATTGAAACGCTGAGACTCCTTGCCAAGGCTTTTGGTATAACACCATCAATGTTCTTTTTTGACTCTGAAGGAAATGAAATTCCTTACATGTAATTCAAAGTTTTGCTTTGCTTAATAGCGTTTGTTGAAAAGGATAATAATATATAAGCCTTTTGTCTAATCTTGATAGTTTGATATGTTTTTCTTAATCTTGGTTGGTTAGAATGATATACTCAAAATATTATTGGGGATAGTTTCTATGAAAAAAGAGACAATAGAAAGAATACGCAATTTCACAATAGATAGAGATTGGGACCAATTTCATAGTCCTGCTAATTTAGCAAAGTCTATTAGTATTGAAGCTAATGAACTTTTAGAATGCTTCCAATGGGATGAAGAACATTACGATATTAATGAAGTTAAAGAAGAATTAGCAGATGTTCTTGTTTATTGTAGAAATATGTTAGATAAACTAGGCCTAGATGAAGATGAAATAGTGAATGCTAAAATGGAACAAAACGAGAGAAAGTATCCAGTTAACAAGGCTAAAGGTAAAGCAGATAAATACAATAAATTATAGTATGACTAATTTTGAATTTATTAGATCACTCAAAAATGTAAAGCTAGTTCTCGGTAACGGATTTGATTTACATTGTAAATTGCATTCTTCATACAAAAATTATCATCAGAAATATAAGCAAAAATATGACTATTTAATAAAAATGATTCGTCAATATTTAGAAGAATCAGAGAATGGTTATGCTTTTTTTGAAAATGCTACTCTTGATAAGGAGATGGTCGCTAAATTTAATCTCTGGGACTACTTTTTTGCTTTAGCAAGAATGCTTAAAATTGAAACAATAGATTATGATTGGTGTGATATTGAAGCTTTAATGCAAGATTCTTTATTAGGACGCAATGACGTTTTTCTTTCTTGGCCTAAGGTCTTTACTATTTATTCAACCAAAGACTCAGTTCAAGAAAACAGCCCGAACGAAGATTTTATTGCGGGAATTATTTTTTGCATGAGGGACGGCAAGGACTTTATTGATAAAGATGAATTTTATGAATTTATTTTTAACGAACTTAGAAAATTTGAATTTGTATTTGGAAGATTTATTTTTAATCAACGAAAAAATATAGAAAGAGGTTACTACTTAGACGGTGCCATCAATGAAAGATATTTAAAATGTGCTGGTGATACTTTAGATATAATTTGCAATTTAGAGAACATTTCATCAATTGATATTTTTAATTACGACAATATTGGAATAGATAAATATGATAAAAAAACGAACATGATTAATGGGAACTTCAATGATCCAATCTTTGGTATTGGTTCAATTTTTGACTACAAAGACCCACGTTATAGATTCACAAAGACCCATAGACATGTTTGTGCACAAATGAAAAAGATGATGACTCAAGAAATAATTCATTATGAAAACATTGTCGTATATGGTCATTCGCTAGGAGAATTTGACTACAATTATTTTTTATCAGTTTTGGATAAGATAGACATTTCTAATCCATCCAAAAATAGTTGTTTTGTTTATGTTTATTCAATTTATGACGAAACAAAAAGAAACAAGATTGAGAAGACTGTGAGGAATCGTGTATATAAATTATTTGACGACTATACAAAAACAAGAAAACTTCGAAACGACTTATTCGATTCTTTAGAATCGCAAAAAAGAATATTAATGGTTGAATTAGGAGAGTTGGGAGAAGAATATAATTACAAAAGTCATTTTGATGACAAAGAGTATGAAGAGGATGATTTATGATTGTCTATTCTGGAACATTGCAACAATTTTCTAACGATGTCTTAATGGGAATCATTGCAGATAGAATTGAAGAGTGCTTTGCACTTAATGGTTTTAATCACCATAATGATGCTGAATATAGAGCGTTTAATAACTCCTTAATGGTGATGAACAATGTTTTATGTAATGACTCTGGAATAGATCAAGACATACATGTTGCTATTGAATATCAAATTCCTCTTACATCTAAACGAGTAGATTTTTTAGTTACCGGTTATGATGAAAAAGGCAAAGAAAACGTAGTTATTGTTGAACTTAAACAGTGGGAAGAGTGTCAGGCTACTAGTAGAGATGATGTGGTTACTACTTATGTAGGTGGCGCGATTAGAGCGGTCACTCATCCATGTTATCAAGCTTATAGTTATGCCAAGGCGATTGAATCATTTAATGAAACTGTAAGAGACAAGGATATTGAATTACATCCTTGTGCGTTTTGTCATAACTATAAAGAAGAAAAAGCAGATCAAATTAGACATTCAAAATATAGTACCGCTATTGAATTAGCCCCTTTATTTTTAAAACATGATCAACTTAAATTAAGAGAGTTTGTTAAACAGTTTATTAAAAAACCTGATAAAGGTGAGATTCTATATACAATTGAAAACGGAAAGATAAAACCTTCAGTAGCGTTGCAAGATGCAATAGGGACATTACTTAAAGGCAATAAAGTGTTTACCATGATTGATGAACAACAAGTTGCTTATGCGACTATTAAGAAATTAGTGGAGTCCACAATTGATACTAGTGAGAAACATACAGTCATTATTCAAGGTGGACCAGGTACTGGTAAATCAGTTATAGCGGTTAACTTATTGTCCGAATTAATTAGAAAAGGCTATAACGTTGAATATGTTACAAAGAACGCTGCTCCTAGAAATGTCTTTGTTACTGAACTGGTTAGACAAGATTATAAAAAGAGATATGTTGAGAACCTATTTAAAGGATCAGGTTCATTTGTTGACTGTAGACCAGATTTATTCGATTGTTTATTAGTAGATGAAGCACATCGATTAAACGAGAAATCTGGACTATATCAAAACAAAGGCGAAAACCAAATTAAAGAGATAATTAGAGCATCTAAAATTAGTGTTTTCTTTATAGATGAAGATCAAGTTGTAACTACAAAAGATATAGGCTCTGTAGCGGAAATCAAAAAATGGGCGGATATCTTAGGTTCTAAAGTTCATTATGGTGATGATCTAGTTTTAGCTTCTCAATTTAGATGTGGTGGTAGTGATGGCTATTTAGCATTTTTAGATAACTTATTAGGTATTAGAGAAACCGCGAATATTGATTTAGTAGATATAGATTATGATGTTAGAGTTTTTGATGATCCTAACGAGATGAGAGACGCTCTTAGAGAACTAAACAAAATTAATAACAAAGCTCGTATGCTAGCGGGATATTGTTATAACTGGGTTAGTAAGAGCGATCCGACTGCTTATGACATTCAACTAGAAAATGGATTTAAAGCTCAGTGGAACTTCTCTAATACATCCACTTGGGCAATTGATGAAGATTCTTTTGAACAAGTTGGATGCATACATACCTCTCAAGGATTAGAGTTTGATTATTGTGGAGTGATTATTGGCAGAGACCTTATATATAGAAACGGTGAAGTTATTTGTGATTTCACAAAAAGAGCTAAAACTGACCAGTCTTTAAGAGGATCCAAAGATATTAACTTATTCGACAGGATTATTAGAAACACTTATAAGACCTTATTGTCACGAGGACAAAAAGGATGCTTTATATATTGCGAAGACAAATTATTATCCGATTATATTAGAATGATTATAGGAAATAAATAATATGGAAAAATACGTTTTTCATGAAATGACCTCTTCAAAATTTCAAACTGATCCAGTTTTCAAAACTAGCGATTTTAAATTATTTGGTAATCCAGGTTCAATTAGCAACGATCCGTATTTATTTGAAATATATTTAAAGCAAAGAAGATTTAGATATTGTTTAACGGAACCAAACAAAATAATTGATAATGGAACACTTCTTTTGAAAGTTAAAAGATATTTATTGGCACACGAAGATAATGAAGATTTGAATAAACCTGTTAATACTTATTTTATTGGTGAGATGGAGAAATCGGTTGATGTTGCGAGTGAGTTCGAAAACCAAAATATAATCTATGTAACCATAGGCATGGTAGAGCAGTGGTATCCAAAATCACCCAGTGAGATTGTTAGGAAAGTTGTTGAAGCCTTTTTCAAAATACAAAAATATTTAGGACAATTACATCGAATCGGTGATTTATCAGAAGACGAATTGTATGTTGATCCAAAATTATCTGATAGTGAAAAAGGAGATTATAGACGATTCATAGAAAACTCTTTGGAAAAAGAAGGACTTGTTAATTTTGTAACTGGCGGAGTAGGTACTAAATATTTCACATTAACAAATAAAGCTATTGAACTTGTTGATAACAAAAATGTCGAAAATAATAAAATAGCATTCATCGC
The DNA here is from genome assembly GCA_947164155.1 of uncultured Caryophanales bacterium. Classification (GTDB taxonomy): domain Bacteria; phylum Bacillota_I; class Bacilli_A; order RFN20; family CAG-826; genus UBA2450. The sequence continues at coordinate 5,752 of CAMUVS010000020.1, read as the reverse complement.
TATAAAATTTGATAGTAACGAGAAAAGAATTAATGCTATTCAAGACGCTATCGCTTCTGCTGGGTTTGAGCCAAGAATAATGAACCAAGTTGAGACGAACAACTGGATAATGCCTGAAATCTTTTATCAAATCAAAAATGCAAGGTTTGTTGTTGCTGATTTCAGTTTGCCATGTGATGGAGCATATTATGAAGCAGGATATGCTGCTGCCTTAGAAAAACCAGTAATCCATTTGTTTGACAAGAGAGAAGAAACTGAAACCAATAAGCTTCATTTTGATATTGCTCAAAAATCAACAATCTTTTATACAAATTTTGATGATTTGAAGACACGACTTAAGAGTAGAATCGAAGCCACAATAAAATAATTTATATATCCCTGCCCATATAGGGCATGGGAATATATATGGGTGGGATATATAAATTAAATATTTATCTCTTTATTTTTATATATAAAAACAATATATTTAAGAAAAAGGAGGCACCAAAATGGGTGAAATCTTTGAATGTTTATTTGGTGGCATGTCTATTGGCTTTAAGGCAATTTTTGGTGCACTCCAAATTTTCGAACAATTAGATGGATTCAAAGAGCAATTTATTTCTCTTGCTACTGGGATTCCAGTTGCTTTGATAACATTAACTTTTATAGTGATTAAAATCTTCAAATATATTAGAAGATAATAAAGTCATTTTTCCAATTTTGCTGCCCCCTCTAGTCCAATGTGAGGCTTTTTTTATTGACCAAATATACTTCTTTATTAACTCCAATATTAAATAAAGTAAACGCTCTATAATCTTTTACATATCGTGCTATCATAAGATAGGTATGTTTAAGAAATATTATATTGATAAGAATAGTGAATTTAATAAATCGTTAATCCTTTCTTTAATTGAGCCTGGAGAAAGAGGTTTTAAGATATCGGGATTAAAAGAAGTAGAATATAAAGACTTATTTTCCACTAGAAACATTAGATTTATTAATAATGAAGTTGATTTTAAAAGTGTCACCACTAAAGTGGAAGTTATCTATCTAGATGATTCATTACATTTAAAAGCCTTAGTGCTATCCTCTAGTAGTGGGCTATATTATCTATTCAAGATAGATCATCAAGATGAACATAAACTAAACATTAATCAAAAATATATTTCTAATAATCTATCTATTTTACTATTAGACTTTGAATCTCACTCAAAAAGTAAAGGGAAGATTAATTATTATGGAGAAGGTGATTCTTCTTTAATAGAAAATATTAACTATTTTGAAAATCTATATAGTAATGATATTAAAAACAATATCGATTTAGATTCAGATATCTATAGACTAGTATTTGAATCCAATAACTTATTTACCACTGATTTTGTTTATCTATGTAATAACCACTCTATAAGAGTGGTGAATAATAATGAGTTATCAAATAAAGTATTAACTTTAGAGATGATGAGAAAGAATAATTCTCATCGTAAAGACTGCTTATTTATCAATGCCGCTAGTAAAGATATTGAATACTTCATATTCACTTATAAAGAATACTTTATTAATCATTATTATCTATTTAAGAATTTAGGTAACGATGAATTCTTATTTATTAAAGAAGATATATCTTTTAATAGATTATTAGCCACAAGCGAATTAAAAGATATTAAATATAAAAAGGCTAGTAACTTAGCCTCTAAAAAGTTCGCTAAAAAAAGATATGATAATTTCTATAATGAATATACTTCTTTTGAAGCTGAGGAAGAATTTGAAACTGATATCATTAAAGAATTCAATATCTTAGAGTTTGGTAAGATTAAAGCAAAAGCCAAACTCCTTGAATTCATTAATGAGTTCAAATCTATATATAAAGCTAAACATTATAAGAGTGATATAGGAGTGACCTTTCACGGTCATACCCGTATATTAGAAAGAATTGGTCAATTAGAAGATAGTGAAATGCTAATACTTGCTAAAGTTGCCTATGAAGAAGGGAAGAACTCTGTTAATTATTTAGAGAGTGATCCTAAGATGTTTAAGTTCCTTCAATATCAACAGAATAAGAAAAGAGGTAAGACTCTTAGATTATATAAAGATTATCTATTCTTCTATTCTATGGAACCACCTCATGATTTAGTGACATGCTTTCCATTCAATAGCAGCTTTGAAACATATTCAAAGAATAACTAGGATTTTTTCTTAATTTGAATGTCCAAAAATATTGCAATTCACTTTGATTGAGTTTTAAGTTTTTTTCAAGAAGTCCTCATCTTCTATAAGTTGTGGGAGCTAGTATGTCACTAATGCTAAAGATGCATCCTCTAAATATGCGATGTCTTTAGACAAACACGGTTCAGGTAGAAATGGAATTACACATTTAAACATAATTGATTTTTTACTTAGGAAAATCGATATTTCATTATCGTAAGACTTCAAAGACGTTTAAGTTCCTATAATATCAAGAGAATAAGAAATGAGGTAAAGGGAATAGACAATTTAAATGTAAAAATTCCAAGATGTTATAGGCTAGCATTTAAAATAATTAGTAGAAGTTATATAGACTATATGTCATAAAAATACAAAGTATATTTATTTCATATATTTAAGATAACACACAAAGTTGTATAAAAACACTTACAAAAAAATATTGTATTTGCATATTTTTACGTGTTTAAATAATTATGTCAGCGAGAGGCACAACAAGGAGAAAGAAGTATGGCAACGAAATTTGGAAAGGAACTAAGAAAATTGCGAATTGATAAAGACGAATCAATTCATTCAATGGCAAAAAAACTGAATATTTCTATTTCATATTTATCAGCAATTGAATCTGGGCAACGTAACATTCCAAATGATATGGTCGACAAGATCATTAAGAAATATCGTTTAGATGAAGAAAGGAGCGAAGTTTTGAGACAAGCTGAAGCAGTATCTGCTAAAGAGATTGATATTGACTTAACATCAATTTCACCTGAACAAAGAAAATTAGTTTTTGCTTTATCTAGAAAATTAAATGAAATTTCGGATGAAGAATGTCTCAAAATTATTGATAAGTTAAAGTAATATGGTTAAAAATTGGGTTCGTCCTGCAAAGACAATAGAGATAAGAGAATACGCGATGCGCATAAGAAGATTATTAGGGTATAAAGATACCGATTTTATTTATGCTCCTAAATTATACGATGACTTATCGAAAGTCTTGAGTGATCAAGGACTCAATTTTGATTATATCGTTATGCCAGACGAAGATGAAATTTTTGAAAACAATGAAGAGGCTTTCACAGATATGCGAACTGGCACAATTTATATAAAAGAAAGCGTTATGGAAAAGGCTTGCAGAAGGTCGTTTAACAGGGCATCATTTACATTAGTTCATGAATTGGGACATTATTTTCTGCACTATATTCAAGAGGATGCTAGATTAACGATGGTGTCCGAAGAGGTACAAGTACAAATATATTGCGATCCTGAATGGCAAGCAAATATTTTTGCATCAGAATTCTTAATGCCATTTGAGATATGCAAAGATTTGGTTCCTATTGAAATACGAAAACAATATCATGTTTCAACGCAAGCATCGGAGGTGAGGCACAATAAAATTAAAAAAGAACTCGAAAAATAGAATTAAGGCTAAAAAAATCACAATTGCGGCAACAATCGTGATTATGAGATATGCTGAAGCACATCCTACTTATTCATAGTAGCATATCTCAAAATTATAAGCACGAAGAACGTGCAAGGAGATAAAATACTATGAAGGATAGTATAGAAAATCGTCCTCGTTTAAGTGATAAGGACGTCTTCTTGGCAGAGAAGTTAAAAAATGCAAATTTCAAAACTGGTTTTTATCAAGTTCCTGAAATAGATGATGCGGATATTGATAAACCAAATGGTCTTGTACTTTGGTCTAATAGAAATAAGTGCAAAGATAAGAAAAACCACGGACTTATATTTTACGAATATGATTGTAAGTTTGATGGAAAGGACGGAATATATAACATCCTAAAATATGGAACCGATAAGGAAGTTCGACAATTAATCGATGAATTAAAAGAATTCGCATTTGTTGTTTGTCCTGATTATTCGGTTTATGGAAATTTTCCAAATTATAAACAAATTGATGCTTTATCTAGAAGTAGAGAAGTTGGATACATCTTATCTACTTATGGAATCAAAATTATCGTTAATTTTAGAGCCACATATGAATGGACTTATGAATTATCATTAACTGGAATTTGTTATAATGGAATTGTCTCAATCGGAACATTGGGTTGCCTTAGAGATAAAGAATCTAGAGCATTATTAAAAAACAGTGTTCAAGCATTAGTTGAATATATTAAGCCACGCATAATTATTGTCTATGGTTATGCGCCTGATGATATATTTAAAGTTGCTAGAGATAGTGGCACAGATGTTTGGCAATTTGATTCTGAAATAAGCAAAACTTTTGGAGGCCATCGTTATGGGGATGAAATCTAAAAGTTCGCATTTTGGAAGTGGGGCTGGCGGACCATCAAAAAGAAATGGCAAATTAAAATTCAAAGGTAATCTTCAATTATTTGCGAAAATGCCGAAACAAAGGGCTCAAATCAAACATATTATGGCTGAAAGACAAGGACATTTGAAAGATTCTACAAAGAACAGAGCTCTTCTAGAAAAGGTCTCTAAAGATAGCAAAAACTATAAAGGCATAGATAAACACGGAAACAAAGTTTATTCTAAAATAGTTAAAGGAAATGAAATATGGGTCCATACTAGAAATGGCATCATTCAGAATGGTGGTTCCAATGGGAGAGACTATAAGTATCACAATATAGGGGGTAAAAAATAATGGAAACAAAATCCTTTCAACTTTTCAAAGCAATGTATAAAATTCTTGACGAAATATGGGAAAACACCCAGGCAGAAGACTTGAGAATTTATGTATCGGACGCAGACCCGATTTTCTATGAAAATGGAAATAGTTTAGATCCTGTTGTTTTTGAAGATTTTAATGCACTTTTTGAACAAAAAAAAGATAGTGGAATGTCCGATTATGATTTTATTGTTTATTATCTTGAAAACCTTGACCCATATTATGGGGATATCAAAAAATATTTTGTTTCAATACAAAAGGATAAATGTGAAGCAAAATTATCAGGTTTCTTGAAATAAAAAAATCTTGTTTTACTAAGCTGCACTAATCTTCGGAAGAGTGCAGTTTTTTATTGTCCCAAAAAGTAAATTACTCTGACGAAATATTGCAAATCACTTTGATTGTATAAACGCATTCAAACAAGAAGTCCGCCACATTTAGAGAGTGATCCTAAGATGTTTAAGTTCCTTCAATATCAACAGAATAAGAAAAGAGGTAAGACTCTTAGATTATATAAAGATTATCTATTCTTCTATTCTATGGAACCACCTCATGATTTAGTGACATGCTTCCCATTTAATAGTAGCTTTGAAACATATTCAAAAAATAACTAGGATCTTTTCCTAATTAGGATTTCCAAAAACATGCAATTTTTAACTATTCAAATTGAACCAGAAGTCCATATAAGTACACAATCCTTGATACAATTTGTGTTGAGGATTTTTTGTATCAAAATTATTGTTTGATGATACAATAAATGATACAATAAATTTGCGAGGTAAAAAAATGGAAAATCGTGAATCAGAAACAGTCGAATTTAAAAAAAGTACATCAGAATTGAAACAAGGAATTATATCTCTATCTTCCATGCTCAATAAGTCAGGTAGTGGAGTTTTGTATTTTGGGGTATTAAACGATTCGACA
>CAMUVS010000019.1 GCA_947164155.1 uncultured Caryophanales bacterium | reverse complement strand
CTAGTTATGATAAGTCCCTACATTATATATAGAGTGGATTTTTTCGATTTTTTTGCAAAAAAAGTTTTTGAAACTACAAAAAAACTGAAGTTATACATAGTATAAAAAAATCTCACTTTTTTGTGAGATCTTAGAAGTCAGCGTCAATCATATGAGCGACTTTATAGGCGGCGATATCATTAATCAACGAGCTTACAAAGCCGACGATTAACATAATTGGAATGTTAATTAGGAATGAGATTCCTGCTTGAGCAGGAGTGGTATATATCTTTAAAACAAAGTAATTGAATAACGTAAGAGTTGGAGTAATTGCGACATAGAAGATTAATGTAGTAATTAAAGTTGCTAGTAAACGATATGGCATGTTTCCTGTATAAGTATCGTTTCTTACTCCAAATAAAGCAGTGAACCATCTACCGATTTTAGTTAAAGGAACGAAGTTACCAATTAACATTGCAATCGTAAAGCCCACTAAGAAGTTATATAAGATATTAATCCATTCTATAGCCTGGAAGTCGATGATTAATGTTCCCCCTTCAAACTTGCTTGCTCCTGTAATAGCGGCTGCTAAACAAAGGAAGAAACAGACAGGAATATTGCAGATTACGTTATATACAAATGTTGCTAGTCTAATTTTCATAACCCAAAGATTATAGAACATATATATTAATAATCAATAAAATTCTTTATTTATTATTGTTTTTCCTTTAAGATTTACTCGTTATGAAAACTATTGAGACATATTTATTTGATTTTGATGGCACTTTAGTGGACTCTCATGATTCTTTAGTGGAAGTGTTTCACGGCGCCTATGCTTCTGTTGGAGTGGATGTTCCAGAAGGATACGTTTTAAGACTAATGAGAATTCCTCTAGTTCAAGGATATGAAGAATTAGGAGCGCCAATGAATCAGGAAGCAATGAATATTTTTGAAAAGAATATCCGCGCTTTATTGGACGCTGAATTTGTTTTGAAATTAACTAAAACTTATGAAGATGTTTTGCCGGCTTTAAAAAAGCTCAAAAGCAAAGGAAAACAATTAGGTATTGTTACAAGTAACAATGTTAAACATGTTAAAGATGTTTTAAGATTTTTAAATTTTGATGAAAAAATGTTTGATGTCATTATTGGTAATGATGACACTGAAAAACATAAGCCAAATCCCGAGCCAATTTATAAGGCAATGGAACTATTATCATTAACTGATAAAAGCAAGATCTGTTATGTTGGCGATGCACTTGATGATAAAAAAGCCGCGATTAATGCCAGTGTGACTCCTATTCTTTTGGACCGAGAAGGAATCTACGGAAGTGAAGACGGAATCGTTATCTCTTCTTTAAGCGAATTATAAATGAATTCTTACGAAATAGAAAAACTCCAAGAGCGATCCTCTGTCGGTGATATTAATGCGATCAGTGATTTGGTCAATTATTATATTGAAAATAACGACCTATATCACGCGAAATTAGAAATCGAAAGATTAAAATATATTAATCAGCCAGAAGCATTTAGAAAACTTGGATATATCTATTCTTGTGGGTTAATTGATAAGCCGGATTTTGACCTAGCGAAATCTTACTATAAAAAGGGGTATGAGCTTGGCGATGAGGCTTGTGGATATAATCTCGCCTTATTAGACATTAAAGAAGGAAATTACGCTAGCGCCATTCCGTATTTAACTTATGGGGTCAGCGCAAACCATATTCCTTCTATTAAATTATTAGCGAAACTATATATTGAAGGGAAAGTTGTTTCTAAAGATTTAGAAATTGCCTTGTCTTTACTTAAAAAAGCTTTAGATTTAGGAGAAGTGGAAGTTTATGCTTCTTTAGGAAAGGTTTGTTATCAGATTCATAAATATAAGAAGCTTTTAATTATTTCTCCCTTGGCTTTAAGCAAAAAGACCCTGACTGCATATTTTATTTAGGACTTTGCTATGCAAGCGGTTTAGGCGTTAAACAAGATTTTGTTAGAGCAAGATACTATTATGAAATTGGGGCAAACTTCAACGAACCACGTTGCTTATATAATCTTTCTTTATATTATAAAGATGGGATTGGAGTGGAGAAAAGTGAGGCCCTAGCCTCCTCTTTATATCAAAAAGCAATCGAAAATGGTTTTAAAATATAGTCTAATTATGTAATAATTGATAGCATAGAAGATATGGGAAATCAAAAACTTAGAGAAATTAAAGAAGTAAACGGTTGGAAAGTGAATCACCCTCATAGCGCATCTAATAATGTCTATGCAATTTTCACTTTGATATTTTCATTATTCCCTCTTTGCTTATTATTCATCCCTTTATATTCTGATGTCCCAGTTGATTTCCGCAGCGGATTAAATGGATTAGATATTTTTAGATACACAATTGATAAATTGACCGAATTATTTAGTCAACTCTTCAAAGGCTCTCCTAGTATAGTGGCCACTAACCCATATATTGACATGATGTCACAGGGATTATTTGATCCTAGCGAAAACCCAGCGATGTCACAAGCTATAATGTACACATTTGTGGCTATGGGTGTCATCCTTGCTTTAATTATGGTTTTATCAGTAGTGCTTATTATTTTATCAATCGTCCATTTAGCCAAAGGCTATTTAAAGAGCTCTGCTGCAGTAAAACGTATTGCAATTACTGACTTTATCTTTACTTTATTGATATTCGTTGGTTTCATCTTCATCTTCTTTACAGTAAGAGCTTTAACAACTCCACCTCAGGATTTATTCGTCTGGTTAACCGCAATTCCTTTAGGAGTTAGTTTATTCTTCGCCATTTTCTTTGCTGGCTTCCATGGTTCACATTTTAGAGATTCGATTTTAGAAAAAGATCTTAAACTTCAAGATGAAGAAATTACCGTGGAACACGTTTCTAAAGTTCATGAAATTAATAAAGTTAAATACACTGAAAGTACAACCTTACCACCAAATCTAGAATCTATTGGTGGTCACTCTTTTAGTGAAAATCAAAATTTAATTGTCGCTAACATCCCACTTAATATTACTAAGCTTGGTGCAGGAGCATTTGCTAACTGTTTAAATTTACAAGTTGTTTCAATTCCAAATTCCGTTAAAGAAATTGGTTTCAACTGTTTCTTCAACTGTGTGGAGTTAGAAAGAATTAATTATGCAGGCACAAAGGCTGAATGGAGAAAAATTAGAAGAGGTTCTAACTGGCTTGCTAAAGCAAAAACCACAGAAGTTGTTTGTTTGGACGGCACAGTGATTGTTAACCCATATCATTAAAATGAATGAATTTATTGTCGATAACAATCGATATATATTAGCCAAAGATCAAAATAATAACGATGTCGATAACAAAACAGTTCAAGACATCGTTTTTCAAATTATTCTAGAAATTGATCGCATCTGCCGCAAACACAAAATTAGTTATGCTTTATCTTTTGGTAGCGCCCTTGGCCTATATAAATATGGTGATTTTATCCCTTGGGATGATGATGCAGATATTGTTATTGATTACTTTGATTATCCTAGATTTGTCGAAGCGTTAAAAAGCGATTTGAAGGATAATTTTACTTTTGATTGTTATTTAACTAATTCACGATATAATCCTCTAATTCCAGCTTTAAAAATTCGAGATAAAAATACATACGTTAAAGAAGCTAATAGGTTTACTCTTCCAGATCACACAAAAGATAGAGGCTTGTTTGTGGATGTTTGTTTGTTTATGGGTGTTCCTAAGGACAGAAAAGAGCATCTAAAGCTTATTAAATATAGTAAACATAAAATTATTAAATATGTAGTGGGTGACGCTTTCTTTCATTTTAAAATGAATAGAACTAGAAGAAAGCTATTAGAATTTGAAAAGAAAGTAGCGGAAACATATAAAAACAGTGATTATGTTTCTCAAACGGTAATTATTCCTTTTCAAGACCATCCATATAAAATGGTTCATTCTTTAGCTTTTCCTCGCTCAGTTATCTATCCTTTTAAAGAATATGAGTTTAGAGGGCATATAATTTATTCTTTTAATAATATCGAAGAATTTTCACGCCTTCGTTATGGTGAATCAGCCTTAAAGAAATTTGATGAAGCTACTAATTCCTATATTGAAACTTATCCTCACTCAAAGAAGAAAAGTGGTCATTTAAAGAAAATTATCTTCTTAAATAAATAAATAAAGTGTTTGCATTTTAAATAATACATATGTATATTTATTGTTGCGTTTAGTAATAGACGCATTACTCTGAATAAGAGTGCCCGGATAGGCACTCTTTGTTTTTAAAGGAGATATATGGACATTAAATTACTTGAAAGCAAACTTAAAGAAAAAATTAACCTTTTAGGTTATGATTTTGTTTCTTTATCTAGCAAGAAGGATAAAGGTGACTTAATTTTATCTATTGTTGTGGATAAGGTTGAGCCGATCGATATGAAAAGTATTGTTAGTTTAAGTGAAGAACTTTCTAAATATTTAGATGAGATTGACTCTTCTAGTGAACCATATATCTTAGACATTTCTTCTTTAGGGGCCGAGAAGCCTCTAAAGATTGAATCCTTAAAAGATTATATTAATAGATACGTGCATGTTCACGTCACTAATCCTATTAAAGGAGAAAATATCTTTGAAGGCGATTTAGTGGATGTCAAAGAAAATGAAATCACTGTCGCTGTTAAAAATAAAACCAGAGTAAATAACATTGTTATATTACTAAGTAATATATATAAAATTCGTTTAGCAATTAAATTTTAAGGAGTAATTATTTATGGCTATTAACGTGAATGAAGTCAATGCTGCCTTAGAGGCCATTGAGGTCAACAAAGGAATTTCTAGAGATGTAGTTATTCAAGCTTTAAAAGAATCCATGAAGAAAGCTTTTAGAAAATCTCTAGGAGCGGATGACGCACTCGTGGGAGTGGATATCGATCTTGATAAAGGCGTTTTTGAAATGTATCAAATTAAAAACGTTGTTGAAGATGTACAAGACGATTTACTTGAAATCTCTGTCGAGGACGCCAACGAAGATAAGGCAAAGAGTTATAAAGTCGGTGATGAATACCGCATCTATGTCCCTATCGAAGAATTAAGAAAGGCAATGGTTATTACCATTAAGTCTTTATTAAAACAAAAATTCGCCGAAGCGGAAAAAGAAGTCTTACATGAACAATTTAAAGATAAGATTAACACTTTAATTACTGGTCGAGTGGAACAATATGATGAAAGAGGGGCTACTGTTAACATCGGTAAAGCCAGTGTCTATCTCACCAGAAAAGAAATGATTAGAGATGAAAAATTTGCTTTAGGCGATACTATTAAATTATTTGTTGAAGATGTCGCTACTGGTCCTAGAGGCGCTCATATTGTTGTCTCTCGTTCCTCAGAAGGCTTCTTAAAAGCAATTATGACCGAAGAAATTCACGATATATATGATGGCACAATTGAAATTGTGGCTGTCGCTAGAGAAGCAGGAGAAAGAAGTAAAGTTGCTGTCACTTCTAAAGATATCAATGTTGATCCAGCTGGAGCCTGTATTGGTCCAAATGGTACCAGAATTCAAAAAGTCGTTTCCCAATTAGGTAATGGTGCTTCTAAAGAAAAGATTGATATCATCACTTATAAAGACAACGTTGGTTTATACATCATGGAATCTTTAAAACCAGCACAAGTTGTCGGAGTGAAAGTTGATAGCGAAAAGAAAGCCGCTTTAGTGGTTGTTAAAGATGATTCTTTATCTTTAGCTATTGGAAGAAAAGGCGTTAACGCTAGACTTGCCGTTAAATTAACTGGATATCATATTGATATCAAAGTGGAATCTGACGCTGAAGCAGAAGGTTTAGAATATCAAACATTTGAAGAATTATCTGCTTTAGATATGCAAGAACATGCTTTAAAAGTTGCAGAAGCTCAAAAACAATCTCTTGTCTATCAAGGCGATTATAGTGGAGCGCTTCCAGGACTTCCTGAAGGATATATTGCTCCTCAAGAAAGAACTTATGAAGCAGAATCTAATGATTTTGATGAGACTCTAGAAGAAGTCGCTGAAAGCGAAGAACTTAAAGCTGCTCCTAAAGAAGAAGAAAAAGTTGAAGAAGCTGCTGCACCAGTTGAAGAAGCTCCAGTTAAAGAAGAAGCAACTACTTCAGTTAAGACTACAACTACATTAGAAGATTTAGAAAAATCCTTAGAAGATTCTTCTAAAAACAATAAAAAATCCACTTCTAGTAAGCGTAAGAAAAAAGCTGAAGAAGAAAAAGAGGAAGAAAAGGTTGTTAAACATGCGGATACTCCACGTATGTCTATCTATACCGAAGAAGAACTCAAAGAAATGGAAGCCGAAGAAGAGGCTGAAGAAGAAGTCGAAGAAGACGATATTGATTACGATGAATATGATCAATATTACGATGAGGACTAATATTATATAAATGAATAAAAAAGCACCGATTTATCGAACTTGTATTGCTACGCGAAAATTACTTTTAAAAAGTGATTTATATCGCATTGTGAAATATAATGGGCAAATTTATCTTGATCTAAACCAAGATATGCCAGGAAGAGGTGCTTATATATCAAAAGATTTAAAAGCGATTACTCTAGCGCATGATAAACACTTATTAGCGAAAGCACTTAAGTGCGAAGTTAAAGAAGAAATCTTCCTAGAGTTAATTAGTGCATTAAGTAAAGAAAAGAGGTAGTGAGTATGGGAAAAAATAACAAACAACGTTTTGAAAGAGAAACTAATGTTTCCACTAAAATTAACGCTGATAAAGTTAGAACCAAAGTTAATGGTGGTGTCTTTGTTTATACTGGCGCTATCTCAGTCAATGAATTATCAAATTCTTTAAATGTTCCAGCAAGCGAAATTATCAAATTCTTATTTATGCAAAAGAAAATGGTGACTATTAACACTGTTTTAGATGATGAACTTATTGGACTTGTCTGCTTACAATTTGGCTATGATTTCCAAAAGAAACATATTGTCGCAGCGGAAAACTTCGAAGAAGTAGAAATTAATGATGACCCATCTAAACTTAAAGGTAGACCACCAGTGGTCACTATTATGGGTCACGTTGACCACGGTAAGACCACATTAATCGATGCGATTAGAAATTCTAATTTAGTCGCTGGAGAAGTTGGTGGAATCTCTCAAGAGATTGGTGCTTATCAAAAAGAAATTAACGGACATAAAATTACCTTTATCGACACTCCAGGTCATGAAGCCTTTACAGCAATGAGAAGTAGAGGTGCATCCGTTACTGATATCGTTGTTTTAGTGGTTGCTGCTGATGACGGGGTTATGCCTCAAACAATTGAAGCTATTGACCACGCTAAAAGTGCAGGAGTTCCAATTATTGTCGCAATTAACAAAATTGATAAGCCAGGCGCTGATCCTGAAAGAGTCAAAAATGAATTAATGCAACACGATATTGTTGCTGAAGATTATGGTGGAGATGTCATTTGTGTGGAAATCTCTGCGAAAAAGAAGGTTAATATTGATGGACTATTAGAAACTATCATTTTAGTTAGCGAAATGAAAGAACTTAAAGCTAATCCAGATCGATACGCTTTAGGTACTGTTTTAGAGGCTAAACTCGATAGAAACGAAGGTCCTAAAGCCACTTTATTAATTCAAAATGGTACCTTAAAAGAAGGCGACTATTTAGTTGTTGGTACATCCTATGGCAAGGCTCGTAGAATGACTAACGAATTTAAGAAGGTTCTTAATGTTGCTACCCCATCTACTCCAGTATCTGTTATTGGCTTAGCTGAAGTTCCTGAAGCAGGTGACCGCTTTATGGCGTTTGCCGAAGAAAGCGAAGCTCGCGCTATTGCTTTAAAACGTAAGCAACTTAAAGAAGCTAAAGAAAAGAACAAGACTAGTGCGGCTAGCTTAGATGACTTATATAAGCTCGCTAATAGTGGAGATGTCCAAACTATTAACATCATCATTAAAGCCGATTCTACAGGGTCTGCTGAAGCAGTTAAAACCTCTTTAGAAAAACTTAATAGTGACAAGATTAACATTAATGTTATTAGAGCTACTAGTGGTGCCATCACTGAAAGTGATGTCTTATTAGCTAGTGCCTCTAAAGCTATTGTATACGGCTTTAATGTTAGACCAGACGCTAGAACTAGAGCGAAAGCCGAAGAAGAAAAAGTTGAAATTAGATTACATAACATCATCTACGCATTAATCGAAGAGATTCAAGATGCGATGAAGGGTATGCTTAAAAAAGAAAAAGTGGAGAAAGTTACTGGCCAAGCCGAGATTAGAAAACTATTCAAAGTTTCTAAAGTTGGCACTATCGGAGGCTGTATGGTCACTGATGGAGTGATTAAAAACCAATCTCCAATTAGATTACTTAGAGAAGGCGTTGTGGTTTTTGAAGGAAAACTAGCCTCCTTACAAAGAGAAAAAGATCAAGTTAAAGAAGTAAAAGCTGGCTTTGAATGTGGCTTATTAATTGATGGCTTTAATGACATCAAAGAAGGCGACATTGTTGAAGGCTACGAAATGGTGGAAGTTGACTAATGGCAAATAAACAAGAACGCATTGCTTCTATCATTAGAAAAAACATCGCAGAGATTATTCAATTTGAGGTTAAAGACCCACATCTAGGATTTGTCTCAATTCCGGAAGTGAGAGTCTCTAAAGACTTCTCTTATGCGACAGTTTATGTATCTTTCTTTAAAGACGAAGATATCGAACCTTCTTTAGCTGCATTAAATAAGGCAAAAGGATTCATAAGAACTGAACTAGCGCATAAATTAGATACTAGACGAGTTCCAGAAATTAGATTTGTCTTAGATGAAGGCTATAAAAGAGAAGAAAGAATAACTGAATTATTATCTAAATAGATTTAAACAAGAAGACGAAAACAATCGTCTTTTTTGTTACTTTTCTACGTTAACTAAATTAGTTCACAAGTTGTGAGCCAAAATAAAGCAAGACTAAAAAAAGCCTTCAACCGAATGCACACGATTTCTCGTGGATCTAGCTTAGTTAAAAGCTTGAATGATCTTTTATAATTAAATCAAAATTATTTATATAATTTAATAATAATTACAACTAATCACCAAGATTGATATTGTGAACAGTGCAATGATTATCACCTATTACCAAATTGGCACAATTATTAATCAAAGAAAAGAATGGGGGAATAAGTACATAAGGAAGCTATCGATAGATCTTGCAGAATACGGCAAAGGATATTCGAATGACCAGTTGAAAAGAATGTCTCGATTTGCTAATTGGTTTACAATTACTGAAATTAGGGCACAGCCTGTGCCCCAAATTCCTTGGAGCTCAATTATTGAAATAATGAACAAATCTTCTTCCAAAGAAGCGTTATGGTATGTTGCCAAAACTACTTTTTGTAAAGTAACAGTAAAATCTGGGTATCTAAACATAAAATCTTAGAAGAAATACCTGATTATTTAGCCGATAAACTAAATGATATTGATGAAATATGATATGATATTTCACATGAATGGATTTATATTTCTGGATAAAAAGGTAAACGAATTATCTTCTAAAGCTGATGGAGATATTAAACATATTTTTAATACTTCTAAAGTAGGTCATGTTGGTACTTTAGATCCGTTTGCGACTGGTTTATTAATTCTAGGAGTGAATAAAGCCACTAAAGGGATAACATTTTTTGATGATTTTAATAAAGAATATATCGCTACTATAAAGCTAGGTATTGAAACTGATTCTATGGATATAGATGGCAAAGAAATATCTAAAAAAGAAGTTCCTAATTTATCTAAAGATAAAATAGAAGAAGTTTTAAATTCTTTTTTAGGAAAAAGTAAACAACTTCCTCCAATGACCAGCGCAATTAAAATAAATGGAACAGCTTTATATAAACTTGCTCATAAAGGTAAAGAAATAGATCGACCACTTAGAGATATAGAAATCTACGAGATTGAATTATTAGATTATAAAAATGATGAGATCACTTTTAGGACATTAGTCTCAAAAGGAACATATATAAGAGTGTTAGGTTCTGATATTGCCAAAAAGCTAGGCACTGTTGGTCATCTAACTTTTTTAAGAAGAACTAAAGTTGGTCCTTTTAGTGTAACCGAGGCTAGTAAAATAGAAGATATTAGTGAAATTTCACTAAAATCAACATATGAAGTCTTGTCTAGATTTAGTTCAGTGATATCTTTTGATGATAAGACAATTAAAGATATTAAAGACGGGAAGATTAAAATTCTTGAAGGAAGTTACCCTAGTGATAAATTATTAGTAGTGGACTCTTTACATAACGTTATTGCGATGTATATCAAAACCAGTAACAACAAGTATGAGTTTACTAGAGGCTTATTTTAATGAAGATCATTGAGATTGATGTTAACGATTTAAAAATAGAACCTAATCCTGATATCACATTATGTCTAGGATATTTTGATGGTGTTCATATTGGTCACCTTGATTTGATTAATAAGGCTCTTGAAAGCGGTAATGCCGCAGTGATGACTTTTGATATCTCACCAAGTTTCACTTTAAAAAAGAATCCTAGTGATAACATGCTAACTTCCTTATTTGATAAGGCAAATATCTTAAAATCATTAGGAGTGAAATACATGTATTTCCTCAGGATGAGCGATGAATTATTACGCTATTCCGCTAATGAATTCATTGAACAGATTTTACAGCCTATTAATCCAAAGAAAATTGTAGTAGGCGAAGATTATCGTTTTGGCAGATACGCAAGTGGAACCCCAAAAGATTTAAAAGAATATTTTGATACTGAAGTAGTTCCTCTTAAACTAGTAGATGGTAAAAAAATATCTAGTCGTACTATTAGAGAACTAGTAGCTTTAGGAGAAGTAGAAGAAGCTTCTAAATTATTATCTAGACCATACACAATTGTGGGCTTAGTAGTGGAAGGTAATCATAATGGAACCAAAATTGGCTTTCCAACCGCTAATTTAGATTTAGATTATCCTTATGTCCTTCCTAAAATTGGAGTGTATATGGGTTTTGTGAAGTTTATGTCTAGCAAATATAAATGTATTATCTCAGTTTCCACTCATCCGACAATTATGGAACTTAATAAACCTCTTATTGAAGTTCATCTTATCTCTTATAAAGGTGATTTATACGGAAGAGAAATCGAAGTGCAATTTGTAAAATTCATGAGAGATATCTATAAATTTGATTCGATGGATGATTTAAAAGTCCAATTAGAAAAAGACTGTGAAATCGCTAAGAAGACTTTACAGCTATAAAAAATATAAAAAAATATTCCACTTATTAATGAATTAATATAAGATATAGCAAGCGACTTATCTCTAGAGACTTCGAATCCTCAACGAATTCTCCGGGCTTAAGTTAAGAATTTAAAAGAAGGAGGAACTTGATCATGGCCCTTTCAAAAGAAAGAAAAGCGGAAATCGTCAAGCAATACGGTAAAAACGAAAAAGACACTGGTTCTATTGAAGTCCAAGTTGCCTTACTTACCGAACAAATCAAAGCGTTAACCGAACACTTAAAGAAGAATCACAAAGATGCTTCTAGTAAAAGAGGATTAATGATTCTCGTCGGACAACGTAGAAGTTTACTTGATTATTTAGCCAGAACTGATAGAGAAGCCTATTTAAGACTCATCGTCAGCCTCGGATTAAGAAAATAATCGGAATGACGAAACAAAAAACTTCCAATCGAATGGAAGTTTTTTTATTACGAATGACACACCCAGTATTAATCAATATTATTTAAAGAGATCGCTATGAGTTCCTGTTCTCATTAGATATAAGATTACCTGATTGTCATAGTATTTATATACTAGTAGCCAATCTGGTTCTATATGAAGTTCTCTACAGTCGAGATATTCTTTACTATTTTTAAGAGGATGATCCTTATATTTTTCCGGAAGTACTCCGCCATTTTTTAGAATTCTAATGACGTTTTCTAGTTCAGTTAAATCGTAGCCTCGTTTTACAATAGTTTTGAAATCTTTTTTAAACTGAGATGACCTCTTTATTTTGTATATCATTTCCTTAAGTCTTCAAATAGTTCTTCAACAGTATCATAGGTCTTGCTCTTTTCTGGATGTTTCATTTCCTTCTCGGCTTTTTTAATTGTTCTAATAGTTTTTTTGTTAGGCACTTCATATAACTCAAAAGGCAATTTTCTCTCTCTTACCGATTGATACAAAAATAAAGTGATAGCAGTGGATAAGTCTAATCCCATGGAATGGAATAACTCTACTGCTTCTTTTTTTAGTTTTGGATCTAAAGAAATATTCGTGTTTACTTTTGCCATAATGTATATACCTTAGCTACATAGTAGCAAAATATAAAAGCACATTCAACAATTATGTGTATATTATGCGCATATTTTTTATTTTCTTTCCCAATGATATCCTTTTATTCTCCAAGCTAATCTAATGGCGTTATTAATTGAAGAAACACTGACGCCTAATGTAGTAGCGTGAATTATATTTGTTTAGTATATTGATAAGGTTTTACTAATTGACCTTTTAAAGTATAACAGGCTACAACTGTATTTTTGCTTCTACTCATATGCACAAATATAACCCCTTGTTCTTGCACATAACTTAGGTGCCACGCAGGGATTTTTCGCATGCAAAAAATCAGACATTTTTTCTTGACAACATGAGTGGCGCAAATGAATGAAACTCTCTTTTTGCTCTTTTCCATTTTGCAATCAATAAAGAAGATGAAAAAAGTTTATTTACAAAGTAAATAATATGCACTCTAATCATATGAGTGCTTGCTTCCTCATCTTCTTCATTTTATAATGGGCGCATAAGCGTTCACTCCCATAGGGAGAAAAACACTTGTGGTCGAAGTGTTGACTCTATACATGGTGATAGCTTATTTACGATAAGAAGTAGAATAGAAGAATCACGGTGCACATGACTCTTAAAAATTCTCTCCGAGTCGTAACGTTGGTGGAGTTAGTACTAGTCCGTTTAGGGACATGAATAGTCACTAACAAGCTGACAAAAATCTTTTTGTTGATACTTCTCTTATCTGGCCAATATTGGAGACCTTAGATTTAGTGAAGTTAATCAACTTTACATCAAAAAGATTTATTCATACTCACAAGGTTAAATAACCAAAACGACCTTGGAGGATTTTATCGAAAGGAGAGAAAAAATATGAATAAATTATTTTCAAAGATTGCCGGGTTAAGCATTGGTCTAGCCATGGCAATCGGAGTGGGTGTTGCTGTTGGAAGCAACAATAAAGAAGCAAGTCCGGTACATGCTACTACTATCGGAACTACATATACCGTTAGTTCAACTGCAGCAACATCCATTACAAATAATGGTATGTATGTTCTCAAAAGCAACGCTGATGCAAATGGCTTTACTGGAACCATTGCTAGTAACTGGGCTCAAACAACTACGACTTCAAGTAGTTATTTTATCTTGAAAGCAGTAGGCTCCGCTTCGTCTTTTACACTAGAAGATTACGATGGAACTAATGGCTATATCTATTGTTCCGCCGCAAAGAAAATTTCTTGGCATGCTACTAGCAAAACAACATTCAAATTGATGACTGGTAAAAAAACCACATCTATTTCTAATGCGGTTGGAAATGATACAGTTGGCACCCTTCAATATAATAGCTCAGGTGGATTTAGACCATACACATCTGCAACAGGTGCTGATGCTCAATTGTTTGCTGTATCTCAAGCTTCAGTTGCTGCTTACGTTGCTGGCAATTCTAGTGTAGATGCTAATTCAGAATATACTGCTACAGTCAAGAAAACTTCTGATGATTCTACAGTATCAGGCACAATAACCTATGTTTACACACCTTCAGAAGGTGCTGTTCTTTCTAGTCCAACACCTGATGCTCAAGGCAAAGGAACGAATACAACTGGTAAATTTACAGCAAGTCATTCTGGTAAGGTTACTATTAGTGCAACTTTAAGTGGTTACACAATTACCAGTAAAACAGTAACTGTCAATTCTTCTGACCCTTACATCAACTTAACATTAACTAGTGGTGCAACAGCATATACCGGCCAAACCGTTTCAATTTCTGCTGATTATGGCAATGGCGTTGCTGGATTAAATTGGAGCGTACAATCGGGCTCTGTTACCAGTCCTTCTGGAACCAATTCTGGATACACAGCTAAGATTGCTGGTTCAACTGGTACTTTAACTATTAGAGCAACCGATACAGGAAGTTCCCTTTATAGTGAAGTAAGCGTGTCTGTTACAAAAACTGCATTTACCACATCTCCAGCTGCAACAGCAACTGTGGCAGAAGGAAAAACAACAACATTGTCTGCTGCTTTAAATAGTGGGGGAACAATCAATTGGACATCAGATGATACCGGTGTCGCAATCGTTACAGCAACTGGTGGTTCAGTAACTGTTACTGGTGTGACCGAAGGTACTGCAACAATCAAAGCAACATCTGCAGATGACACAAGCGTTTATGCAGAGTGTGATGTGACAGTTACCGAAGCTCCAAGCGAAGTTGGAATTACATATTCATCATACTCAGGTAACGTTCCAGCATCCGGATATGCTGCAATGGATTGGTCTGCAGATGGTATTTCTGGGAAGATTTATTCTATCAAAAACAGTAATAGTTATATTCAATTCCAAGCAAACACTTCTTATCTTTATAACACATTAGCAATATCTGGGTATATCACTAGTATCACTATTACAAAGGCAAGTGGAAGTTATACTCAATTAACTGCTTTCGTGGCAAATAGTGATGGAGGTGCAATTGCAGAGAAGCCTGAGTCTGGAGGTATAAATAATAGTACTGATTGGACTTGGTCGTTTGATCCTGAAGATCATTATTGTTATTTTAGAATTGACTCTACTTCAAGCTCCGCTAAATATTTTTCTAATATTACTATTGGCTATCAAAAGGTTCAAAAAGTAGATCCAACAGGTATTGTTTTAGATAACAATTCTCCTATTAGTATGGATTCTTATGGATATGGAAGAAGGAGATTAAACGCTACTGTTGAACCGTTCAACAACAACGATCCTTCGGTTCATTGGGGAACATCAGATTCATCTGTCGTTACAGTTGCTGATGGAGTATTAACTCCAAAAGGTGTAGGAACTGCAACTGTGTACGCTACAACTGGTAATTATGTTGACGATCAGACAACTCCTGATTTAAAAGTTAGTGTCAGTGTTACCGTGACTCAAGCTCTTTACAAGAAAGCGACTTTTGTTCCTGCTAGCACGAGCACTGTCACTCAAACAGATGATTATCTATCAGGAGGTTCTGTTACTTTAACATCGAGTGGTTCATTCAATACTGACAGGAATGCACTTCAAATAGCACAGAATAAGAGTGGAACATTTACTATTAGTGGTTATGCTGGTATGAAAATTACTGGTATCGACCTTATCATGAGTTCTAATGGTAATGCTGGTAGTGGGTCTATGACAGTTACTGCCGGTTCAACGAACATTTATGAAATTGAGACTGCCGGTTTTGATGATCCAAGTTGGAATGGTGCCTATGATGCACTTCCATGCGATATTTATAAAGACTCCACTGATTATGTTATGAGTGGATCTGAAACCATTGTGTTTTCTTTCTCCGGAACTGTTAATAGTTTGTATATTCATAGTATTTCAATAAGATACTTAGATTATTCACTAGAGCAATGGTGTGAGAGTTTCTTATCCACAATTACTTGTGATGGCAGTAGCGCTATTACAGACGATAGCAAATGGGATGATTTAGGCCTTGAGTTCCTTGATCTTGATGAGGATTTACGTAATATTGCTGCGGAAGCAACTGCAAATAAAGACAGCAGTAATGTTATCGAACAAGCGATGGCTAGATATGATTTAATCATCCGTAAATATGGAACATCTGCACATGATGATTTTATAGAACGATTTGGCGAAGGAAAAATTAATGGTCCTTTAAATTCTACTAGAGCAATTCTTGGCAATATTGTCGGAAACGCAAATACTATTGCAATTATTGTTGTCATTTCTGTAATTTCAATTACATGTGTTGGTGGATACTTTTTATTCCGTAAGAAGAAAGAAGACTAATTGACTAATGAAAAAACAAAAAGACAGAAAAAAATATAATATTTCTAAACTAGACGCTTTGTATTGGATATCATTTTTTGTTGGCATAGTTTTTACTTTTACTGGCATAGTTTTCTGGATTGTCCTAGCATTAGTTCTTAATCAAGGAATTGGTAATATTGATTCAAAAACATATTCTATTTATTATTATCTCTCGATTGTGGCTGTTACTATTGGCTTAGGTATGGTCACAATTGGATTCTCGTTGAGAGGAGCTCAAAATCGTAAAACTGATAAGAGTGATGATTTAAAGAAAAATACAGTTAATGTTTTAAAAGAATACAATCAAATTACTAGCACTCCAAACAGTTTATATGTAAAAGAAGTTTTAAATGATTTCGCAAAAGAGTGGTCATTGGACACAATTGAGTCTACTTTTGCTGAAGACCCGTCAACTTATTTTGACAAGTATTTGCAACTTATTAACACACCAAAAATTAAAACAAAAAAAGCCAATTATGATTTTGCTTCATCTTTAATTGATATTTGCAGAAATAACAGCTTATATTTTGCGAAAGACGAAATTCCAGATAGCGACGATGGTTATATAATTCGTTTCTTGTCTTGTTGTGCTGAAATTCTTAAAAAATTCGAGGCTCTTTGCTACGAATATTGTAACGATCGAGTCACTTTGAAGGTGTTTGAATCTGACGTATTAGTAGATATTAAAAAATATTTACTAAGAGGTTATATCGTTGTTAATTATTACCATATTGAGTCCGAATTAACATATTTAAGACTTTCATTGCTAAAAGAGAAAAATAAAGATAATATAATATTAGAGGAGGAATAACGCATGAAAAAAGTTAATGAATTTAAGAGAAGAACTAATAATGCAAATCAAAATGTTGCCAGAGTTTCCGTCAGCCTTAAAGTTGACAGATATGGTAATGTTTACGCCGCCCCTCTTGCCAAAGGAGAGCGTGCGTTAACGTTTGATGAAGTCAGCGCTCTTGCTGCCTCCAGAAGATAAAACTATCTTTATCAAATTCTAATTATGGAACACCCTGTAGTTAATGGCTATGGGGTGTTTTTGTAAAAAATCTCAACTTATTTGTTAAGAAGAGACTTTTTTATTTAGAGTTTTTATAGATTGTTTTTGGTGATGATTAACGGCAATTACACCGAACCTACTAGATATATCAACATTAGGTCAAGAGATCTAGCAACGATGTTGATGCTTTCTAATAAACAGTTATAGTGTAAATATAACAACACCGATTCGCTTTTTGCTCTTAAACTTACACCGAAGCAGAATAATCAGTGACAAATACATTTCTGCAGTTTTTCTGTTTTTGCTGAAAAAGTGTAAAAACATATAAAAACTATTCATTATGAGTAAAAAAACAGCCTCCTATTCAAAGAAGCTGTGATTTTATTATATCTATTTTCCACGATAATTAACAATAATTGTTCCTGGACCAGAGGAAGCACCAATGATTGGTCCAAGAGGTTCAACAATGATGTTTTTAACTTTAACAGCTTTTAAGATTTCATCTTTAAAGGCTTTAATATCATCATCTTTACAATCCGCATGCATTAAGTAGATTTCTTGATTTTCTGAATCATCAATATGATTTTTAATCATCTGGGCCATTTTGATATAAGCTTTTCTTCTACCAATGGCCTTATTAACAGCGATATTACTACCTTTATCATCAAACTCTAGAATTGGTTTTAAACCAATCATGTTGCCCATTAAAGCTTTAGGGCCGCTGACTCTGCCCGCTCTTTTTAAGTAGGTAAGAGTTTCTGGGATTCCGACTTCTAAATATTTAAGTTTATTTTCTTCTACCCATTTAGTGACTTCATCAATGTCTTTACCTTCATCTTTAAGTCTTTGAGCTTCCATGATAATCATTCCTAAAGACATGCCCGCTCTTAAAGAGTCAATAACAACGACTTTGTTATTTGGGTATTTTTCTTTGACTTCAGTTTCCACTAATTTTTTAGCGATATTAATGGAGTTAGAAAGTCCAGAGCTGCAAGCGATATATAAAACATCTTTATTCTCTTTTAAATATTTCTCAAAGAAATCCATATAGTCTTGTTGAGAAGGCATAGATGTATAAAATCTAATCCCACTTCTAATAATATCGTAGAACTCTTTCATAGAAAGAGTCTCCCAGTCTAAATCAGCGATGTTTTCGTGTTCTACACCTTTTTCATCAGTCCAGTTTAGAAGCATTTTCACATATTCAATATTGTGCTTTTGTCTAAACTCTTTTCCTAAGTCACAGCAAGAATCCACTAAGATGACGTAATCTTTCATATATTGTTATCCCCTTTTTAAAACTTTAACTTTGAATAAATTATAAATTAATCCTAATAATAACGCACATGTATCTGCAATAATGATTATTAGTAGTACTCCCCAATTAATCTTATATAAAGAACTCACTAAAGGTACAAATAACATATGGAATAAATAGATAAATGTTGGACCAGTAGATCCTAAATAGTGGTAGCAAAATTCTCCAAACTTAGTGTCTGGTTTTTGGATGCAGTAAATAAGAGCTAACACTGCTAAAGCAATACTAGATAAATAGAATTCGTTCGGTTTATTACTAGTAGCCTCGTGATAAATTGCTTCTAACATAGTAGTACCAATTAATAGAATAAATAAAAGCCAAAACACTAAAGTGTTTATCTTTTTAATATTTGCTTCATGATGATAGATATAGCTACCAATAAGAAAACAAGGCATGCCGGTAATTAAGAAATTCCTAGTTACTTGATAAGTCGAAAAGAACCCCCAGTCATATTGATTACAGAATATTCGATAAATGTAGGCTGATACTAAAATAGCGATAGGAACAAAGATCGAATATTTATTCTCTTTAAACCATTTGATTTTATAGACTAAAGGATAAAGCAAATAACAAATTATTAAAGCAATGATAAACCATAAAAATGATAATTTTGGGATATAAAATTTCCAAAACTCTTGGAAGTTATTCCAGTTAAATCCTTCGGTAATAATTTTTGGCGTTCCTAAATTAGACCAATTCACTGGTATTAATATCGAACAATAAATCACAATTACCGCTCCGGCAATTAATAGAAGCCTGAAGCATCGCTTAATCGTTGATTTATAAGAAAAGTCATCTTTATTAAGCCTTTTAGTATAAAAATAACTAGAAAGCATAAAAAAGAAGATAACTGTTACTCTACCCAAAGAATCAAAATAGAGTTCGCCACTAGGAAAATTGGTGTGAGCAAAAATAACTAATAAAGCAAAAAATAATTCAAATAAATACAAGCGATAATTCTTCATCTATATCATATCTCCAGCGTCACTTTTTCTAGCTTTCTTAAATAATTCTTTATCTTTCTTAGAATATTTTATCTTTTTAAATCCATCTTTTGAACAAACATCTAATTCAATAAACCCTGGATTAATTTGAGGGTGTCTTAAGATTCTATTTTTACAAGGAATAACTTCACTTTTGCTAAAAGCAATATATGAGTATTTCTCATCTTCATAAGGAGCATCGCCCCCTTTAATATCTTTATGTAATTTTGAGCGTGATACACGGGTAGAAAAGTGACACCATGTATTTAAACAAACTCCCATATGTGTACAAGGAGCGATAACATGAGCACCAATAGAAATTAAGTAGTCTCTAATTTCTCTAATTAGATTAAATCCTTCAGGAGTACCTGGTTCTACTATGAGCATCATTTTATTAGTCATATCCCACATCTTATTTATCGCATTAATTCTTGAATTTTGATCTAATTCATTTAAGACATAACTAGAGATAACTAAGTCCGCCTTAATATCTAAATTATCTTTAGATAAATCATAATTAATATAGTCAAAATTATGGAGAGTTTTACCAATCTCCATCATGTATTTATTTCTCTCTAATAATGTGAAGTTTTTAATATTTGGTAATAGGTGAGAAGCCGCTAAAGAGGCAGAGCCGCTACCAGCTCCTACATCAATCACAGAATCGATCTTTTGATCATATAATTCTAGAGTGTGTTTAAGTGCTTCCCCAAAAGCAGAATAAGTGGCTGGTAAACGATATACCGCATAGACTTTGGAAGCTAAAGAAGAGTTAATCAAATCATTCCCTTTATTAGAATTATTCTTATATTGCTCCATAATGTCGGAAGCAACATTTTTTAATTCTTTTAAAGAATAACCATCTAAAAGAGATTCTAATTGCAATTTATTGTCTAAAGGTAAATTCATAAAGTCTTAATAATTATAATCTTGAATAGCAAAATCTAACCACATTAATTTAGCAATTAAAGTTTTCTTAAAAAGTAGTATCGTTTTTACTCTTATCTATGATAACATAATCGCGTTATGTTTTTTAAAAGGAAAAAAGAAAAGATGAAGAAAGTATTCGAATTAGAATTCGAAGGAAAGAAATTCGTTGTTGAAACTGGCGAGATTGCCAAACAAGCCGACGGTGCTGTGCTTGTGAGATTAAACGAAACTGTTGTTCTTTCCACAGCATGTGCTTCTGATTTACCAAAAGAAGGCGACTTCTTCCCATTAACCGTTGGTTATGAAGAAAAACAATACGCCATTGGTAAAATCCCAGGATCCTTCTTAAGAAGAGAAGGTAGAGCAAGTGAACATGCTACATTAACAGCCCGATTAATTGACCGTCCTATCAGACCAATGTTCTCTGAAGGATTTAGAAACGAAGTGCAAATCGTTAACACAGTGATGTCTGTGGATTTAGACTGCACTCCAGAAATGACCGCTATGCTTGGTTCGAGCTTAGCTCTTGGAATCTCTGATATTCCATTTGATGGACCAATTGCTGGGGTCTATGTTGGTAGAGTTGATG
>CAMUVS010000018.1 GCA_947164155.1 uncultured Caryophanales bacterium | reverse complement strand
AGTGTCCTTGTCAGTGTCCTTGTCAGTGTCCTTGTCAGTGTCCTTGTCAGTGTCCGGCTGACCTTGAAAATCCTCATATTTTATAAGGGTTAGAAGTGTCCCGCTAGGTGTCCGGCTCCTAGTGATCATTTCGTCACTTTCTAAAAGTTTTAAAAATCGTTCAACTCTGTCTTTTGACCATTCCCATCTCGATGCTAAGTTTCTAATTGACGTAAAGTATTGTCCTCTTTTTATAACTTTAAGCTGGCCATCTATAATCAATTTTCTGTCTTTAAAGTTCATTAAAAAAATCAAATCTAGCCACGCTTTTAACATATCTGGATTTTCCCAAATCCAATTGTCTTGAATTTTTCGACTTAAAATAACCCATCCACAGTTCTCCGCCACACTTCTCCCCCTCCTCTCTAGATGTCTTTAATTTTTACAATTACCTTTTCTTCAAATTCTGTGTACTGTTTGATAATTCGTACATCGACTACTTGAGTATCGTCCTTGTAAGCTAGTCCATTCAATGCATCAAGCACACATTTACAGATGTTATCCGCATCTGGCTTTTTTGTAGGCAGCAGCCTTCCTGATCTGATTTCTTTAATCTTCTTTTTCGAATAACTTTTAGGAATTCCATACAAGGCTGTAATCTCAACCTTGCATGGATTTAATGTCATATCACCCTTGTAGCTTTCTCTGAACATTAATTTAATTAAATTCTCATACAGAACTGTGTTCGCTGGTGTCACAGACTGCATTTTATTTAACTTTGAATTGTAAAATGTTCTCGCTCTTGCCTTGCCCTGTGGCTTGCCTGGTATTTCAAATTCAATGTCCATATTCCACTGCTTCCTGTCTATTGATAAAAAAGTGAATGCCCTCTGCACATTCATTCCATCTATCTTCGCAAAAATTTGGTTCTTCGACAATTTCTCCTAGCCTATAAATAAAGCTTTTGTCATAGTCACTTTTAACTTCTTTAACATTAGCTATATCTCCATATAAATTTTGAATCTCTAAAACTTTAGCCTTGTCGCATCTGCATTTTCTTGAATTAGAAGAACTTCTTCTAGCATCTTGCAAGATTTCTATCTTCAATATATATCCACTTGCTTTTTTATATCCAATAAATGCACCTGTATCAGGACAAGCCATAGGTATAAAAGGAATATTTTTAGCACCACTAAGGTCTGCACCACTAAGGTTTGCATAAAGAAGGTCTGCATACCGAAGGTTTGCACCACTAAAGTCTGCACCACGAAGGTCTGCACCACGAAGGTCTGCACCACTAAAGTCTGCATTACGAAGGTTTGCACAACTAAGGTTTGCATAACTAAGGTCTGCACCACTAAGGTTTGCATAAAGAAGGTCTGCACCACGAAGGTCTGCATTACGAAGGTTTGCACAACTAAGGCATGCATAACGAAGGTTTGCACCACGAAGGTCTGCACCACTAAGGTTTGCACCACGAAGGTCTGCACCACTAAGGTTTGCATAAAGAAGGTCTGCACCACGAAGGTCTGCATTACGAAGGTTTGCTTTCAAACCTTCCCAATCTTCACAATCTCTATTAATCCAATGTTTGTGATTTTCTAAAATTTTATTCAATTCATTTTGTGTCATATTTGCCTCCTAGAAAGGTAATCCCTCATCATCTAATTCATCTGCCACATTCATAAAGTCATCATTGCTTTCTTTTGCAGCAGATTTACTGTCAGTCTTTGCTCCAGCGAACTCTACCTGTTCGACTACTACATCAGTCGTATATACTTTGTTTCCGTCCTTGTTTGTATAGCTTCCTGTCTGAATTCTTCCCTCGACTGCTATCTTCGTTCCTTTGAACACATATTTTTCAATGAATTCTGCTGTTTTACCAAAAGCTACACAGCTAATAAAATCTGCTGACTGCTCTCCCTCTTTTTTGAATCTTCTGTCTACTGCTAAATTGAATCTTGCGATAGTCATAGGCTGTTCGCTCTGTGCGTATCTGATATCAGGATCCTTTGTCGTTCTACCAATCAAAAGTGTCTTATTCATTCTTAAATACCTCCAAAAAGTGCTGCTGCAGCAGAATTCTCTGCTGGATGTTCTTCTTTTACTTCTTTGTATTCTGCATCAACTACTGACTGCTCTTCATTTTCCACATCATCCACATATTCCGTATTTCCTTTTTCGTCAATGACCGCCATATCATTTTCGTAGGCTTTTTGGAAATCAATAGACATTATTCCGTACTTGCTGATTAACTGTCTGAGCATAGTCTTGCATGCCATCGCGTCAAAGTCTTTTTCCCAGAAAGTATATCCCTTTTTAGCTGCATATCCTTTTGAGTACTTAAGTGCGTGACTTTCCATCTTCTTTTTTGACCAATACATCGCTTTTTTAAATCCATTCACAAGTTCAAACATACAGTAGTATCCAGATGTTTCCGCTTTTTCTCGTATTTCTTCATCTTCGATAAGTGATACTTCGATTTCTTCGTTCAAAGGATCATACTTGATAAGTTCGCCCTCTTTGATTGGAAGTACGTTCAGCTTTTTATATTCGCCTGATCTAATAGCCAGCTGAATCATTCCTTTGTATCCAATCTGGAACTGAGCTTCTGTTACTCCTTTTTTATTATTTTTGAAAGGAACCATATAGAATTGGCCTAACTGTGGGGATGGTGACAGATTGAGCGACTGTCCAATCAGTGCAGCTCCCACTATGGTCTGATTTGTGCACTCTTTTAATGCAGAGTTCTGATTTACTGCTGAAATGATTGAGGTGATGAATTTATCTCCATCTTTCCCACCAATAACCTTGTGAATGTGCTCTTTTACTGCACTCTGCGTCAAATACACAGAGAATGATGAGTTATCCTCTTTTTTTGTTAAGCTATTTTTTACCATTTTTTAATCCTCCCTGAATGTGATGTTATTTTCTTTGAAAAATCTTCCGAGCGCTCTTGCCTGGCTAACAGTTAATAAGCATTTGAATGATACCCACTGTTTTGCTTCTTCTTTTGCTTCCTCTTTTACTTCTTCTGTCTGTTCTTCTGCTGCTTTTTTCTGTTCTTTAATTACTTTTTCTTGCTCTTCTCTCTGCTTTTTCAATTCAAGTGCTCTCTGCTCTGCTTCAGCTTTTCTCTTTGCTATCTCAGAAAGCCTGTGCGCCTCATTTAGAGCCTTTGACACATCAAGTGTAGATTTATAGCATTCAATACTTTCGAATGCGAAATTTGGCAAATTTTGAAGTGAATCAATGTCAGATTTTACTTTTAGAATAATATTTAAAATCTCTGCCTGTATCGAATTCTCTGACACTGTCGCATTTAGCCATTTTTTATCTTCTATCTGTTCTAATTTGAGCCAATCTGGTCTTTCAATCGAATTGAAATGCTCTTCGATCCACTGCTGCTTTTTATTGATTCTTTCATTTTCAAATTCTTTTAGCTGGCTATCAATCACTGCAATTGGCTCATCCACGATTGCAATCAGTTCCTTGACTTTTTTTTCAAATTCAAGATAAGGCTCATTGTACTTTTTCTTGACATCTTTTCTTGCGTCATCAAGAGCTTTTTTTAGTTTGTTAAGTTTAGCCCTGTCTCCTTTGAAGTCCTTAATCGCATCTTCTGTGACTACTACATTTTTGTAATCTTGTGTTCTGGCTGTAATCTCCTGCTTTAACTCTTCAAAGTTAAACGATGCTTCAGGAATAGCCAGTTCGTTCATCTTAAATTCCATATTTTTCTTCTCCTATCTCTTTTTCATATTCTTCTTTTCTTTCTGCTAAACAGTTAGAATAGCTATCTTCGTCTATAAATTTAATGATTGCTAAAATTTTAGAATCATTATCAATCATCAAATCTTTATGGTCATAATTTAAACATGTATTATTTAGTATCATGTCGATTAATCTTCTTAACATTGCACTTTCGTCCATATAAGTTACCTCTTCCTTTCTAAATCTCCGGTAGAATTAAATCCGGCTTTTGCTTTTTTTCAATGCATTCAAAAAACTTAATCTCTTGTTCTTTTAAATATTCAATATCCTCTTTCACATCACTCCTTTCAAATCTGTAGTTTCTTAGCTGCTGATATGGTTCTTTTTCTGAATAATCCCAAGTCAGCAAAGCTGTCAGAATAGCAAAGTCGCAGTCCTCTCTTACTAAAAAGTAATGTAGAATCTGACAATAATAATTATCTGGAACTTGGTCATTCCACTTCTCTTTGACTGCAGAACTTACTATTTGTGAAGTCTTGCATTCCCAGATTCCGTTTATTCCGTCCTGATCTGTCAGCCATCCATCCAGCGAGGCTCTTGCAAATGGATATTTGTCGTTGATGAAGTTGTTGTTTTCAACATAATTCATCTGCATCTGTGGATAGTTTATCTGGAATAACTCTCTAATGATTGGCTCTGCTGCTATTCCAAACTTGACTTGTGGCTTGTCTGATATATCTTGGGATTGCTTTTCCCCAATTTTTTCTAAATACAAATCCACATTAGACTTGTAGGGATTTAGTCCTAATATGCATGCACAGTCAGAACCGCCTATGTATTTACTCCTTTTCCCTAGCCACTCCTTTCTGTTTTTCATAACTTTCATTTCTATCATTCTTCAAGCCTCCTATTATTCTCAAAATATTTGAACTGTAGATTGAATCAGTATCAGCTGCAAGTCTTTTGATGACCTGTAACTTTTCATTTCCCTCAATTAAAGTCCTATATTCTTCCCTTCTGATAGTTATTGTTTCTTCCATTTTTTCTCCTTTTTTTTGCATTTTTGGTAATTTTATTTTTATTTTTAAAGGATGAACTACTCCATCCTTATAGTCATCTGACCTTCTTCATCTTCTTCGGACACCTGCTGCCATCTCATTTCGACAAGTTTAATTTCTTTTAAGCAGTCACACTTTTCACCAGCGTCAAGCTTTGCTCCACAAATATCACATTCTTCCATTTTTTTAATCCTCATCCTCACAAAAGTATGTATTACCAACTTTTTCAACTACTTTGCCTTGTATGAATTCAGCCTGATAAACGACCGAGCTTCTAAACATTCTGCGTCCATCAAGTATACTTTCAGCAGCTTCATATGAGGATTCGCTTGGTTCCTTGTTTATGTGACTATTTGTCACACACTGATACTGGCCAGGCTGATATATCACACCTTCAATCGTATCTGGATATTTATCTGAGGCGACCCTGTTCATAACTACTGTTCCCACACAAAGTTTATGATAGTCACTCTCTCCGCCAGCTTCTGCTTCGATGACACGAGCAAGTAGCTCGAAGTCATATTCTGTGTATTTAGTCTCCACCTCAGTCTCAAGTTCTGTCTGAGTTTCTTCTTCAATCGAATTTGAAGGTTCTGCCACAGTTTCAGTCTCAAATTCTTGAGCAGTCTCTTTCACAAACTGCTCGGAATTTCTTTCAATCTCAATCTGCTGCCATTCCTCTTGGGTGTACCTTGGCTGCCACTTCTGTTCTGGCTGCCTCTTTATTCCTTTAACGTAAGTGTCACAGTAAATATATCCGATGGCAGATATCACTATGAACACTCCGAAGAGAATGTTATTTTTTTTAATAATTGTATTCCTTCCTTTCTTTTTTATATTTGAGCTCAATGGTCACATTCGGATTCGAACCGAATTGGGTTTTTATAATTTAAACTTGAAGGATTTTTTTCGTGATTTTTTAATTCAGTGTGTTTGTTAGTTTCAACCTTCCCACCAGGGTTGCTCCTGTGACCAGATGCGGACCTTAGTCCGCTTAGCGGATTTCTCCACTTTTTAACATTTTGTCAAATTCTGCTGTGTCTATCAGAATCTTGGCATTCTTACTAACCGAAGTTCTGATAGTGAACTTTGCAGAGTTATCTGCATTTACTATTCTTTTTAAAAATGCTCTTGGGTATCCGAGTGCTACTAGCTCGGTGATACTCATTAGCTTTTTTTCGTACTTCATATTCACCCTCGTTTCTGTAACCGTTTTTGGTTACTTTAAAAGTAAAAAAAATTAAAATTTCAAATCCATAAATTGAATCTCGCATTTTTGACAGACATTGAGAATATCTTCTATCTTCATTTTTCTAGGATTTAACTCCCATCTCCTATACGTAGTTATCGGAACTCCTAATTTATTAGCAAATCCGCTTTGTGATAACCCATATAGCATTCTTAACTGCTTAAGATCTACTGGCTCTACTAAATGAAAATTATTTACAACCATCTAATCACTTCCTTTTTATTTTTTGTAACCGTTATTGGTTATTTATAATATACTACCATTAACGGTTAGTGTCAATACTTTTTTTAAAAAAATATAACCTTTTTTGGTTGAAAAATTACCAAAAATAATATATAATATAAGAAAGGAAAGGAAGTGAAAATAATGAGTGACTTGGATATTTACGAAGAAATTGGCAAAAGATTAAAAAAGTTAAGAGAATCAAGCAGTCTTACCCTCAAGGATGTAGCTGATAAAATTGGTATATCATCAATGACACTTTCTAGATATGAATCAAATTCTAGAAAGGTTAGAATTAATACTCTACAGGAGATTTTAAAGATTTATGGAGTTGATTATGAGGATTTCATAAATAGTATCAAAATGAATGATGTAGATGATTTACCAATACTTAAATACTTTGATATGTTAAATTCTAGAGGAAAAGACGAGGCGGTCAAAAGAGTGAGGGAATTAACTTATATCCCAGAATTCAAAAATGTGCAGTTGATTGCAGCTCACGAAAGAACGGACATTGAAGTGACTGATGATATGATTAAACGCGATGATGAATTAATGAATGAGGATGATTGATTGAATTATGACGAATTAATATCCGAAGCAGAGCAGATAGGGCTAATCGTAAAAGAAAAGCCCCTGCAATCTGCAGATGGGCGGATTTTAAATAATAAAATAGTAATTAGGGATTCGTTAGATGAGTTAAGAAAAAAATGTGTCCTGGCAGAAGAGATTGGGCATTATTTAAAAAATGCTGGAGATATACTAGATCAAAGAAATACATCAAACAGTAGACAAGAGGACAGGGCAAGAACTTGGGCTTACGATATGCTGATTGGATTAGATGGACTTGTGTCAGCATTTGAGTATGGATGTCAAACTAAATTTGATGTAGCTGAATATCTAGATGTCACTACTGCTTTTTTAGATGATGCACTAAAAAAGTATAAGGAAAGGTATGGTATCGTGGTAAAGTACAAAGAATACTTCATTTACTTCTATCCTTGCCTTGCAGTTTTAAAAAAATAAAGGGGGAATTAATATGAGTAAAATCAAAGTTGGGAAAAAGAGTTATGAAGAAAAAGAAGTGAAAAAAAATATACTTAAATTAAACATTCTGTCATTTGTTCTTATTTTTTTGATAATTTATTCGTCGGCATTTGCTTTTAATTTGGCAATAATTGGAATACTGGCTTTACTTTTAATCATATCTATACTAAGTGCTAATGAATTTAAAAGTGCACTTAGAGTTAAAGCTTCTGATCAGAAAAAAGTCGAACAGGATGTTGAACAAAAATATGAGACTTTTAATGTAGCAGGCACTTCATTTAGACAAAAAGAAATTAAGATGTTGATTTCCGGAACTGATGATTTTTATGATTGCAATAGTGTAAAAAAGTTTAATGAAAGTTTTGCATTTGATAAAGTTTACAAATATACATTCAATATTAAAGAAGTAAGTGTGCAGCCAGAACAGGGCGGCAAATATGATGGAGCAATGCGAGTTGAACTTGATGGAGTTCACGTTGGATATATAAAAAAGGATGACATTGAAAGATTTGAAGTAATGGCAAACCTTCACCTTGCATATGGTGTCATTGCAGTCGTTAAAGGCGGACCTTTTAAAGAATTAAAGTCAGACCCATTCTCAGGTGAAGAATATATTCTTTCTAGAGAAGATGATTTTTATGTTATTTTAAAATACAAAATAAAGTAATAAAAAAAGATACCGCTCTGACAAGCGGTATCTGGAGAATACTAGGGTGAATATTCTCAAATTCAATTTTTTGGGGGATATATGAAAATGTATATCTAACACTTTCATTATATCATTTTTAAACTTTAAAAGCAAAGCACCAATTTTAAAAAAATCAGTGCTTTTGTTAAAAAAATATATTAAGAAAGGAAAGGTAAACATTGTAAATATATTATACCACACTTTGAAAGGAAGTGTAAAATATGAAATTCAAAAAAAGGCAAGATGGCAGGTATGAGGCAAAAGTCACGCTTGGAAAAGACAGTACTGGAAAAGTATTAAGAAAATCTATTTATGCAAATACGATAAAAGAGTTAGAGCAAAAGATATATGAATTAAAAAAAGAAAAAGAAGAAGGCAATATAGTGATTTCTTCAAATATGCTAATTTCAAATTACTGTAATACCTGGTATGATTCTTATAAATCGCAAAAAGAAACAAACACAAAAGCCATGTACAAAAATGTAATTGATAAGCATATAAATCCTTGCTTGGGAAATCTAAGAGTTGAACAGTTAAAAAAGCAGCATATTCAGCAAATGATTAATTCGAGATTTGATAAGGCTAGGACTTGCCAGCAGATCATACTTACTTTACGTCAAATTATTAATGAAATGAAAAGTGATCATATCATCAATTCTGTTGATGCAGATAATTTAACAAAAAATTTAACAATGCCTCGCTACAAGGCAGTAGAAAAAAGAGCACTTACTGATCGTGAGCTACTAGCAGTAAAAAAAGCTGACTTTGATATCAAGCAAAGAGCATTTATCAATGTTCTGTTCTACTTTGGATTAAGAAGAGAAGAGGCTCTTGCGTTAATGAGAAGTGACTTTGACTTCAAAGAAAATATGCTCACAGTATCAAGAGCATTAATTTTTGACAAAAACAATGCAGAAATAAAAGACACAAAAAGTTATGCTGGGAATCGATGCATCAATATTCCACTTGAAGTAAAAAGTTTTTTTATAGATTATTTGCAAAAATTAGATGGATTGTATTTGTTTACAAAAAGTGATGGAAATTTAATGACACTCTCAGCATACAGACGTATGTGGGAGCAGATACAAAAAAAAATGAATGCAGCAGTCATCACTGAAGCAGAAATGCAGATGAAAGTAACTCCAATCACACTCACTGCACACTACTTCAGGCACAACTACTGCACGCTACTATACTATTCTGGCTTGTCTGTTGGCAAGGCGGTTGAATTGATGGGCCATGCTGATTATAAAATGATTATGCAAATTTATAAACATTTAGACGACCAGAAAGAGCATACAAATGAAAAAATTAACAATAACATTAAAATGTCATGTTGAAAAAATACGTATTTTAATTTATAATAAAGTTTGTCAGTAATCTGTGGAAAGTTATTAGACTTTATGACTAAAAAAAATAAATCGGAATTCAGCTGTTCTGGTTTATTTTTTTTTGCCTTTTTTTGACGACACTTTGACGACACCTGCTGCCTTGACGACACTATGACGACTGCTAAACTAACTAAGTTTAACTAAATTTAACTAAGTATAAAAAAGCCGAAACCTCAGATTTTATCTGGGAATCGGCTAATTTAAAGGAATGAGACATCGGGGATTCGAACCCCGGACAACTTGATTAAAAGTCAAGTGTTCATTCCTTTGTTATCCCTTATTTTTAAAGCATTCTAAAATTTGTTTGACGACATTTTGACGACACTTTTTTTATTCCCAACTTTTCGAAAAATCCTTGTCTTTGAATAATTCTTGAAGTCCTGAAAGTTGTTTAAGTCGCAGCAGTTCTTCTGCATCCATTCCAATATTTTTTAAAATCCACGCATCTGACATTCCTGATTTGGAAAGTTCTGCGACAATATTAGTCATTAATTCAATCGAATGTTCACCTCTTGCTCGATTATGTCTGATTGTACTTGCCATTCTATCTGATACGTCTTTGTTAATCACTGACACAGGAAGAAGTCCTCGCTCTCTCTCATAGATATCCTTGTGTGTAAGCATCACTGTGTATCTGTGATATCCATCTACGATCTCGTACTTATCTTCATTTTTTAAATAATAACAAACAATTGGCATCGTATAGCCATCATTTTTTATTGACTCGTACAATAATTTCATTTCCGGCGGAGCTACGTGGTTAGGATTATAAGCATTCGCTTGAATTTTTTCAATTGGAACCGCCTTGATTTTATATACTGGGCTTTTAAATTCACTCATTTTCTTTTCCTCCTATAAATTTCTATATTTATCAATTACAGCTTTTCTTTTTTCTTTTTTCTTTTTTGTTTGAGCAAATTCCATATTTTTAAAAAAATAATCATTTTTAAGAATGCAAGTGCACATATCTTTATAGCAAGTATTTGAGTCGTTTTCAAACTCCCCTTGCGTTTTCCAAAATTCAATAAATGAATTCAACTTTTTAATATAGTGCTGTCTTAAATCTTCATTCAATGTATTTAATAAAAAATAGCAGTATTCTTTCCAGGTAAAGTGTGATGGCTTTTCAATATTTTTCCATCCCATCGCAGACGTTCCACCATAAATTCCAGCAAAGGTTGCTCCATTTACTCTTCCAACTAATTTTGCCCAGTTAAAAGGGTCTATCACTTTGTATAGCTTTAACGTGTGAATGCCACAATTATTGAATGGAGATGCTACTCTCATTTGCTCCACTTTTAATCCTGCTTGATAGTAGAGGTCATAGAGTTTATTATATTTTTTATTAAATCTTGAATTATAAATCCAAACATCGTTCACAGTCCAATCATAGATTATGTATGCATTATGCGTAGCTTTATTTTGGCTGACAATATAATTTTTATCTTTGTATCCATTCACTTTCCTATCAGATACTATAGCTCTGTATCTGTTCAGCGACTCGTCTGCTCTAATCCCAATTACAATCGCTGTATTTCCAAATTCACTTGAATACCATTTTGAAAAGTTATCTTGCACTTCGTAATCTTTTTGACCTACATACATTTGAAATGGACAGTTGTTTTCGCTTATTAAATATTCCACGTCAGGCATTTTTCTGACCCATATATCTTCTTTTGATTTTTCCCAGGGAATCCAAGCGTCAGAATCCATTTTGCAAGCGCATTGAGCTCCAACAGGCAAGCATAGCCAGTATCTTTTGATATCGTCAAATCGTTCAAAAGTTTCTGCCACATAATCTGTAGTCATCTGATACTGCGCTTCATAATCTAAGTGATACATCGCTAATTTATGAAGCATACTATGTTCTTTCGCATAATCATAGCAGAGATTTAAACATACTCCTGAATCTTTTCCTCCTGAAAAGGCTACAAGTACATTATCAAATTCATTAAATATATACTCTAATCTCTGCTGTGCAGCAGTGTATACATTAATATCTACATATCTTTTAGCCAATCTTTCAGACCCCCTTGTTCAATCTCTTTTTTAATCTCAATTAACAAGTCACTTTT
This sequence comes from uncultured Caryophanales bacterium, assembly GCA_947164155.1. Classification (GTDB taxonomy): domain Bacteria; phylum Bacillota_I; class Bacilli_A; order RFN20; family CAG-826; genus UBA2450. The sequence goes on along the minus strand of CAMUVS010000018.1, from coordinate 9,588 downwards.
TTTAACTTGATTTTTCCGAATCATTTTTTCAAGTCCAATATCTGCTGCCATATCATAGTATTTCACATCATTTTTTTGACCTATTCGATATATTCTAGCCTCTGCCTGCTCTCTTTGAGCATAATCCCATGTATGGTCTCTGAAAATTATGTTATTACAATTTTGAAAATTCAGCCCGAATGCACCACATCCGTATGTAATATAAAGGGTTTTGAATTTATTATTTTGAAAATTTTCAATTATTTGAGCTCGATTTGGAACAGATCCAGTGATTGCGATTGCTCCATCTGGAATATTTTTTAAAAATTTAACATAGACAATCACTTGACCGTCAATATTTTTAATTAAGCTATTTAATTTTGAATTAATTTCATCGCATCCAGAATAGAGAGATTGCAATTCTGTTACTAAACGATAAAAATCTATTCTATCGTCGTCTTGAAATTTAGACAGAATCTCTTCTTTTTTGCATTCATATTCTTCTTTTTCCTTATCATTCATCGAGTAGCTAACTTCCATATATCTCTTTTTTGTATTAATTTCCAATTTGGAATCGAAGATATATGGTTGAATCAAGGATATCAGATACGGAATATTGACTTGCTCCTTGATTACTCCTTTTAACTTTCCTCTCAAATAGTATTCACAGAAGGTATTTTTAAATTCATTCTCGCTCATTTTCAGTATTTTTGGCGAAAGAAATTCCATCTGAGTATATATATCCATAATGTTTCGGCTGACTGGAGTTCCGTTTAAAATCAATTTGTATTTAGCATTTTCTCCCAATTTTAAAATTCGCTGAGTTCTTTTTGCAGCAGAGTTCTTAATTTTTAAGCTTTCATCAACAACGATGAAAGCTTTTGAATTTTCAACTTTATTCAGCAATTCAATGTAAATCCTGTCTGATGCTCCGATGGATTCACAGCCAGCGACTTCAATTTCAAGTTCTGGATGCCACTTGTTTTTTTCAGCCAATAATTCGGATTTAATTGAAAATGGACATATCCAAAGGATATAGTCCACTTTCTCTTTTTTTGATGCTATTAAGTCGAGGGCTACTTTTGTTTTTCCAGTGCCCATTTCCATAAAAAGTGCTCCGACCTTTAATTTACTGAGTTTTTCAAATGCTTTTTCCTGATCTGTCAATCTATCAGCTCCTTATCTGCAGTAATCTTGACTGCTTTCTTTTTCTCTGGGACATAAGTCTGCAGTGGGTCCACTACACAGTTCTTGCTGAAATATTCAAGCGCTTCTTCCACTGAATATTCCATATCCCCTTTTAATTTGAAGTCATCTGGAATTAAAAGTTTAGTCATATATTCATGTCTAAACTTTTCAAATTTCACTAATTTTTTAGGGAGCCAGATGTAGTGGGCTCCCTTAAGTGGAATTTTAATTTTTACTGCTTTTTCGGACTCATAAAGTATGAAGTCCTCATTTTTTATAAATACAGTATGCCACATCTTAATCACTCTCCTTTTTTTTCGACATACCATTTATTTTCAATTTTCTTTGCTTCCAGAGTTCCTCTCGCTATCTTTTGTCTTAAGTTCGCTGGATTTGCTCCAGTCAGTCTCGAATATTCTGCCAGGGAAATTAACTCCCTCTCAGCATTTCTTTTTGTTAATTCAACAATAAATTCTGCCATTGTTGAATTTGGAATTCTTTTTTGATATTCCAGGAGACCTTTTGAGATCTCCTGGAACTGTTTGTCTGTTAATTCTAGTTCTATCCTCATGCTACACCTCCTTGTCTACCGCCCATAGATTCACGTTCCTATCCCAAATTCCCTCATGACCAAAGAATTCACCGTCACCCCAGAAAATTCTGTTTCTTCCATTTTTAAATTCTAAGTACACATGTCCTCTTCCTTCAATCTCTATATCCCAGCATCCATCTTCTCTATCTTCAATATTGCTAGTTTTGTCAATGTCCTTTCCAACATATCCTGCTTTTTTTAAAAGTTGAATTGCAAAATCCTTATCTTTGTTTGTCATAATATTCACCCTATTCCTTTCTTTATGCTTCCACTGTCATCTCATCATTTTCATATATACTATGACAGTTCTTCTTCATCATCTTCTTCATTTGAATATTTGCATCCAGGAGCATCTTCATACTCCATGTCTTCATATTCGATTTCCCAAGAGCCATCTTCCAATTTTACAAGATCACCCGTTGCGTGAATAAACTGGTTATTTTCAAATTTGTCGAATGGCATATTTGCCATTCTTATTCTTTCTACTGCTTTCATATCTTTCACCCTATTCCTTTCTATAATTCTTCATTAATCATATCTTCAAATTCCTCATCGGAAATTTTGATAAACTCTTCCAAGCTGATGCATTCAAGTAATCTTTTTTCTGCCCCATCTTTGATTACATCTACATATCCCTGATCTGTTTCGTCGTAGCTCCATCTGATTTCGTATTCTCCAATTCTTGTAATTACTTCTCTCATAATATTCACCTTTTTAACCTTTCATTCTGTATTTGTTTTCCTTATCTTTAAATACATTATAATACTTTATCGTATCGTTGTCAATACTTTTTTAATATTTTTTCGTATTATTTTTATTTTTTTCAACAAAAAAGAGGCACTTTCGTACCTCTTTCCCAGACCTTGCCCACCTGTCTGGATTGATGTGCCCATTCGAGAGCATTGACGGCCGTTCAATCGCACATCTGCCACCTTGTCAGGGAATGTTAAATTTTTTTTCAATATATTTAACGTCAGTAGGATAAGTCTTTTGCAGTATTTTAGTTTTTGAAAAATCTGCAAAAGTAAATATAACACTGTCTACTGTATCTATATCTGTGACTTTATCTATACTGACTATAAGTTTATAAGTAGTTCCTTGCTTCACTTTTCTACCTCCTGTATTCTATTTTTTTTCGCCAGCTTTCTTCATTGTATTTCTCTAAATATTTGCACTTTTTTGCAAGGCATTTGTGCTTATATGCTATTTGACGATTTAATGCACCTGGGTGTCTGTCACAATGACAAACACCTATCGCATTTCCGATATAATTCCCATTTATATCTTTTTCTCTTTTGCTCATAAACACTATTTAGTCGTAGCGAATAAGGCTTGTGCTATGCTGCTTGCTACTCTTTCATAGTTCCACCTTTCTCTATCTGTCTCATTATCTACAAAAGCGCATTCTACAAGCATAGCAGGAGCAGCAGTCTTTCTAAGTACGTATAAACTTTTGTTAATTTTAACTCCTCTATTCCTGATTCCCAAATATCTAGATATCAAATCGCAAGTGATCTCCGCACACTTTCTCATATCTTCACTATAAATGTAGACCTCAACGCCTGTTCCTCCGCCAGCGTTTAAATGAATACTTACATCCTTGTCTACTCCATGTGAGTTACACTTTTTTACTATTCCATTTAATATAGCATTCTGACTTGCATTCCCATCAAAAGTGCAGTCATAAGCGACTGCTCCATAATACCTTAGCTGACGAATTAATTCATCCTTTACTCTTCTAGCCTCAAAGCTTTCATCTAATAAGCCAACTGCTCCACATCCTCTGCCCATTGGGTTCCCATGACCTGCGTGAATATTAAATACCATATAAACCACTCCTTTTTACCAATTCAATTTGTTCATAATTACATAAGTTACTAAAATTACTACTGCTCCAACTATCAGTATACTCATTATTCCTCCACCTCTGGCAGTCCTGCCACACTTGTAAGAATACTTAGTGCTCCTGCTAATGCTACTGTTCCTGCGACTGTAATCCAATCTACTTGAGTTATAGTTGCTGCAGCAGGAATCATTGCTACTGCAGTTTGAGCCATCGTCTTGATAGCTCTAACTCCTGCTGCTTTAATCCATTTTTTATTCATAAAAATACGCCTCCTTTTTGCTACCGACACGAATGTCAGTAGCAAATTAAATTTATTTAAATACATTTTTTTCGAGTGCAGTAATTCTTTGTTCAATGACAGGAATACGTTCGGCAAAGCTATTATGGAGCCTTACCTCTCTCGTTAACTCTTGTATTCTTTCATCCTGTACTGCATTATTGATTTTCAATTCATTCTGAATCTTTGATGTACTTGCCCTCGTCGTAATGATTACTCCAATCAAGCTGATTATACTCACTGTAATGCTCGCTACTGCTGTTATAAGTCCTGCCATTCTGCCCCTCCTTAGATGTTAAACTACTTTAATCCATTCAGTTCCATCATACATATATCTGTGATTATTTTTGTTAATGGTATTATAAACACTTGGAGATAATGCTGACAGTTCGTTAGTTATAAATGCACTGTTTGATGAAAGTGAACAGTTACAGTTTCCTGTAAACTTTAATGTCGCATTTATATTTGAATTTGATATAAATACATCAGAATGCTCGCTTGTGTTTGCTGCTTCTTCAAAAAAGACTGAATAATATTCGTTTGAACGAACATTATTAATTAATGCTGAAAGAGGATTAAATGTATTAATCAAAGAATCAGCTGAAAGTGTAATGTTACTAATGTTGACATCGTGCTTGATTGAACTTGCTTTTGTAGTTCTGATCAGTGCGGTAATGATGCTATTAGTTCCTTTTTCGATGCTGCAGCTAACATTGCTTACATTAATATTAGACTTAATATTATTCGTGATGCTGAATATAGCATCATTTGTATCTGATGTTGAAAAATCCACATTTGCGTATATGTCCTCAATGCTGATGTTACTAGCTTTTGCATAGTATGCTATATCAAGCACTCTGCCTTTTCCAGAGTAGCTGATATTCTTTAACTTTAAATGATTTATATATCCAAGTTTGTTCTTATAGCCTGTCACTCTTATGAGAGGCGCTTCATCAAAGTTATCATTTCTGCAGTTTTGAATGACGATATTGTCAGAATTGGTAGGCCACATATATACTTTTTCGACATTGTCGAATATTGCATCGTAAATGAAGAATTTAGATAAGTGATCTGTAGTTATGTAAGCATCACTTGAATCTGTAAATTTGCAGTTAATCATACCAATTACATTTTTTACAAATATATTTTTGTAAATAGAATTGCCGCTTGCACCAGCTCCACAGAAAAGAACTGCTCTTGCGGTCTTTTTAGATATCTCTCCAATTTTGCTGCCATCTACATTTGTAACTATGATATTCTCGAAGTTTCCGTCGTTTGAAACCGCTTCGAACTGATCATAGTCGCCGCACGTAAATGAAACTAAATCATCATCAGTAGCACCGCTTATATTATTTACAAAAACATTCGAACAAGGTGGCTGGAAGTGGATTCCATCGCTATATGTATAGAATGATATGTCCTCTGCTTTTATATTTTTGCAGTTATTAACTGAAATGGCATACTTAGCGCTATTCATACAGTGAACACCTTTGATATTTAAGTTATTTACATTTGTAAAGCACATTCCAAATCCGCAGTATTCATTCTTATTAAAGTCACCAACTGCCCCATTGTCATTCTCGGAATTATTGTCCCAATTTCCACCAATTATTGATATATTCTCATTTCCATTTCCAAAATCTGAATTTTCAAGCAAATGTTTGTGAGTGCCTGGCAGCATTTTAAATGTAGCTTTGCTTGTAGCTATAAGAGTGTTATTTGACTTTAACTTTAAGCCTGTGATACTGTGTATACCCTCTTTTGCTATGTATACTGTATTGTACAAATTCAAATATCTCTGAATAGTTTCTGTAACATCCTCGCCCTCGATTCCAGGCAGTAAGTCTGATATGTCTACTTCTTTTGAATCTGCGATTAAGGCTATTTCTTTTGCAAGTCCTGTCTCGATTTGATGAATTTCAACAAGTTCGCTTAACTCTTTTTCTCTTCCTGAAAGGTCAGACCCTGCATCATCATAGATTTCAAATCTATACAAGCCAGGATTTTCAAAAGTTTTTTCTTTCTTAAATATAACGCTACCAAGGAATTTATAGCCTTTATCATATTTATTACTTCTGACATTCCAGCCATCTTCGACAGTAACTACGTCTCCAGTCTGCATATGATAAAAATTTGAAGTGTAGCAGTTTGAGAAACTATCTGCTATAGCATCTCCGCTTATTCTGCCAAGTCTGAATTCTGGATTAAAGGTCTTTTCAGCTCCTAAATCTCTCTCTGTCTGCTGAATTTTCTGCGACATTTCAAAAATCTCTTCATCTGTCTCATCTGCTCTATCTGATAAATCTGCATTTGAAAGAACTTTAGATATGTAGTAGCTTACATTTCCAGACACAGTCCTGCTACCTGGACATCTAAGTCTTAAGAGAAGTCCTGTCGCAGAATCTGGAATAGTGACTTTTTTATCAATATCCATAGCTGAATCAACTAATGTAGTTAACTCACTTCCAGCATATGAAAGTAACTGAAGGTTTACATATTTAGTTGAATTTTTAACGCATACTCGGTATGTCTCTCCAGGCTTAATTCCATCTACGAATGAGGTATTGCTATCAAATATTTTGAACAATGCAGTAGATGTGCTTGTTCCACTTACACTAACAGTATCTGAAGTAGCATTAAATGTAAGCCCTGCATGAGTTTCTTCTGCATTTTTAATATTCTCTAAATAATTAATAGCATTGTAATTGCTAAAGTCTGACTGAATAGCTGATACTTTATTCGCTAATTCATTTATCTGTGTATCTTCTGCTACTGAATCAGCAAAAAAGAGTTCCATTCCAGATTCAACAATTCCACTGCTAAATGAATACTTTAATTCTCTATTCGCAGTTAATGTGATTGATATTCCTGCTCCTACTTTTTGCGTCTGGTCTGATGCCACTGCTGGATATTTGTCTGAATAAGTGAATAATGTTACTTCAGCTGGAAATGTAGGAAGTGTTCCAGCTATATTCTCGACTATCAGTAAACTTCCCATCGAATAAAGTCTAAATCCACCCCCATACGTGGTCTTACCTTCTGCTATCATAGTTGCACGATTTAAATTTGTAGTCAGCTTTTCAATCTTATTTGATGAATAAGTCCTTGTGCTTGCTGGTGCAGAATCATCAATGATATTCGAAAGTGTAGTAGTCATTTCTCCAAACATTGATAAAATCTGATGATAGACATCGTCGGTTGGTGCTTCACTTTCAGATTTAACTGCTCCATCTTCGACATATACTTTTATCACATTTGTAGTATATGTCTGTTCATTCTTGATTCCAACGATTCCAATTCTTAAATATTTTTTTGATTTAAGTGATGGTATCGTGGCTATTCCATCTGTGTCGATTGCGACATTTGTAGAATCTGTCTTTTCTGTATTAAATACTGCCAGCTTTCCAAATCCATTCCATGTCGAATCAAATGTGACTTTGATAGTGTCTACATTCTCACTTCCACCTGCAAGCATTGAAGTGCCTGCAAGTGTGAGAAGATGTTCTGATACATTTAATTTAATCTGCATTTTTTTCTCCTTTCAATTTATGTTAATTTAATTGCTATTCCATTTTTAAAATCTAACCTTTGTCCATTTACATCTATAGAGCCTGTGAAAGCATTGCTCACACTTAAATTTGTGCAAGACATTTTTCCAGACGCATAAACATTTGTAGCTGATACATCCTCTGCTACACCTATTGATTTTTCAAAACTTGCATTTTCTTTTGCGGAAAAATAAGTCGTGTCAAGTGGAATGGCTTCAGCTACCTCCAAGGTTTTACACTTAACTTTTCCGGACACATCAATACCCTCATATGATACAGTGCCTGGTATCGTAGTTCCCGCTGGAATCTTCATACTTCCGTTCACTTCTAAGTCTTTGCAAGTGATTTTTTCACTAGCGGTTAAATTGTTAAATAATGCATCACCATTTGCTAGTATTCTAAAGTAGCTGTATGAACCCGATTCTCCTTTTTTCTGATACTGTGAACTGATGACCCACGTATCTAGCTTGGAACCATCCTGATACGGCTGCAAGAATATTCTGTAAATCATTCCATTTTTTTCATCTTCAAATTCAGATGACAAATAGTTACTTCCTATCTCCCAGTCACCAATCACTCCATCGTGTGAAGTTATTTTGCCTTTAATGTCAGCATTAGTTGCAGTCAAAGTTCCATTTTTTGCAAGTAAAAAGTTCTTTGCTGCTATATAGCCTTCGTTTAAGTCAAATAGCATTCCCTGACTTGGAATCTTCATTCCATCTTTTGTGTGATCTAGCGTAAAGTTTTGCGAATAAAGTACTCCAGCTATGATGCAGTCTGCAAGGAATCCTTCACCCGTTCCAAAAGTTCGAAAATCCCAATCCCCTGTCATATCCATGCTTGATGCAATCATAAAGCCTGTCGTTCCAAGTGCCATAGCGCCAAAAGTTGGGCTATCGGGGTCTTTATCTTCAAATAGTATCGCTCTTTCTTCTTGCTTTTTCGCTATCTCGTGACTGGCTTTCAATTTGGATTTCATTAAATCAATAACTCCGCTGATAGATGTGCCTTTCAGATTTCCACTTTTGTCAAATGAATTTAGCAAACTCTGAACTACTGATGACATGTTCGTGATGTAGTTATCCTGATAAGAGCCAAGCTTCATAGACTTATATGTCAGATTAATGCAGTCCCACGTAGCCTCTACGACTTTTGCTTGTACATCTATGTCGATTTCTTCATTTGTAGTAGTGACCGTATCGCCTAGATACACTCTTTCAAGCATTTGATAGTCTTTGTATTCTTCTGTTTGTGAAAGTTCTACGAAGTTAATAGTGTAAGTCACTTTTGGCTTGTCGATTCCATTTGCAAATTCTGCTCTACATTTCTTTTTTAGTTCATTCTTGTAATCTGCGATTGTGTCACAAACTATAGATTCTTCATCATCTGTTCCAGCATCGGCTTTTAATTTAACATCTGAATAGGATATGACTTTATCGTGAATCACTGCATATTTGTTTATGTACTGACTATCTAAATAGTCCCAGTTATCCAAATGATAGCCATTGTACCCCTCTGGTCTTATTCTTGTGACTACTGATGAAGTGTCTATCTCTTCTTCAATACTTTGCAGATTTTTGCCAAACATGACTTTATATCCTCTATCTTTTCCAATCGAATCGTTGATTGTGATTTCAAAGTTATTATAAAGAATCTCTCCGCCCCACCTATTTAAAAAAGAGTTATCATCATTTGACATTAATGCATTAATTACATTTGTCTTTTGATAGTATGCTGTGTTAGTTTTTGTAATATTTGATTTGCCAGTATATTTAGTTCCACTTAGTATTATATCCAAAGCTTTTTGTCCGTCGTGGGCAGTCGGACGTACATCTGCTAAAAAAGTGTCATTTGCTGCATCTAAAAAGATTGGATATGCGTATGCAGTTACGTCAAACATTGTTTTTTCAGCTTTATAAATTCTATAAAGCTGGCCAGAATGCCAAGGATCTTGTATCATCAGCACAGCTTCATCTTTTACTGAATTAAATGCATCGATATTTTCATTGTTTTTGTTTAAAATCAACTTCAATTCCCAAGTGGAATTAAGTTTAAGCGTTAAATCGCAAGATTCTGGGGACAGTATAAAGTCCCCATTGCTTGCAAAGTCTGTGTTTGTTCTTTTATAAAGCTGTATCATTTAGATGCACCTCCAATT
>CAMUVS010000017.1 GCA_947164155.1 uncultured Caryophanales bacterium | reverse complement strand
AGGTGTTTATATGACAATAATGGCGTCTGCTGATATTCGACTTAAATATAATGATGTTGTGGAAAAATGTAGAGAAACAGGTGAGCCTATTTATCTAACTAAAAACGGCCAAGGTGAACTTGTCGTGATGGATATAGAATCATTTGAAAAAAGAGAACAAGAACTTCGCGCACAACAAATGGTTTTAGAATCCTTTGCAGCGCGTCTAGCTGGCGAAAAAGATTACTCTATTGAAGAATCAAAGGCACTAATAAATAAAATAATAGAAGGCTAAAAATGGAAAAATACCATCTTATAATTACATCTTTGGCTCAATCTGATATTGCTGAATGCGTTAGATTTGTTTTGCGTGTTTCTAAAGATGCTGCTATTACACTTGCTAATGATATTTATCGCGCAGTAAACAGTTTAGAAACGTTTCCCGAGAGAAATTCTGTTTTTGAAATGCCTAAAGCTTTTCCTTTTATCGTTAGAAAACATATTATAAATAATCGATATATCGCTTTATACACAGTTGAAAATAATTCAGTTGTTATATATCGAGTTATCGATAGTAGAAGAAAGTTCGATTATCTACTTTATAAATAATTCGCTCATCCCAAGAGCGTTATAAGAATAAAGTGTACACTTTTATGTACAACTGTACTTGATTATGTACAATTTTATCGTATAATTGTTGTAGGAGGAAACAATTATGTCCGTTACCAGCATCTCCGTTTTAAGAAAAAATCTCTTTTCTACTTTTGATAATGTCATTGACTATAATGATGCTGTCACTGTTAGTACCAAAAAAGGTAACGCGGTTATTCTTTCTGAAGCTGAATATAAAGCTATGCTTGAAACTATTTATCTTTGTTCGCAAAAAGGTTTGGTTGAAAAAATCAAAGAAGGTGAAAAAGAAGATATTTCTTCTATGTCTACCTTTAATCCTAACGAAGAATGGTAATTATGTGGACTATTAAGTTTACTAATAATGCCGAAAAAGATAAAAAATTAGTTAAAAGTGCCGGCCTAGAACAAAAGGTCAAAAAGCTATTAAATCTAATTGCGGAAAACCCTTTTCAGAATCCTCCATCATATGAAAAGTTGGTAGGCGATTTAGATGGCTATTATTCTCGAAGAATTAATCTTCAGCATCGGTTAGTGTACAAAGTATACAAAGAGATTAACACTATTGTAATTCACTCAATGTGGTCACATTACGGAGAAAACTAAAAAAGATCGGGACGCCGGTCTTTTTTGATTAAATAAATAATTCGCTCATACCAAGAGCAGCGGTTATTACTGGAATAGAAATAACTACTCCATATTTAATGAAATCTATAAATGTGAATCTCACATTATTTTCATTTACTAAGCCAGTAAACATAATACCCGCTAAGGCGCCAATCGGAGTTAAGAAGGCTCCTATATTACTTCCTATAATAGAAGCGTATATTGCTTTGGTATAAGCTACTCCCTCTAATGAGTTAGCGATATTCGTGTATAAAATAGACATCGGAATATTGTTAATTAGGTTACATGCTAAGAAAGAAGAATAACCATATACCCAAGTAGAATTATTGTTACCTAGTAGTTCTGCTATTTTACTAGCGATACCTTGTTCATTAATGGCGACCACAATAATAAACATAGATATAAAAAATGGGATTAATTGATAAGGTAATCTTTTTCCTGTATGTAAGACATGCTCGAAATTAGATTTTTTGAAACATGAATATATGAGCATAAACACTAATAAAGCACCTGCACACACTAAAGAGATTAACCACATCTCTAGATTGATATAACTTGAGATAATTAGAAACACTAAGCATGTTCCTAATATTGATAAACCCACAATGACTGGTACTTTATCTTCTATAGGATAGATAATGTCATTAGACTGTAATGGCTCTTTAAGTTGCTTATGGAAGAGAAGTAGTAATAAACCTAACTCTACTATACCTGCTCCAAGAGTAGGGAGAGCCATAACTTTAAAATAGTCGACGAAGGTAATGCCGCTACTAGTGGCTAAATAGATATTAGTGGGATTTCCAATCACAAACATTAAACTCCACGTATTAGCTGCAGTAAATTCTGCTACTAAATAAGGAACTGGGCTAATCTTACTTCTTTTAGCGAAGAAACAAATAAAGGGAGTTAGAGTAAGTATCACAATATCGTTAGAGGTGAACACTGTTAAAACAGAAGTTAATAGATAAAGTATTAAAAATAAAGTGAATTGATTTCCTTTGGCGTGTTTGGAGGCTACACTAGCAAGATATCTAAATAAACCTAACTCATCTAAGAATACAGATATCAAAGTCATTGAGAAAAATAAGACTAATATCTTAAGCGGATTAATCGCGTTATTGCTAATTAACTGCTCTCCCACTTGCTTGATAGGGGCGTAACTACAAGCAAGCAAAATAATCGCTCCAAGTAGAGATATTATCCAATATGTATCTAATTTAATCTTACCTATTTTTAGGTGTGGGAAAAATAAGATAGATAGAATTACTAAGATAAATGTTATGCAGGCAATAATAATTGTAGGTATCATAACCAATCAATGATTATTGTCTTTTTTAAGTGAGAATACAATAGAAAATAATTATAGGAATAATATTGATAAGGCAATTAAATTTTGAGCGATATAATACATAAAAGTATTACTCACTAAATCAATTGGCTTTTCATGACCTTCACCAAAATAAGTGATGTTAAGTACTAAATCAGATAAAGCAAATAAAGACATACCCACAAAGATTAATATAAGAGGGATATATTTAAAGTCTGTCATAATAGCAAAAGAGAAAGATATACCTAAATCAAAGAATAATGCTAAAGCGTATAAGAAGACTATTAATCGATATTGTCCATAATTAAGTTTTAATGGCTTTTCAATTAAGATACAGATCATAGCCACTAAAATTGCAAAGACCACTGGTAATAAGAAATATAAAACTACTTGGTCGTTATATAATTCTAAGAATAAACCAGTGATATACGCTACATGCCCTAAGGCAAAAGCAACAAAACCGATATAGGTATATTTACGGTCGTTATTTTTATAAACACATTTAAGTTCTAAAGCGATATCTCCAATCATCCCAAACACTAATGCGATAATTGCGGCAATAGAAAATTTATGATATCCGCTTTGAGAAAAGCAGTAACCTGCTAAAGCGATAAATAGTAGTGAACAGATAGATTTAATAATGACTGCTTTAATCGAGTAAGCTTTACATTTTTCATAAGAAAACCAAGAAACAAATACAAAGCTCACTGATAATAAAATACTAGGAACAAGCATATGTATACCCCCTATTTTAAGAATTTAGATAATAATTTCTTTTTCTTATTAGTGTAAGGATGTTCTCTTAAAGATAAGTTCATTTTGGTTTTGCCGTATAAGACTGTACTTGGGTGAGTAAATTCGTTAAATCCCCATTTGCCGTGGTATGCTCCCATACCTGAATGACCCACTCCATTAAATGGAACACCCTTAACCATAATATGGAGACAGACTTCATTAACACAGCCTCCTCCATATTGCTGAGTTCGCATTACTTTTTTGGCCCATTTCTTATTTTTAGTAAAGATATATAAGGCTAGTCCGTGCTCTCTAGAAGCAATAACATCTAATAAGTCATTAACTTTATCATCATCAAATTTCACCACTGGTAGTAGTGGTCCAAATATTTCGTGATTCACAATTGGCTCATTAATATCAACAGGATAGATAATAGTAGGAGAGTATTTTTGAGTTGATATATCTCCTTCTCCTCCAAAGACAATTCTACTTTTATATTGCTCTGCTTCTTCGGCAATACTTTGCCAGGCTCTATCAGTAATCATTTTAGGATATTCTTCGTTTAGATATGCTTTTTCTCCAATTTGTTTTGTGATTGCCGCTTTTAATTCTTTAATAAATTCATCAGCGACTTCAGAGGCCACTGCAACTTGATTGATATTAATACAAATCTGTCCTGAATTAAGAATCTTAAAGAAAGCAATTTTTCTTGCCGCATCTTTTAAGTTAGCGTCTTTTCTTACGATACACCAGTTACCAGTTTCTCCGCCTAACTCTAAGGCGACAGGAGTTAAGTTTTTACTTGCGAGTTCCATCACGTGTTTAGCGACTTTAGGGGAGCCAGTATAGAAAATTTTATCTACTCTTTCTTCTAAGCAGAAGTCTGCAACATCATGACCTCCATCAATAACAGTGAGATAGTCTTCTTTAAATGTTTGACTTATTAATTCTTTTAAAACTGCAGTAGTGGCTGCGCTTTTAGAGGAACATTTAATTAACGCCGTGTTTCCTCCCGCGATTGAGGCCGCTACTACTCCAATAGATAACATCACTGGGAAGTTAAATGGAGAGATAATTAAAGTGACTCCATAAGGAATTTTATATACATGAGTTCTTATAGAAGGGAAACAAGCTAACCCAGAGAAATGTTTTTCTGGTTTATTCCATTTCTTCACACCTTTGATATATTCATCAATTTCCATAATCGTGTCACCAATATCTACGAGATATGACTCCATTGGTGATCTACCTAAATCTATATGTAATGCTTCAATAATCTTATCTTGATTATCCTTAAGCATCTTTTTAAGTTTCTTTAATTGTTCTTTTCGATATTTAACATCTAAAGTAATTCCAGTATTAAAAAATTGTCTTTGTTTCTCCACGATCTCGTGGATGTCATTTTTTGTATAGCTCATAAATAAATTCCTTACTTAAATTATAGAATAAATCCCTAATATAAAAAACCACCAGTTAAGTGTAGGATTACTTTGTATCACCTAAGCTTACTGGTTGATGTTTCTTTAACCGCTATAGACTTATTTGTCTCATCTATATCGCTCCATTAGGCTTAGAGCTAAGAGAATTGTCAATGTCCCTATATATAAAATATAATTAAATAAGGATAATAGGGGGATCAATATATGCGTAAAAGACTATTACCAATAGCGATATTATCATCATTATTTGCGCTTACTTCTTTAACTGGATGTAATGAAGATGAGATTGCGAATTTAAAAAATGATTTCCAAACTCAGCTTGATGAAATTAAAGAAGAGATCGAAGGAATTAAAACTCAAATCACTACCTTAAAAGAAGAGATGAGCGAATCTATTGAAGCAGTTAAAAGTGATTATCAAGCTAAGATTGATAAAGTGAATATTGATATCAAAGGCTTAGAAGATGATTTAGACGCTTTAGAAGCTCAGCACAATAAAGATAAAGCGGATATAGAAGCTGATTATAATAGTAAACTCACTAACTTAACTATTACATTCAATACAAGTGTTAGTGAATTAAATACTGAAATTGAGACTAATAAGACCGCAATCACTAATCTAACTAATAAACACGCGCAAGATATTTTAGATGTCACAAGTGCATATGAGGCTGCCATTAGTGATTTATCCGCTTCTGAAAAAGAAGCTAGAGAAGCATTAGAAGAAGCTTTTAATGCTAGTATTACTTCTCTTAATGAATCTTTTGAAGCTGAAGTAGCAGCATTAGAAGGCGATATATCTGCGAATAAAGAGGCAATTGCTGCTTTAACTGCTAAACACAATAATGATCTTGCTACAGTCATTAGTGATTATCAAAAAGCGATAAGTGATTTAGCTTCAAAAGAAGCTAGTGAAAGAGCGTCGTTAAAAGAAGAGTTAGAAGCTAGTATTACTTCTTTAAACACTTCCTTTAGCGAACAAGTTACTGCTTTACAAGCTAGTATTAACGCTAACTCTACCGCAATCACTAATTTAACTAACCAATTCAATGCTGATAAAGCCGCTCTTCAAAGTGATTATAACGCTAAGATTACAGCTCTTGACAATAAGTACGCGACTGAAGTTAGTAATATTAATACGGCAATCAGTGCCTTACAAACTTCCTTATCTAGCTTACAAACTGAGTTAAATACCGCAATCGCAAACATTCAATCTGATTATCAATCTCAAATTAATGATTTAGCCGCTAGAGTGGGGGCTTTAGAAGAAGTAGAAACCCACACTGTGACCTTCAGCTATTTTGATCAAAATGATGAATTAGTAGAGTTAACCACTCAAGTTGTGAGTCATGGAGAGAAAGTCACTAGACCAGAACTACCTGAATTTCCTGGGTATTATTTCTCATCTAATTGGTACGCGGTTGATGAAAATGGTAATAATCCTGAAACATGGTCATTTTATGGAAGTGTTGTCACTAGTGATATGGATTTAATAACAATTTTATATCCAGAGGCATATACAATTACTTTAGATGAGAACTATAGTGGTGCTCCTAGCCCATATGAAAAAAGTGGAGTGGTGTATACTGGCAATGATTTCACTTGTCCAATACCAACTAGAACCAATTATTCTTTTGCGGGATGGTATTATGGCACCACCAAGGTCACTGATGAATATGGTAATTCTTTAGAACCATATAATTTTGGATCTGACATCACATTACAAGCTGAATGGGATATCTATAGAGACGGATTATCTCCTGAATCAGCCTATACTCCTGCTGAAGCTATTTACTGGATGGATTATTATGGAGAAGGTAACATTGTCAGCGGTAATGTTGAATATTACGTTATTGGCAAAGTATCTAATTCAAAATACAACACTAAATATGGAGAATGGTCGTGTAACTTAGGTTCTCCAACTAGTGAAGGTAAACAATTCGTTGTTACAGGCGCACATTTAAGTGATGGGACTGGTATCTCTAACGTTGATGGAGCTTTAGATGGCTCAATTATCGTAGTTAAAAGTTTCTTAGAGCTTTATGAAGGTGTTTATAAAGCTGGATATTTACCTGCAAGTGTCTCACCAACAGGAGCAAAATATTATCCAACATTACTTATATAATTTATAGTAACCATCTAAATTAAATAGGGAACCCGATTTTCATAGGGTTCTCTTTTTTGATATTGATTATATATTTATATAAAAGTAGAATATACATGTTAACAATTAAAGGTAATAAATAGGCAATTAAATGTTACCTAGTGGCCATATTTATTTTCTTTAAATTGTTTATTTGTTCTAATAGCCATGTTGATATGGCAGAAAGGAAAAGAAAAAATGAACAAACTTTTTTCAAAGGTTGCTACGTTAAGCGTTGGTCTAGCAATGGCAATCGGAGTGGGTGTCGCTGTTGGTTCTAAAGAAGCAAAAGTTGCTAAGGCAGATGAAACTGCTGATTTTATATTATCGAGCGCTGATTCTATAACAGTTGATGGTGTTACAGCTTCTTTTGCAAAGGGAGACGGTTCTACTGCACCTACTTGGTATGAAGCAGGACTTAGATTATACGCTAAAAACACTGTAACAATTTCATCTAGTGATTCAATTACCGGTGTTTCATTTAACTGGGAAAAACAAGGAAAAAAAGATTTTGCTAGTGTAACCGCTAGCGCAGGAACTTATACCCATCCAACAACCACCGGAACAGGTTCTTGGTCTGGAAGCGCAAATAGTATTACTTTTACTCTAGGCACTTCTGGGCAATTACAATTAAATACTTTCTCAGTGACATATTCTGGCGGTTCTACAGATGTTCTTAAAAGTATTACTGTTTCTGGCGCAATGACTAAAACAGAATATACAACTGCAGAATCTTGGGATGCTAGTGGTTTAGTTGCTACTGGTACATACCAAACAGCTGGTGCAAAGGATATTACTGATAAGGTAACATGGTCATTTAACCCTGCAACTCCTTCTGCATCAGTTACAAGTGTTGTCGCAACAGCTACATTAGGTACAGTTTCTGGTAGTAGTTCTGCTCAAGCAGTTACTGTTACAGAAGCCCCTGCAGATCCAGGAACCGAAGGCAATCCTTATACAGTTGCTCAAGCTAGAGCAGCTATTGATGCTGGAAGTGGAACAAGCAATGTTTACGCAACAGGTATTGTTTCTGAAATCGTAACTGCGTACAGTTCTCAATATAGTAACGTTACTTTTAATTTTAGTACTGACGGAACTACAACCAGCGATCAATTACAAGCATTCAGAGAAAAGAGCACCTATTCATCAACAGTTAAAGTCGGTGACACTGTTGTTGTTTATGGTTCATTGACAAAATATAATTCTACATATGAGTTCGGCGCAAATTGTGAAATTACTTCATTAACTCCTGCACCTGTGCCAGAAACAGTTACAACAATTAAAGATATTTATACTTCAAGTATTGGCTCACCTGTTGAAATTGATGGTTATTTTGTAGGCGCTGTTTCTGATGGTATTTATTTAATGGATGGAGAATATGGTATCTTTGTCTATAGAGGAACAGCTCCAGATGGCGCGGTTGTTAACGAAACAAAATTACATGTTGCTGGAACTAGCGCAACCTTTAATAATCTTTACCAAATCGCTCAAGGAGCTACTATTACAGTTAATGTCTCAGCAGAGGTTGCTACTCCAATTAATTACACATTAACTGGTAGTGAATCTACTGCAGATTTATCAGTTGCATCTAGAAGAATGCTTGAAAAAGGCGCTATTAGTAAAATCACAAGAGATGGTACAGATTACACTTCAAGTTATGAAGGAGAAGTACCAACCGTTGATACTACTAAAGATATCTTCTTAACAATTAATGACGTTCAAGTTATTTATAAGAAATCAGATGTTACTCAAGCAGTCTTTGAAGTATTATTTGGCTATTTATTAAACGGTAAGAACGTCAATGTTGAATCATTTACTGGATTCTTTAAAACAGAATTCCAATTAAGATTCAGTTCTGTAGTAGAAGCAACTGCAGGATATACAGCTGAAAACTTCGCTCAAGACTTACTTGATAAAACTGATGTCGTCTGTAAAGGATATGACGGTGTTAAAGACAATAAGGAAGCTCTTGCCTCTGTATGGCTTGCTCTTCAAGAAAATGTTTTAAGCGATGAAGAAATCGCAAGATTTAACGACAAAAATAATGATTTCGACGCTGCTAGAGCTAGATATGATTACCTTGTTGGAAAATATGGATTAACTGATTTCCTTGGACGTAATCCAGCACCAATTCCTGGTGGAGCATATTATAGAGATGGTATTACCGACAATAACAACACAATGATTATTGTAATTTCTATCGCTGCTACTAGTGCATTAGCCTTCACAATGTTATTAGTCTTCAAAAAGAAGAAACAAAAATAATTAATCTTTGATTAATATAACTACAGGGATGATTTTCATCCCTGTTTTTATATGAAGATAGTAATTACGTATATTTATGTTTTTATAATAATTATGATAAAATCATATTGCCTTTATGAATAAGAAATCGAAATTATTATTGGCCTCGTTGTTATCTATAGGACTATGTGCCTCTACTGTTTTTATTTTTTCTAGTAATGTAGCGGGTTTAACGTTCGCTAGTAGAGCTAAACCAAATAATTTAGATTGTTCTTATTATTTTGATAATAGTGAATATCAATCTATATATGATTTAAATGTCTCTAGACTAGATGGTGGAACTGATATAGAAAACGCGACTACTTGGGGAACAGTGACTTGTAGTTATTATAATAATTCAAATTATTCTCAATTTATTCAAAGCACTGATAAAAATGGACAAGTTTCTGCAACGTGTTTATATAACGTTGGACAAGATAATATCTATCCAGTAGGAACGGTGGTCTCTGTTACTGGAACAATGACTTTATATAACGGGATGAGTGAGATGACTAATTGCGTTATCACTAAGGATTATGATTCTAATCCATATCCAGTAGAGCCTTTAGAAATATATTCTCTTCCTACTAGAACTGAGCCAAACTTTACTGATATTCGATATATGGGTACTAGAGAAGTGCATTTATCTAATGTGTCTTTAGGCGAGATTTCTTCTTTTAGACAGTGTAACGCAACTTTTGATAATGGTAATCAAGTCTTATTATTCTTTAATAGCATTTCTGAAAAAACTGCCATCAATAACAAAATTAATTCTATTCGTTCTAATGGAACTAAAGCTAATGTAACTGGTTATGTTACTTGTTATAGTAACAACAATACAGGTACACCTACTTTACAAGTCCTTATTAGACACGCTAGCGATATAGAAGAAATAGTGGAAGAAAAGACTATTGACTATTTATATGTTTCAACAGATAAGTCGTTCTATTATATGGATGAAATCACGATGTCTGATTTTACCGCGACTGTTTATTACACTGACGGGACATCTTCTATTGTGAATAATGCTTATATTACAAATACAGTAGATACTTCTACTATTGGGCAGCATGTTATTGAATTTGCTTATGAACATGATGGAAAAACTTATACTGATTCAATGAATATAATCGTTACTAATGCGATTGGATCAATAAATGTGGAAGACCCTGTTCAACTATATGCATTTAACGAAGAATTTATCACTCCAGTAGTGTACGGGAAATCTGCGACATATGAGGTAGAAGTTACTGGTGATGTTAGCTTTACTGGTTTTGATTCTAATAAGACTTCTGATTATAACGGAACTGTATATGCGAGTTACGTTAATAGTGCTGGTAGAGAACTTACTACATCCTATGATTATTTAGTCACTGAAGTTCACTCTTTAACAGCTATAAATAATAAAACAGAATTCAATATTAATGAGGCATTTGATAATCCAACTGTTTATGCGATATTTAGCAATGATTTATCTAAACAAGTTGATGTTTCTAATCGAGTAACCTTTTCAGGTTTTGATTCTTCTAGCGCTGGGTATGTAGAAGTTTATATGTCATTAGGAAACTATCAAACAAGCTATTACGTAGAAATTATTGATGATAGTCCAAGTGATTTATATCAGTATGAAGTATCTATTACTATATCAAAAAATTTTGACACTGGTAGTTATGGAAATAGTGGCGATTTTGAATACTATAGAGCGGTTAATGCTACTGGATATATATGTAAACTTATTCCTTTAGTGAGGCAAGATGGTTGTGAAGAGACTCTAGGTGGAGCTTTATATAATATTGACCCAATTAAAGATATCGATAAAATTACCTTCACTTATAAAACAAGTGGTAGTGGTTCTAGATCGTGTAAACTTTATTACGGTGAGAATAGTTACGATGATTATAATTATGTAATTACTTCTTCTAGTTCAAATAAAGAAACGACGGTTGATTTATCTAGTAAAGATGTCAATTATTTCAAATTTGATTCAGGAGATTTAACTTTATTCTTACAAAGCGTCACTGTGTATTATTCTGGATTAAACACTACTCATGGGTCTAACTTTACTTATAAAACAACAGGCACTAATGAATATCGTATTGCTCCAACAACATATAACGGAACTCTAATTGATGGAGTGAGTTATGTCGATGTACCAACTTCTATTAATACCTCTACAGGGGCTATCTTATCTACAAAACGATATACATATTATTCATATGAATATATTTATGAACATCCAGAATATGTGAGCAACGCTACTATGACTTCTCCGGTTGATGTATGTAATTATTTTGAAGCCTTTGGCTGTGCTCCTGCTAATTTTGGAAGAAGAAGCAAAGACACCGCAAATCCTTTAAGAGATGGTAAAACTATCCCACTTATCGATTATGTTGATGAGCTATTTGGTAGTGACGCTAGATGTATATCTCAATATAGTAAAACTACAGGATATGCTACTTCAGTTCCGTATTATGGAACTACACCTACATATTACGAATTAGATATCGACACTAACGGAAAATATAAAACCTCAGATAGACAAGCAGGTCGTATTGTAGCCTGGGCTACTGGATTTGAAGGTAGTGATTATGGTTATGGTAGCCAAGTAGTGTGTACATATACAGATGATCACTACGCCACATTTAAAGAATATAACAATTACGGTGGATTCTTATCTAGATTTAATGTTGAACGATTAATCTCTGGAAGTGTAAGAGGTAATCCAACAACATTATCAAATTAGTTGATGCAATCAAATAAAGCGAAAGAGATGATGAAAAATCATCTTTTTCTTTTTGATTATCTATTACATAAAATGTAAAATAATTTAATAAAGGTTAGATATAACCAATTCTAGATGTTAATAGCTAAAACATCTTTCTATTTGCGCTTATATTTAATTTTGTTAGCCGTATAAGTACGGCAGAAAGGAAATAAACTTCTATGAACAAAGTTTTTTCAAAGATTGCTGGGTTAAGCGTTGGTCTAGCTTTAGCAATCGGAGTAGGAGTCGCTGTTGGTGGTAGAGAAGCTAGAACTGCTAGGGCAACTGAAGCAGTAGCATATACCCTTGATGGAACTATCAAAGGAACAGGCAACTCTTATGCTGGCGAAGGCACTGCAACACAAGATGGTGTTAGCTGGATTGTAAATGGTAACCTAACAACCGATCAATGGAGAATAGGAACTCCTAAAAGCGGAAGTGCAGCCACTAGAATAATTCAGTCTCAAGCAGCTGTATCCTCCAATAACATTACTAAAGTGGTACTTTCATTAGGACAGCCTACCAAAAATGCCATTACACCTAATGGGATTTCTATGAAGGTTGGTACTTCAATTGGTGGAAGTCAAACAAGTACATTGGCTTCTCAATCATATGCAGAATCGATTACATTTAATAGACCAGCAAATACTGATTGGTCGAGCAAATATTTTGAAATTGATTTTGATATGCCTTCAAATTCTGATACTAAAAATGCTCATTTTATTATTTTTTATAGTGCAACTTTTTATCATGAAGTATCTGGACAAAGTATCTCTGCTCCTTCAACTTCTATTGTTGCAGTAGGTAAAACTGTTAATTTAGATGTTTCATATATTAATATTGGAGAAGACGGTATTTCAGTTACGTCCGGCGCTGCTGTCTCTGTGCCTGCAAAATTAGATGTAACTGGTACTGGAATAACAACATTATCTATTACTGGTGTTTCTGTAGCAGAATCAGTGACTGTTACACTTTCTGCTGGAACTGCACAAGCCGAAATTGATGTTTCTGTTATCGATCCTAACTACTTTTATTTAGTTGATGATATAAACAAATTAACCGATGGTTCTAGATTTACTTTAATTGCCGAAAATGCTGGTAAATTGTATTATCCATATGGATTCAACTCGAGCGGATATTATGAAACTAATGAAGTTCCAGTGTTTGGCGATGGTTATGTAGGAGTCGACGGAGCTATTGAATACACATTAGATTTCATTGACGGCGAAGCTTATATTATGGATGGTGCTGATTATATTGGTTCATCTAGTGTATCTAGCACTGCAAAAATTGTATTAACTGAAGACCATAGTGCCAACTACAATACTTTCAAAATCAGTTCTGTTGAGGAAAGTACAAAGGTTGAAATTGAATTAGATACCGAAGATGAAGGAAATGCTAAAAGAATTAACATGAATACATCAAATGGTAGATTAGCAAACTATTCTATAAATAACGCTTCTTTAATTTCCGTTTATGCTTCTTATCTTGCCCCTGCAGTATATATCCCATATTCTGGACAAGATGTTTCCATGAAAGATGATGAGATGCATTATGAAACTTGTGTTCCACTTAATTTTGGAGATGAAGTTGTAACATTTACCGTACAAACCAGTGATGATAAAGTCGCTACCGCTACTGTTAGTGAAGGACAATTAGTTATCACAGGTGTTGGTGGAGGTGATGCTACTCTTACAATTTCTGCAAATTCAACTAGCTACAGTGCTTCTTTAAACGTTTCTGTTCATGTTTCTAGTAGCCAAAGACATTTGGATCACTTAGTTTTATCAAAATCTACCGATTCCTTATATAAAGGACAAGAATTCTCATATAGCGGAACAATCACCGCGGTTTACGACAATTCTGATGAAGAAGTCCTTGAACATTCTACTGTTACATTTACTGGTTATGATATGACCAAAACTGGTAATCAAACTGTTACTGTCAGCTATACTGATGGTGTTACCAAATCGGCATCCTATACTTTAACTGTTTCTCAATGGACTGGAGAATTAACTATTGGTAATTACTATGTTTTAACTTCTGAATATTCTGAAGGTGAAGGCAATTATAAATATGCATTTGCTGGAATTAAATCTAATGTTGGTGCTGTTGTAGCGTATGAAGAGACATTAAGGTCTGAAAACGCCTTATTGGTTGAAAAAGGCGCAACATATAATTCTTATGCATTTAAACTAAGTAATGGTAAATACCTATCCGCTGCTAATAGCAATAACTTATATGGCAATTCAGAAGAAGTTAATGAAGCATCATCTTGGACGGTCTCTATATCATCAGGTGATTGCAGCATTAATAATGTTTCTTTCCCAACTAGACGCATTAGATGCAATCACAATAATGGTAATCCAAGATTCGCAGCGTATACTTCTAATCAAAAAGCAGTTGCTTTAGTAGAGGTTTCAGTCGCTGATATTGCTAGCCATTTCACAACTAACTTTATGCATCCTGACATTAGTGTTGATGATAAGGGAACAGGTGCATGTTTAGGTGAAACAGGATATTATGCGTTAGCGAAAGCAGCATTTAACGTTATGCCTGAGGAATCTAGAAATTTCTTTATGACTAGCACAATGTACACAAACTACAAAGCCAGGTTAGCTGCATGGGCCGCCGCTAATGGTGACGAATTTAGTGAAGCTAACTTACTAGTTACTAACCCAGCTAGTAGAGTTGCGTTTGACACAGTTAGCGATGACAATACAATGATTATTGTGATCTCTATCGCTGCTGTTAGTGCTCTTGCATTTACAACCTTATTAGTCTTCAAAAAGAAGAGACAAAAATAATTAATTAGTTAAAACTAATATAATACAGGCAGAAGTGGTGAAAACCGCTTCTGTTTTGTTTTGGTGATTTTATATATTCATGGAATCGTTTCCATAAAATTGTTGACAGCGGTTATTAATAAATTAAAATATATGTGGAAACGTTTCCATAGCACAAACAAATAAAGGAGTCTTTTATGGCGTCAATTTTACTTAAGCATATTTACAAAGAGTATACACACAGTAAGAAAGAGGCAAAGAAAATTAATGAAGGTGACTTATCTCCTTTTGCTGTGCGTGATTTTAATTTAGAAATAAAAGATGGAGAGTTTGTGGTTTTAGTTGGTCCTTCTGGATGTGGTAAATCTACTACTTTAAGAATGATTGCAGGATTAGAAGATATCACTGGTGGTGAACTTTATATTGGTGATGTTTATTCTAATAACATTGATGCTTCTAAAAGAAATATTGCGATGGTTTTCCAAAACTACGCTTTATATCCACATATGAATTCTTATCAAAACATGTCATATGGTTTGAAATTAAGAAAAATTCCTAAAGTAGCGTTAGATAAAGAACACCATGTAATTTACACAGTCGATAAAGATCGAATTAAATTACTAAAGAAACAAATTAAAGAAGCTAAAACTCCTGAAGAAGTTGAACCACTAGTTAAAGAATTAGAAAAAGTGGAAAACGATAAGTGTGTACCAAAAATGAAAATGGTGCATTACTCTAAAGAAGAAATTGATGAAAGAGTACAAAAGGCTGCTGAAATATTAGATATTAAGCACTTATTAGATAGAAAACCATCAGATATGTCTGGTGGACAAAGACAACGTGTCGCTTTAGGTAGAGCCTTAGTAAGAGATCCAAAAGTCTTCTTACTTGATGAACCATTGTCTAATCTTGACGCTAAATTAAGAGCGTCTATGCGTAGTGAAATTGTGAAATTACATAAACGTGTGAAAACCACATTTGTTTATGTTACCCATGACCAAATTGAAGCGATGACGATGGGTGATCGAATCGTGGTTATGAAAGACGGAATTATCCAACAAGTTGGTTCTCCTAGCGAGATTTATGATAATCCAATGAATACATTTGTCGCGGGCTTTATTGGCACCCCACAAATGAACTTCTTTGATGTGAAATTAATCGCTAAAGCTAAAGAAGTAGTGATTACTTTACCAAATAATAAGGAAGTTTCTATTTCTTTAAAGGATTTAAGAGATATCCAAGATGAATATATTTCTGGAGAAGAAAAAGAATTAACTCTTGGTATTAGAGGTGAACACTTAGTTTTAGGAGATAAAGGAATTGACGCCACTGTTAGTTTTGTAGAGATTTTAGGAAATACGACAAACATCTTATGTAAGTTAGATGGATCTGAAATTGAATTTAATGTCACTGTTCAAGAAAGAAGTGAACTCACTAGTGGAGATAAAGTTAAAGTCTCTTTCTTAGGAAAGAATGTCCATTTATTTGATAAAGAAACCGGAAAGACAATTTATAAATACGGTTTAGAGGAAGTTAAAGATGAAAAATAAGTTATTACCTATATTGTTTAGCTCATTTTTAATTCTAGGGGCCGCGATTTCTTTTAATGAAAATAAAGAAGCCTCCGTTTTACAAGCTTATGATGATTTAAGTGTCTCTAATTCTGGAGACGGCTTTGTTTTATTAGATAAAGAATTTAGTGTAGATGAAGGATTTGTCTATACTGGTGAACTCTATTATCATGATGACACTCAAGCGGGTGGCTTAGTTTTTGGTGGAGTAGAAAATGAACATTATTATGTTCTTACTTTAGATAGAAAAGAAAATCACATTAAATTACTTGATTTTAGATTAAATGAATCTCGAGTGGATGAATTATATTCATGTGACTTTATTGGTAATAATTATCAAACCTCAGAAGGATGGAATGTTACCGAACAAGAATGGAGACATATTAATCCTCAAGTAAGAACTATTCCTAATGTAAATATGAAAGTTGTGATTTCTATAGAAGAGGGACATGCTTATACAGAAATTTATGTTGAAGGTATAAGAAGATTTAGAGACACCACAATTGATTTAAATAAAGATGGCAACTATGTTGCTGGTAAAGTGGGCTTAAATGTCTTTAATGGCGCAGTGACTTTAAAAGATATTCAAGCTGGTAAAAGCGATTATTCTTATTTTACTGAAGCATATCGAAATCAATATCATTTCCAACCATTTGCAAAATGGACTAATGATCCAAATGCTTTAGTCTATTATAACGGCTGGTATCATATCTTTTATCAAACTAACCCATTTGGCCTACTTTGGAGTGATATGTATTGGGGACACGCTAGAAGTAGAGACTTAATTCATTTCGAATATATGCCTATTTGTTTATTCCCATCGAATAATGATGATGGTTCAACTTCTTTTATGTGGTCAGGTTGTGCGGTTGCTTATTATAAAGGGATGAGTGCAGAAGTTGACGCTCGTAACTGGTTCCCTAAAGGAAATGGTAACGGCTTATTTGCGATTTATACCGAAGACAGATGTGGAGGATATGAAGAAGCACAAAACCAAATGATCATTACAAGTGATGATGAAGGTTTAACCTGGATTAAAAGAGATACAATCTATCAAAGAGAAAGAACTCCATATTATGATCGTAAAATTGACTGGAGAGATCCAAAAATCTTCCCAGCTGAAAAAGATGAAAGTGGAAGAGTTACTACTTGGGGCATGTCTTTAAGTAGCTACGCTCTTAATAAAGGTTGGTTAATGCAATCAACAGACTTAATTAATTGGCGTTACACTCAACAATTCTATTTACCAACTCCTGAATGTATTGGTATTGGTCAGTTAGAAGATGAAGAAGGAGTTACTCATACTTATTTAACTAATAAATCTAGAACTTATTTATTTGGCTCAATTGGAATTTATAATGGTGATCTCCATTTTGTAGATGAAGAAGGAGTGAATATTTCTACTTATTCTTTAGAAGAAATGAACGCGAAATTAAAACCATTAGATTTTGGTCCAGATTCTTATGCGTCTCAATCTTTCTATATTAGTGATCCTACTAGTGAATATTATGGTAAAGATATTGTCATCAACTGGTTCTCTGGAGATTTAAATGCTTCTTATTGTACTGGTCCAGGAGAATATGCTGCTTTAAGAGGAAGATGGAACGGAGGATTTACTACCCCTGTAGAATACGGCATCTATACCGACTCTAAAGGAGAAATGAGATTATCTCAAAAACCGATCACTGTTAATAATGAACATTTAGATAGAGATGAATCAAAAAAGATTGAATTTAATAATGAACCTATCGATTATCAAACCGGTAACTTATTAAAAGATGTTCATTCTCATACATTTGAACTCGAAGCCTCTATCACTATTAAAGAAAACGCTCCAATCATTTTTAAAGTTGATGTTGGAGAAGATGAATATATGCAGTTTGGTTGGAACGCTACTGATGGATATTATGTTGATAGAACCTATCTCGATGATAAAGGTATTAACACTAATATCGATTGGCACACCAAATATGCTTCTCATATCTTAGGTGATAGTGACACCAAAACATTTTATGTTTTAAATGATAATGGTGGATTAGAAGTTTTCTGCGAAGATTATTCTATTCCATTCTATTTTGTCACTACCGCTGATATTAGTTCTAATGGAGCGTCTTTATTTGTAGATGGACCAGTAGATAATAAAGATACAGAAGATGTACTTGAATGCTCTATTGTTAACTATTTAAGAGTAAACGAAATTAAATCTGCTTATCAAAAAGAAAAAGCACCTGGAGAAGGAGCCTTATATGTTTCTTCTACTAATGTTACTTTAGATACAAAATTAACAACCTCTAAATTTGTTTCATGCTGGTATACAGGTGAATCAAAAGTTGAGATTAAAGAAGTTAGTAATACTGGTGCAGTTGAAGGTGTAGTTAGTGATAACGGCATCTCATTAACGGCTATTAAAGAAGGTACTGCCTCTTATAAAGTGAGTGCGGATGAACAAGAACAAATTATTGAAGTAAAAGTCAATAACGCTTCTTTTGAAAGTGACTTTACATTTAATAAAGACAATATAATTTCTGGTAGTTGGTCAATGACTAATAACGCTTTAATCGGTGAAAAACAATCAGGAAACGGCTTTATTTTAGCGGAAGAAAGCGCGAGTGATTTTTCCTATACTGGTACATTTGATATAAATTATGGTACTGCGGGCGCGTTAGTCTTTAGAGCCCAAAAAGATCTGTCTTCATATTTAGTTTGTAATTACGACTCTAATGAAAAAGTGGTGAAACTTTGGTCAACTCATGGAGAGTTAACTAGAAGTAGTCCAGTTGATGTTATCTCTACTAATGTTTCTTTATCTATTAAAGCTGTTGGCTCTGAATTAACGATTTCTATTAACGGTAATGAAGTTATTCGCTATACATTATTAGATAATGAACCTTTAGCGGGTTATTTTGGAGTCAATGTCTTCTCCTCTAAAGTGACATTTAAAAATTTATCTTTAATTGAAGATGAACAAACTTATGATTACTCTAGTGGGGAATTAGAAATTGATTTAGGTGTTTCCCAATTTGTGAGTGAAGTTTATAACGTGACAAAAGATAACACTAAACTTCAACCTGGTTATTATCATCAATCTAGTGACAAATTATATATCTCTGAAGAATATTTCAACTTACTTGATAATGGTACTTATATTTTTAAAGTAGTGGGTTCTATGTCCACAATCACTGTTACAGTTCACGTCAATAAAGCTGGACAAGAATTAGTGATTCATGATGTCACTACTGAAAAAGGCTTAGATGTCTCTATTTATGTTGGAGCCACTGTTGTTCAAGAAGTTTCAGTTAATAACGTCACTTTAGATGCTTCTAAATATTATGTTCATGATTACGTATTAACAATTGACTCCTCAGCATTTAAAGAAGGAGAAAATAATGTAGTTATTAACGGTATGACTTCTTTTAAAGTCACTGTTAAAAATAGTAGTGAAGTTGTGCCTACATCCACTGGTGGATGTGGAGGAAATATTGCTTCTACTAGTATCTTATTATCGTCATTAAGTTTATTTACAGCATTATTAGTTATTATTTCTATTAAAAGAAGAAAGGAAGACAAATAATGGGGGCGACAATAAAAGAAGTAGCCGCTAAATCGGGAGTGGGTATAGGAACTGTTTCTAGAGTTCTTAATAACTCTCCTCAGATTTCTGAAGCGACTAGAAAAAAAGTATTAAAGGCGATTAAAGAACTTGATTATGTTCCTAATGTTGCGGGAAAAAGACTCTCACAAAAGAAAAGTTATGTTATTGCAGTTTTAGTGCCAGTTATCGATCATCCCTTCTTTGCTAGACTTGTCTCTAACTTAGAAATTGAGGCTGATAAAAAAGGATATTCCTTATTACTCGCTACTAGTCAACATCGTATCGAAAAAGAACATGAAATCTTAAGGAGACTTCAACAAGGTGAAGCTGATGGAGCCTTATTCGTTACTCACTACGAACACCTTGAAGAAGAATTTAAAGGTTTAGCGATTGTCTCAATTGATCGACACTTAGGAAAAGATATTCCAGTTGTGACCACTGATAACTATGAGGCCACTAAAAAAGCAATTGAGTACTTAATTGAAAAAGGATGTAAGAAAATTGCCTATTTAGGAACTAAACCAAATCAAGTAAGCGAAGTTTCTCTTAGAGCAAAAGCCTATGAAGATGTTTGTAAAGAACATAATCTGCCATTAATGATTGTGAATCAAAATGTGGGGCACGGCGAAGAAAAGAAATTGATTGATGAATTATTTAATTCCTATAAAGAGTTTGATGGAGTGTTTGTCTCAGGTTGTACACTAGCCACTCTCCTATATAACAGAATGAAATTAACGGGAATTAAAACTCCAGAAGATATTCAAATGGTGTCGTATGACGGAGAATTTTCATTAGATGATGTCCATCATATTTCTACTCTAGAACAACCACTAGATGTGATGGCGAAGAAATGTGTCGAATTATTAATCGATAAAATTAACGGCAAAGAAGTTGAATCATTATCGAAATTCAACTGCCGATTCATAAAAGGTGAAACAACTAAATAATTGGAGGAAATTAATTATGAATAAGAAAGTATTATTAGTCCCCTTAGCAGCGATGACTTTATCGTTAGTGGGATGTGGAGAACCTGATGTTGATTACACTGATAACACTAGATTAACCATGAGAGTCCACGTTGACGAAGGTTCAGAAGAAGGGAATGGTTATAAAGAAATAATTACCGCTTTTAACCGTGAGAATAACGGCAAAATTAGAGTCGATCTTGAATTTGTTGCTAGAAGTGGTGGCATCTATGAAACTCAATTAGATAACGATAAAAGAAAGAATACGTTACCAGATTTATTTACATTCGACGCTCCTAAATGTGCGTATTACGCAAAAAATGGTTATTTATATGATTTATCTAGTAGCTTTTCTACTACTGAACAAGATAACTTTGTGGCTTTAAATAGATACCAAAGCAAATTATTCGGAATCCCTATCCAAGAAAGTAGTGCTGGTTTTTACTATAACAAAGATATGTTTAATAGAGCGGGCATTGATGTTAGTGGTATCACTGTTGATAATCCTTGGACATTCTCTCAATTCAAAGAGGCTTGTGCAAAGCTTAAGGCTCTTCCAGGATTAAAAGGCGCGGTTGATATGAGACTTGATGCGACCGCTGATGAAACAGCAACATACTTACTTTATCCATTCATTTATTCTTGTGGTGGATCATTTGTTGATAGCACTGGTTTACACGCTTTAAATTACTTTAATAGCGCTAATAGTAAGAAAGGTTTTCAATTCCTTAAAGACTTACTTGATAACGGTTATACCGGTACTAACTACGGTGCTCAAGATTTCTTTACTCACCAAGTTGGTATGTATTTATCTAGTGGATGGACTATCCCAGAATTAGATAACCATGTGAAATGGGGACAATATTTCCCAGATAGAAACTCTTGGGGATTATTACCTTATCCAAAAGCAGATGATGGCACCGCTGTTAGCTGTAATGGTTCTTGGAGCTATGCTATTGGAAATAACCCTCGTACCGATAAGAGCAATGTTGTGACTTTATTAAAATA
>CAMUVS010000016.1 GCA_947164155.1 uncultured Caryophanales bacterium | reverse complement strand
CTTTTTTTGCTGGAGCAGCTTTTTTCTCATCTGGGACTGCTTTCTTCACTAAAGGCTTCTTTTCTGGTTTTGCTTTCTTGACTGCCATAAAATTAAATCTCCTATTTTGTAAACTTTCGTTTTATTAATAATATACCTACACCGAGTAAACTTAAAGAACTTAAAATTACACTGCTTACAATAACATTTCCACCACATCCACTGCTAGAAGGTGTTTCACCACCTCCACCAGATTCATTTACAGTAACATTACAAGTTGCTGTATATCCACCATCAACTGTAGTAACAGTGATCTTTACAGTACCGCTAGCAATAGCGGTAACTAAACCAGTAGAAGAGACAGTTGCTACATTACTATTAGAACTAGTCCACGTGACTGATTTATTTGTAGCATTAATAGGATTAATGGTGGCAACTAATTGTTCACTAGAAGAAACATTTAAAGTAGTTTCGGTTTTGTTTAAGCTAACGCCAGTAACACTAACTGTTTCTTGTGGAGAAATTGGATCAACACCACTATAGTCGGGTCCACCATAGATTGCTTTAGCGTAACTTGGTCGATCAGTAAATGGATTGCGGTTACCTTGTAAACCGTGTACAACGTTATTTCTATATATTTCTCTAGGAGTAACTGTGTATGTTGCGTTCCATTTTAAGCAAGTATTAATAGAATCAAAAATGTCGTTTAAATCGTAACCATAGTAAACAGAACAATATAAACATGCTCTAGCGATTTCGCCTTTAGCCTCATCACATGGTTCAAAATATTGATTGGTAATCATATAGCAATCTGTTGTGTGCCCAAATACAACCACTCTTTTTGAGCCAGTTGTATTCTTAACTTCTGCAAATTTTAAATTGCCCCTGTAGCCATTAATTTGTCCTTCACAAGCAAAAATATTGTGATTATCATCATCACTACTTGGGAAGGCCGTTTGAGTATAAACATGTTCCCTATTCCATTTATCCCATGCATAATTACCACAATGATTGCTCTTTTTAATATTGTGACGAGTATAAATACTTAGTATTGAAGTACTATCGTCTTGAGCTTCATCAGCAGCTTCATATCTACTCCAATCATAACTTTTATTTTTTGACTTATTAAATGATGCAAGTTTACTTCTTAATGTTGATCCTGATAATCCATCAGCCTGCGAATAATAACTTTCAGTAACGCTTGGCTCAACAGAAGTGCTCCAAGCTTCGCTAATAGCAAAATCACTACTTTGTTTAGACGTATGACTAGTGAAAATAGCTCCAGTAAGTAAACCCAAGCTTAAAAGAGATAACACAGATAATGAAATAAATCTTTTAGATTTCATATCAAAGACCTCAATAACAAATTAATTATAGACCTATTCTAAATATATTAAAAGGAGTGAAAATTCACTCCTCAAATCATATTTGATTGAATTAATTATTTTTTAAAAGTAAATGTTCCGTTATCAGCGCCCGATTTATAAAGCGTAATAGATATAGAACCATCTGCGTTGATAACGCCAGTCGTATTTGTAGGTGTGTATCCTTCACTTGGTCCATAAGGAAATAATCTATAACCATTATACGCATCAGTATTATCGCCACTTACAAAAGTAAATGTGATTCTAGAACCAGAAATTGTGTATGTAAACGACATTGTTTTAATAGATGGATCTGAGTTATGAAACTCTCTAACATAAGTCCCAGTTCCATCTTCATTTAATGTAATGATATAGCGATCATAATACTCTGGATTTGAAGGCTTATAATCTTCTCTATCATATGAATAAGAACCATAGACAGATGACTCTTCGTGTTTCTCGGTAACGGTGATGGTATAACTAGCGGTTTTAGTTTCATCACCTTCAGTATAAGAGACTGTCACAGTTTTACTTCCAGCAGTGCTCATATCTGGAGTAGAAACACTAGTAGGAGTAACAGTTTTGCTTGAACCATCACTATAAGTGGCAGTTACTGTTCCATCAAAAGAGAATGTTTCATTAACTTCATAAGCTGTAGATTGTCCAGATAAAGCAATAGAAGATAAGGTTACTGGAGTAACAGAATCAATAGAAACGACGATTGTAAATTCTAAAGCCACTGTGCCCATGTGATAGGTAAATGAAGGAGTCATGATTGCATCTTCATCATTGACCTCACAAACATATTGAAATGTGTAACCTGATTTAGTCACGATATTGAAGCTAACATCGCTATTCTCAGGAGCGTTAGTTGGTAAAGCCGAACTAGAGTCAATAACGTCGTTATAATTTAATACGTTATAGGATGTGTCATATACTTGATAAACTATCTTTTGAGTTGTAACAGTACTTGTAACATTTGCGGTTATAGTGACTTCACCCTCAGGCATTGTAAATTGATAGGCACCAGTCATTGGGTTTGGTCCGTAATAAGATACATCTTTTCCATTACTTGTAATAGAAACACTATCAAGTGAATATCCAGAGTCAACTTTTACCTTGAAATTAACTGCTGTGCCCGCTTTTGCTTGTAATGATGTTGGATATGTAACTGTAATAGTAGCACCAGTTACTTGCACAATATTAATCGCGTATGAAACTTCAGAAGCATTAATAGTAATGAGATAATCAGTACCCACTGTTTCACCTTTAGAGTTAGTATAACTAACCACTACTGATTGTTGACCAGCTTGACTCATGTCAGGAGTAGTATAGCTAGTAGGAGTAACAACTTCTTCAGTGCCATCAGAATAATGAGCAGTAACAGTTCCATCAAAAACAAATGTATCGCCAACATTAAATGTTGTGGTTTGTCCGCTAATAGAAATAGAATCCAAAGTTACAGGTTCGTCCTCCCAGTTATCTAATGATGCTTGAGTGATTTCAATACGTACTTGTAAATAAGAAGATGAAGACCATGTACTAGAATAGCTAGGATCAGTAATCTTCACTTGGCTAAAATAATCATCGCTTAACCAATATTGTTGGAAAGATGAAGATGACGAACCTTCAAAGCCTAATAATTTTAAATCTACAACAAGCTTCTCAACTGCTTCAACCGCATGTTGTTTGGTATCAGGATAAATATTAAAGAACGCAGAATTCGTGCCTTTAAGAAGTAATATCATGTTCTCATCAGAATTAGATGCATCAGAGAAATTTGCAACTCTAGTATCATCAGCCAAACTAAACTTAGGGAAATATTGTCCAACAGCGGTGTTAGAAATATATTCATTAAGTAACGCTACTGTAACGATTGTTTGTTTGGTTTGCTGTTTGTGTAAAAACTTGATGGAGGTCACTCCATTTGGATATAAATATCCATATTGCATATGACTACTATCGGTATCAGTTGGAGCGTAATATTTCATTTTAATTGAATAAGTATGAACAAGATTATCATCTTCGACAACTTTCTTATATTCAATTAAACCTGGATTAGATACTTCGCTAAATCCGACCGCTTCAATTGCCTGTCTATATTTAGTGGTTAAGTCTCCACCAAAATAGTCTTCCACCATCGCTACATAATAACCTTCTGAGACACTTTGTCCTGATTTCCAAGCATAAGACAAACCTTCAATAAATGGAGGAATATAACCATTGAATTCTTCATTAAAAAATTTAATAGTGTCACTATCCCATTCAGTAGGAGCGGTATATGTATAATCAGGATTAGCAACATATCCTTCTAAAACTGAATTACGAGTTTTTTCAAAATTGGAGACCACTAAAGTAACATCTCCAGTAGTATGGACTTCAACTTCATCAAAGTAGTTGATATCAAATACACCTCTAAATGTAAGAGCGTTATTCTCAAACTTCGCGGTAATATATTCAGGCGCTGAGACTAAAGAAGTATAGTCACCAAAGGCTAAGTTGGCTAATACCGCCATCGCATCCATGGATGTAGATTTATAAATCTTATCAGTTTCATCATAAGTAAAGGTTTTGTCCACTAAATGCTCAACCGCTAACGTATAAATATCACTGATAGTTCTTTCTAAATTAGTAGCGACAAAGTTCCCTAACACTAATCCACCAGTGGTGGTCGCAGTTTTATTTAATTGGAAAGTAACAATACCTTGTCCTTTTTGTTTTAAATATCCGGAATAGAAATAGGCATTAAAATCATCAAACATTGCATTATCGTCAATGTTGTAGAAATTATAGTCTACGAATGGTTCAGTTTCATTAGCCCATTGATTGTTCAAATGAGCAGAATAGTTATGGTTGGTTTTAATGCTATTTATAGCTTTCTCAAATGAATCTACTGGTCCTGCAACTGGAATAGTCACATCTTTGGTTTGAGTAGTAAATGGTTCTTTAGTAAAGGTTGCTGTATATCTACCAAGACCTTCTTCAGTTTCAGTAGCGGCTGTTATTACTTTATAAGAGGCCCTAGATTCTTCTTCTTGAATATGAGTTGCATCTAAAGTACAAATTGATGTTGCAGTACAAGTAGAATAATCTCCAGCCCAAACATAAGTTGGATCACCCCAAACATGAGTATGTTGTCCAGGATCTGGAGCAGGTGTATCTCCACAACCCGCTAAGAACATTAATATTGTAATTAATAAAATCGAGAATCTTTTGAATTTCATAATGAAGACCTCCTTTTAGGAAAAGTATATTATATAAATAGTCTCATCAAATAGATGAGACTAGATTATGTGTAAACTTTATATTGCTTAAAAATAAAGCAAATACGAATTAACACTTATTAAGCTAGTTAACTTTTGTAAAAGTAAAGGTGTTATATACTTTTTGTGATTGAAACACATCGATTTGAAAACTTAACAAGGATAAATCAAATACACATGAATTATTTACTGCCGCAGGATCTAAGGTAAATGTTGGAAATGGACGATCATAAATACCACCACTCCACGAATTAGCTTTGTTTAAATATAAATCATAACTAGTTAAAGTAAAAGTAACCAAATATGAATTTTCACTTTCCTCAATTTCATATGAAAAATAACAAATAGAATGGTAATCAATTGTATCATATGGGTATGTTGTATCAGCAAGATCTCTAGCATTTAATCTAATAAGATGCCATTCACCAGTGCCGTTTTGATTAAAAGTCATATATTGTTCATCATAATCAACACCACTCTGTTGTTTGCTGGTATAGTTGTATCTTCCGGATAAGGTAACAGTAGCTTCGCCTACAGTAATGACGTATTCCGCGGTTTTTGTAATGCCACTTTCTGTATAAGAAACGGTAACGGTAGGTGTTCCTGCTTGAGACATATCTGGTTCAGAGACATCTGTTGGTTCAACTTCTTGTTCAGATCCATCATTGTAATAAGCTGTTACAGTTCCATCAAATTCAAATGCATCTCCAACAGAATAAGAAGTTGTTTGTCCACTTAATACAATAGAATCTAATTCAACATCTGCTTGTACAACAGCTATCTCAATAGAAACATCATGGTCAGGCATTGTAAATTCAATAATGCCATTTTCGACTACAAAATCAGTAATGTAGCTCCCGTTATATTCGTTTGCATAATAGAATTCGTAGAGAGGATAATAATATGGTTCAATAACAACGTGTTTACCTGCTTCAGCAGAGTACTCTAATGACTCAGGAACAATTCCATCTAAATCTTGTCCTTCGAGTCCAACATACGAGATGCTATGTTCTATTGAAGTCGGAGTATTCGAGCATGAATAATTGATAGTAAACGATGTAAATTGAGCGAATCCTCCATCATTTGCAATACCAATATAATGAGCACCAATTGGAAGACTTTGACTTGCAGCTCCAGAGGCAACAGAAATGGTATTCCAATACGAATTATCATTTGACCACATGACTTTAAAGTTGCCACTCTGAGTGCCTTCTTTATATCCGAACGAAATAGAACTTATGCTTTGAAAGTTTGTGACACTAGGAGCTGCTGGATCACTGACATAAAAATAAACAGAAGCAGTATCAGCTGCAAATCTAGAAATTACACCATCAACACCTGGCGCTGTAGAATTGGTAATAGTGGCTTTTACTATTGTACCGCTAACTTGCAAAGAACTTGCTAATACACAGAATGTACTCTTAATCGATCCTTCTAAAACATTTGAATTGCTATCAAAAGTTACTGATAAATTTTCATAATTGTCAGCCTTTGAACGATAAGCAAATAAATCACCATTAGAAGAACTAAAACTAAATACAGAAACTCCTAGTACTGCGGCAAGAAGTGATGTTGATCCGAGTAATAATATTTTTTTACTTTTTTTCGCGTTCATAAGTTTTCAACCTCCTTATATGTGCGCGTATACACAATATCCGGGAAAGACCCGGAATTTGTATATTTGCTGAAAAGTATATAAAAAAATTATTTTTAGTGTCAATAAAAAATAACCTATAAATGAATATAATTTAATACGTTAATTACAAAGTAATTAAATTTTAACTAAAAAACGGACAAAGAATATTGTATATTCCGATAAATTGGATAATTGCAGCGGCCAAAATAAAAATATGAAAATATGTATGGAACCATTTATTTTTCTTCCCAATCGCGTAGGATAACGCTCCAATCGTATAGACCACTCCACCAAGTAAGATAAAGATAAATACATTAAAGTCTAATACTTGTTTAAATGGATAAAAGAATATTACTGCCCAACCCTGAATGATATAGATGATATATCCCACCAAGTCACATTTCTTATTTCCTAAACCTAAAATAGTGATTAAAAATCCAATAACCGCTAAGGACCACTGGATGATAATTAAGGCAGTAGAGATATTATAGTCAGAGATCTCTCTTAGACATATAGGAGTGTATGTTCCAGCAACAAATAAATAGATGTCACAATGGTCAATAATGCGACAAACCACCCGTATTTTGCTATTTTGAGGGCTAGAATGATATAAAGCAGAATTCATAAAAACCATGAACATAAAAATAAAATATATATAAAAAGGATACATATATTTAATGGTCAAATTATGCTTCACTTGAATGGTAATAAATATTGCTAAAACAATTAAAGAAAAGACTACCCCAGATGAGTGAGTTAAGGAGTTCCATATTTCTTGTTTATGTGTGTATTTAGGTAACGCTCTTTTCATAAGACCACTACTATACACCTTTATTTTGCAAAATCAAAAAAATATGTGGTTAGTTCATTACTTATCCACATATTATTTTTATTAAATCACATCAGGATGCTGCTTAGACATTAGCTTATTTGCTTGTTTCACTGAAAATACATGCATCCCACAATTCTTAAGCCATTTTTAATCATTGTTTCTTTATTTGCATCTATATAATTTAAGTCAACCAAATATTCATACTTGCTCTTTACTACAATTTTACTTTGAGGTTTGGAAACAGAGCTTCAAATTCTTTTGGAACTGGAGCCTTAAATTTCATTACTTTGTTAGTAAATGGATGCGTTAAAACTAATTCATAAGCATGTAATCCAAGTCTCTTAATTGGGTTAGTAGGATTACCATACTTATCATCTCCAATAACGTTATGACCAATATCTCCTAAATGCACTCTAATTTGATTTTTTCTGCCTGAATCAATATGGACATCCAAAAAAGAATAATTCTCATTTTCAGCAATGACTTTAAAGTGAGTAACCGCGTATTGTCCGTCCCCTGCTTTTTTAGAAGAATACATCATATTTTGAGCGTTTTTCTTCAAATATGAGGTCAAAGTGCCGCTTTTTTTGTCTAATTTACCGTCTACGATCGCATAATATCCTCTAGAAGAAACTAGATCATTCCACTTATCTTGAAGGGCGTCTCTAAGCTTTTCGTTTTTAGCGACCATCAACACCCCTGATGTATCTTCATCTAATCTATGAACAACATAGATTCTGTTGTGTTTATCCTTTTGTTGGACATAGTCAGTTAACATACGATAGGCTGTTGAGCCTTTCTCTTTATCACTAGCGATTGAAAGTAATCCACTAGGTTTATTAATCACAATAATTTCGTCATTTTCAAAGATGATTGGTAAATTACTTCTAGTCTTCTTATGGATTGGAGTTTTTGAGATAATCACCACATCCCCTTTAGCAAGTTTAAAGTTATATTGTGATATTGGAGCCCCATCTACTGAGACTCTGTGATTAGTTAAAATAGACTTTATAGAATTTCTAGATTGTCCTTTTAAAGTCTCAAGTAAAAATTCTAAGAGTTCACAAGGCTTAGTAACCGGATATTCTCTTATATCTTTATAGTCTTTGGAATGATGTTCAAATCTCTTTTTATTCTTGTTCATATATTTTTCTTTTTATCATTAAAGCATATTCTTTAGCGACATTAATACCTGTCACTTTTTCAAACTCTTCAAAGAAAGCGTTGGAATTAATCTCACATAATATTGGCTCGCCAGATTCTAAAAACATAAAATCTATTCCCGCGTATTCTATATCTAATTCTTTAGCGATATAACTTGCTAGTTCAAAACACTTATCCCCATCTTTTAAAGGTCTACTAGATGCATTATCACCATAGTTACTTCTAAAATCAGTTTTGTTATAACGGATAAATCCACCTACTACTTTTTTATCAATAATAATGACTCTGGCGCTTACTCCATAAGAGCTACCGACATATTTTTGAAATAATATAGGCGCGCGGCAATGTTCTTTATAAGCTTCTATTAGTTCTTCTTTAGTTTTAATTAGATATACACCTAATCCTAATGAACCATACACTCTTTTTAAAATTAAAGGTAAACCAAGTTTAGCAATAATATCATCCAAGAATTTGAAATTTTCTTCTTTTAATTCTTGAGAATAAAATAATGGACCAGTAATTGTGTCCGGCATCTTAATTCCTCTAGAGGCACAAGCGATATTTGTTAACGCTTTATCATCACATAATTTGATAAAGTCAGCTTTATTAAATAAACGATAACCAGCTTTTTCTAGGATTCTAGCTAAATATATATCTTTATCTAAATAAATAATAAAGTCACACGCTGGTAGATTAACTTTTAGTTCACTATCTTTAATCATCGCTAAAGTTCCGTCGTTAACAAAAACATCCAAAGAGATTCCAAGTTTAGAGAATTCTTCCTTATATCTTTTAATTTTATAGACGTTATGTCCTATTTCTTGATTAGTAATAATGATCCCATTCATACCTAAATAATTATATGTGAATAACGCTATTTATCAAACTTTTTTAGTACATTGTAAGAATGTAGTTGCCTCAAAACTTTTTTTACAAAAAAATCGAAAAAATCCACTCTATATATAATGTAGGGACTTATCATAACTAGACGTAGTTAGAGGGTTTCTACTCTTCTGGGTAAGTGAGTAACTTACTGAAGAGAATGTTCTTTGTTGGTCTTACTTCTATATCTTCGGTAGTGAAAACTACTTAGAAGACTGGTGGAAAGGAGGACTTACGATGGAAATCATTGTGATACTCACTTTATTAACAACGCTGGTAAGTATAATAAAGGCCTTAACCCATAAGGATTAAGGTCCACCCAACATTAAAGTAAACCATCTCCAGCAAATTGTCAATGTTTTGAAGGCATTCGCTTAAAATAGAAAACAACAATATAAATGTTATTTATTAAGGAGTCAATTTGGTATAAAATTAATACATCGAAATATTTGTTTGTTTGTGAAGTCGATTACTACATCGATTTTGTAATGGAGGTATTTTTTATGAGAAACACAAATGAATTTAGAACACTCGCAAAAGATGAAATCGCGAAACTAGAGAAAGATGTCTATGGTAGAGACGTCACTCACGAAGAAATCGAAATCGTCTTTATGTCCTATGTCATGGGATATATCAAAGGATTATTCGTTGTTGCTAGAAACACCGAAGGAAGAATTTATGAAGTTTCCTCTAATCCATCAAACGGAAAACTATATATTGATGTCTATAAAAAAGAAGGTAATAAAGTCGTTACCCTTTAATTTTTAAGAAAGGTTTAATATATGAAAACTGAAAATATTCGTAACGTTGTTATTTTAGGTCACCAAGGAAGTGGAAAAACTTCTTTAGTGGAATCATTAGCGTACGTTAGCAAACTTATTCCCACCAAAGGAGAAGTTGAAAAGAAAAATACATTATCAGATTACACTCCTGAAGAACAAAAGAAGGGTGGATCTATCCAAACGTCTATTATTCCTTTGGAATACGAAGGATATAAAGTTAATTTAATCGATATTCCAGGTAATGATGATTTTATTTCTGAAACTATCGGAGTTACTGGAGTAGTTAAAGGCGCTGTTTTAGTGGTCGATGCCTCAGTGGGAGTTCAAGTTGGCACTATCAAACACTTTAACCAATTAAAGAAAAAAGGTGTTCCTACATTTATCTTTGTAAATAAAATGGACAAAGAAGATGTGGAATTTGAACTAGTCTTAGAAGAAATTAGAGAAAAACTCGGTAAAGAAGTTATCTCATTCTGTTATCCTCTTGGTCACGATAAAGCTTTTGACGGCTTCGCTAATGCAGTCGATTTAAAAGCTCATATCTATAACGGTAAGGAATGTGTCGATGCCGAAATCTATCCAGATAAGCGCGCAAAGATTTTAGAATTACATAACACAATCGTTGAAGAAGTTGCCAAAACTAACGATGAATTATTAGAAAAATTCTTTAATGGAGAAGAATTCTCTCAACAAGAAATTAAAGAAGCTTTACGTATTGGAGTTCTTAAAGGTGAACTTACTCCACTTATCGTTGGTAGCGCTACTAAAAATATCGGTATTCAAAC
Organism: uncultured Caryophanales bacterium; assembly: GCA_947164155.1. Classification (GTDB taxonomy): domain Bacteria; phylum Bacillota_I; class Bacilli_A; order RFN20; family CAG-826; genus UBA2450. The sequence continues at coordinate 12,874 of CAMUVS010000016.1, read as the reverse complement.
ATTATTAAAAATGTTTATCTCTTATTTACCAAATCCTACTGACCTCAAACCTCTAGAGGCTCATGATGAAGCTGGTAATGATAAAGTAGTTCCTACTGATGTTAATGAACCATTCTCTGCCTATGTCTTTAAAACAATAGTCGATCCATACGCAGGCACCATTAATTTATTAAAGGTATGTTCTGGTGTTCTTAAAGTTGGTGATGAAGTATATGTTAATGGGGGAACTCAAAGAGTAAGTATGCTTTATCAAATGACTGGTAAAAAATTAGACTCAGTTAATGAAATCATTGCTGGAGATATTGGAGCGGTCACTAGATTAGAAAAAGTCTCTTCCGGAGATTCTTTATCCTCTCCTAAATCAGTTACTATTTATAAACCAGTTAAATATCCAACTGCGGTTATCTTTAAAGCGATTATTTTAGCGAATAAAAACGATGAATCTAAATTAGGACCAGCATTAGCGAAAATGCAACTTGAAGATCCTGCTTTAGAAGTTAAACGTAATAATGAAACTAAACAATTATTATTAGGCGGCTTAAGTGATTCTCATATCGCTTACGCTTTAGAAAAATTAAAGAGTGTCTATAAGATTGAACTCACCACCGAAAAGATGAAGATCATTTATAGAGAATCTATAAAAGGCACCGCTGAAGGAGACGGCAGATACGTCAAACAATCTGGCGGTAGCGGATTCTATGGTGTCGTTAAGATGAGATTTGAACCAGCAGAAGAAAATGTCTTTGCGGAAGAAATCTTTGGTGGATCTGTTCCTAAAAACTACTTCCCTGCAGTTGAAAAAGGTTTCTTTGAAGCTCTTCAAAGCGGTTTACTTGCAGGCTTCCCAGTCATTGGAGTTAAAGGGGTATTAGTAGACGGTAAATATCATCCAGTAGATTCTAACGAACAAGCCTTCAAAATGGCGGGTATATTAGCCTTTAAAGATGCATATATGAAATGTAGACCAATTATTTTAGAGCCAATTATGAGAATTAAAGTCAACATTGAATCTAAATACACTGGTAACATTCTTTCTGATTTAAATACCAGAAGAGCAAGAATTCAAAATATTGAAGAAAAAGAACATGGCTATCAAGAAATTGAGGCTCTTGTTCCTGAAGCTGAAATTATTGACTACGTCACTCAACTTAAGTCCTTAACTCAAGCTAGCGGCTTCTTCAATAGAGAATTTGTTAATTACGAAGAAGTTCCTGAATACTTAAAAGATCGAGTTATTCAAGAAAACGCAGTTAAACAATAACCATAGTCGTTAACTAAAATATCGCTTCTCAAACAAGCGGTATTTTTTTATATTTTACAAAGTAAACTATTCAAATTTGAAATGTTCTTCTAATTGTTGATTGATATAATCAATCTTTAATTTTCGATATGTATTATAGTCTTTACTATATTTACGAGTTAATTCATCACGAAATTTATTATATTCTCTAACTAAATGTTCATGCTCTTTTAATAAAGTAATAAATGCGTTATAGCGATTAAAAATCTCTGAAGCATACACCATCACTCTAATCGTAACTCCATATCCAAGTACTTTTTTAGGAACGATTAAGGTAGAAACATCTTGTTCTTCCTCATAGTTAATAAGTTTATAGCCTTTAGATTGTAGACGGATCATAACCGCTGATAAGTCAGATAATGTTTCAACAGTTACTAAAATATCAACATTACGATTACTACGTCCATTTTTATAGCTAGTCGCCCCAATATGATTAATAGCAACTTTAAAATTCTTCAAATAATATTGAAGATTATTCTTTTCTTCTTTAAATGTATTTCCCCATCCAGTTGGGTCAAATCTTAACATTATTAAGCTCCATCAATATGGTTATCGCAAATATTGCCGTCATCTGCGACTTTATTAAATTTGTTATTACTCGAACTTCCACTAGAAGTATAGCCCACTCTACGATTTACATAATCTCTAAATGTTTTAACTTCTTCAACAGTGTTAAATTTCGCCATAAAGAAGCGATCGCCCATAACTCCAGATAAGACTTTTGGGTATCGACCATGGTTACAAATATTATTTTTAAAGGTTCTTAATACATCTTCATCGCTATAGAAATATTCAACGTTATCTCTTCTTGCTCCTGTTGGTAAATAATATTTTGGTTCCATTTTAACTTCAGGATGATTATCCGCCATCACTTGTCCGTATAAATCATAGCAGTCAATCGAATTAGCAAAGTTATGCATGTCAGGAGAATAACCTCCAGGGGAACGTACATTGATTTCTAATCCTACAATATCACCAACTTTAAATAAGCCTTTTCTGGCTTTAGTGACTCTAAAATATTCAATATGGAAGAATCTCTTTTTTAACTTAAATGCTTTAATAGTGGCTTTACCTAATTCAGCAAACTTTTTATCTAAGAATGGGTTGCAGTAATAAAACATATCTCCACCTTCAATAAGGATGTCGCTGATTGATGGAGGACACTCTAAAGAGGTGAAATAAACTGCGTTACTATCTATGTCCGCTAAACCATCAAAAGTCACAATATCTCCAGTAACGAATGTTTCGCAAATAAACTGGCAATTTGGGTCTTTTTTCTGATAAAAAGCCTCTAATTCCTCAAGATTTTTAATTTTATAGCTCTCTTCAGCGCCAACACCAATATCTGGTTTTACAAATAATGGAAAGTCATATTTTTTTGCAAATTCTTTTAAAGATTCTAAATCACTAACAAGCATATATGGAGCAACTTTAACTCCTGCTTCTTGGAAGTGTTTCTTCATATAAGATTTTCTTTGATAATCATCTAACTCGTTTGAATGTAGACCAGTGTCAATTGAAAATAGATCTCTTAAAATCGAGTCTTTTCTTAACCAATATTCATTATTACTTTCTAAATAATCAATATGACCGTATTTTCTTTCAAAATAACCTACTGCTTCTTTTTCTTCATCGAAGTTATCTAAGTTAGAAACTTTATAATATTCAGTTAAAGCCTCTCTTAATGCTGGGTTAAGTTCATCATAAGGTTGATCACCCACTCCAAGCACTCTAAAGCCCGCTTTTTTAAGTCCAACGCAGAATCGATAGTATGTTTCTGGGAAATTTGGGGAAATAAAGACAAAATTTTTCATGTGTTTATTATAATCCTCTACTTTCTATTTGTTTAGTTTTAATCATTTAATAATAATTAAAAGATTTTGTTGCTTTAATTTTTATAAGTAATATAATACTTTCGCTGACAAATGTGTCAATCAAAAATATTATGCCAAGAACATTAGAACAAAACGAGCAAATTAGATTAGAAAGAATAAATATTATTATGACCAGTGCAATGTATTTATTCGCTACTAAAGGATATGACTCCACTACTTTAGATGAAATAGCTAAAGACTCTGGATGCTCCCATGGTTTACTATATCATTACTTTAAAAATAAGAATGGAATTTATGATTATTTAATAGATAATGTGGTGTTCCCAATGATGCATAATTTAGTGAACTCAATTAATTTTCAGCAAAAAGCAAAATTTGTTTTATATGATTTACTAAATGTCATTACAAAAGCTTTAAAATCAGAAGATGATCAATATGCTTGGGCTATTAACTTATTAATTAGTTTAGATTTAAGTGTTGTTGAAGGCACTAAATCAACATCTATTTCAAAATCAAAAAATAAAAAAGTGTTCTCATGGATTAGTTCTACAATAGAAAGAGGACAAACTGAAGGTGATTTCAATAAAGAAAAGAATATTAGAGAAGTAACTGCTTCTTTATTATGTTATATAAAAGGATTAGCATATTCGCGTACAAGATTAGGGAATAAAAAATTCATTTGTCCTAATATCCAAATACCTTTAAGTATGGTCTACTAATATGATTAAGAAGTTTTTTAAGATTTTAAAAAGTGTTAGAGAATATAAAAAATACGCGATTATCACGCCTATTTTTATGGTTGGAGAAGCAGCCTTAGAATGTGCAATGCCATTTATTATGGGTATCTTTGTTGATGAAATTAAATTATTAACTTCTCCAAGTGATTTCTTCTATCCAACCGAAAATAGTTCTCTACCAGTATTTTATATTGCACTAATTTTGTTAGTGATGGCAATCTTATCACTTTTATGTGGATGGTTTGGTGGTAAAACCGCTTCTATTGCCTCTGTTGGATTAGCCTGTAACTTACGTGAAGACTTATATAAAAAATTAAATGATTTCTCATTTGAGAACATTGATAAATTTTCTACTTCAAGTTTGGTCACAAGAATGACCACGGATATCAATAACGTGCAGATGGCCTTCCAAATGATGATTAGAATTGTCGTTAGAGCACCACTTATGCTTATTTTCTCTGCAGTTATGACTTTCGTTGGCGGAGGATTAATGGGCTTTATCTTTGTTGGTATTACCCCAATAGTCTCATTTGGTTTATTCCTAATTATAAAAAGAGCAATGAAAATCTTTATGTCAGTCTTTAAAAGATATGACAATCTTAATCAATCTGTTCAAGAAAATGTTTCCGGCATTAGAGTGGTTAAATCTTATGTTAGAGAAGACCACGAAAAAGAAAAATTCACTAAGGCAAGTGATGCGATCACCACTGACTTTGTCAAAGCGGAAAAGATTGTTGCTTTAAATAACCCTTTAATGAATACATCAATTCATTTAAGCAATATCTTAATTGTTGGATTAGGTTCATATTTAATTTACACAACCGGACATTTCCAAATCACCAGTAAAGGTGGAGACTTTGTTGGTGGAGTTTTAACTTTAGGACAATTATCCGCTTTAATTACATATGGCATTCAAATTTTAATGTCTTTAATGATGATCTCTATGATTTTGGTCATGTTGGCGATGTCTATTGAATCCATTAAACGTATCTCTGAAGTATTAGATGAAGAACCAACCATTAAAGATAATGATAAACCAATCTATAATGTTGATAACGGAGATGTCACTTTTGAAAATGTAAACTTCAAATATCGTAAAGATAGTGATAGAGAAGCCTTATCTAATATTAATTTTAATATTAAATCTGGCCAATTCATTGGTATATTAGGCTCCACTGGTAGCGGAAAAACCTCTGTCATTAATTTAATATCTCGATTATACGATGTTACTGATGGGGAAGTTAAAGTCGCAGGCCATAATGTTAAAGAATACGACTTAGAAGCACTTAGAAATAATGTCGCGGTTGTTTTACAAAAAAATATTCTTTTCTCTGGCACGATTGAAAGTAACCTCAAATGGGGTAATTTAAACGCGACAGAAGAAGAAATGAATAACGCTTTAAAAATTGCTCAAGCTTTAGAAATAGTAGAAGCTAAACCAGAAGGATTAAAAGCCCGAGTAGAACAAAGTGGCGCTAACTTCTCTGGCGGGCAAAAGCAAAGACTTTGTATTGCTAGAGCAATTTTAAAGAAACCAAAAATTATGATTTTAGATGACTCTACTAGCGCGGTCGATACAAAAACTGATCGTTTAATTAGAAAAGGCTTAAAAGAAGATTTACCAGAAATGACTAAAATTGTTATTGCCCAACGTATTTCCTCTATTGAAGACGCTGACCAAATTATCATTATGGATAACGGCACAGTTAACGCTATAGGAACACATGAAGAATTATTAAAAAATAATCACATCTATCAAGAAGTCTACTATACACAAAATAGAGTAGGGGGTGATAAGTAATGCCACCTGTTCGTATAAAAGAAAGAAGTAAAGCTAAAAAGGGTACATTAAAACGTATTTTAAAAATGCTTTTTAAGCTCTATCCATCTAAGCTTATTATCTCTTTAATTTGCTTAATATTTAATGTTGTTGGTAATTTATGTAGTTCAATATTTGTCGCGTTAGTTACTACTTCTTTAACCACTGCTGGATATTTAGGATTAAATCCATTTGTTGATGTTTATCCAACTCAAACAATATTCGGATTCTCAGTCAACACTAACGTTTCATATTTATTAATCATCCTTGGTGTTGTTTATGTTGTAGGTATATTCGCTTCCTGGACATGGAATAGAACCATGGCGATTGTTACTCAAAACTTCTTAAATTATTTTAGAAAAGCAATGTTCTCTCATATGGAAGAATTACCAATTAAATATTTTGACACCCACGCTCATGGAGCGATCATGTCTTTATACACTAATGATATTGACACTATTAGGCAATTTATCTCTCAAGCTTTACCAAGTTTAATTCAAACTGGATTAACTGTTATCTTCTGCTTTGTCACAATGTTAACTGCCTCTATTTGGATGACATTAGTAGTTGTTGTGGGCTTTATTTTAATGCTTATGGTCACTAAAGTTGTTGGTGGCAACGCTGGTAAATATTTCGTTAAACAACAAGCCTCACTAGCCAAAGTAGAAGGAATGATTGAAGAATCTATTAATGGACTCAAAGTCATTAAAGTATTCTGCCATGAAGAAAAGAGCGTTGAAGAATTTAAAGAACTTAATAACGAATTCAAATATAACTCAACACAAGCTAATATTCATGGCAACATTATGATGCCAATCATGGCTAATATAGGTAACTTCTTATACATTTTATGCGCCCTTATGGGAGCGTTTATCTATGTCTTTGGTTGGAAGAATCTCTCCTTATCAGGTTTTGCAGTCATTGATAATCCAGGAACATTCGCTGGTATGATTGCCTTATTCTTAATGCAAAGTAGAGTCTTCTCTAATAACTTTAATCAATTTGCTCAACAAGTCACCTTTATTGTTATGGGTATGGCAGGAGCATCTAGATGTTTAGATTTAATTGATGAAGAAAAAGAAAAAGACGAAGGCTATGTCTATTTATGTAACATTATTCGTCACGATGATGGAACGTTTGAAGAAACTAGTGAACACACTCATGATTATGCTTGGAAATATCGTCATAAAGACGGACATTTAGAATATAGAGAACTTAAAGGCGATATCTTACTTGATAATGTTGATTTCTCTTATGACGGCAAGAAGCTTGTTTTACAAGGGATTAATATTTACGCTCACCCAGGTCAACAAATCGCTTTAGTGGGTGCTACTGGAGCAGGAAAAACCACAATTACTAACTTAATTAATAGATTCTACGATCTTGCGGACGGCAAAGTCCGATATGATGGAATTAATATTAATAAGATTAAAAAGGCTGATTTAAGAAAGTCTTTAGGCATTGTTTTACAAGACACTAACTTATTTACTGGTACAGTAATGGAAAATATCCGTTACGGCCGATTAGAGGCAAGTGATGAAGAATGTATCAAAGCCGCTCAAATCGCTAACGCACACGACTTTATTATGCGTTTGCCAGATGGATATAACACAATGCTAACGGGAGACGGGGCAAACTTATCTCAAGGTCAAAGACAATTATTATCTATTGCTAGAGCAGCAGTTGCTGATGCTCCAGTCATGATTTTAGATGAAGCTACTTCTTCTATTGATACTAGAACCGAAAAGATTGTTCAAAAAGGTATGGATCAATTAATGGAAGGTAGAACCGTCTTTGTTATCGCTCATAGATTATCTACGGTTCAAAACTCTGATGCGATTATGGTTTTAGACCACGGCAAAATCATTGAACGTGGTAGCCACGATGATTTAATCAAACAAAAAGGTGTATATTACAAGCTATACACCGGTGCATTTGAATTGGAATAATTATAAGTCGTATTTTTTAAGAAAATCTTTAATTATTGATAAAGTTTCCTTACATATACTGTATGGAACTTTTTCATATAATAATTGATAAGTTAGAGACTCGTAATCACTTTTGAAAACATCATAATTAATTATTGATTCCATGTTATCAAAAAGCTTATTATCATCTTTTGCAGATACACAAACTAGAATGTTTTTTCTTAAATCACGAACTTCCTTGAAGATCAACGCAAGATTGTCGTTTAATTTTATTTGTTTTATAATCTTTGTAAGGTCATACAAATGGCGTGAGTGTTTCTTAACTTTTCCAGATAAGAAATAATCACAAATAGCAAATGTTTTATCGATGAATGTTCTTTCTAAGGATTGTACAGTTATTTCAAATTTCTGAAGATCATATAACTCTAGATACTCGATCATACCTTTTCGTTCTACATATTCACCAATAAATGATTGAATTATCATCTTATTAGTAGGAAAGGATGGGGTTTGTCCAGCAAGCTCTACAGTAACGTGCTTTTCAATCAGAGAATTAGGAAACATACTTTCATATCCACACAAAAATTGATTGAAATAGGCGCTTCTTCTTAATTTATCTTTGTTTATTAATTGTAAGCCAACTTCGTTAATTGTAGATGTTATGCCTTTAAATTTTTTATTAATTTTGCTAACTCCCAATTCGGAATAAGGCTCGATATAGGAGATATCAATATCCTCTGAAAACCTATTGATTAAATGGTAACACTTCGATAATGATGTGCCACCTTTAAAAACATATCCTAAATCATTTTTAAATAATGTAGAAAGAAGCAATGTTTGCCAGTAATCTTTTTCGATATATTCTTCATTAATATCAAAATGGTTTGATGCTTTTTCTATCAATTCTTTAAATAATGATTTATTACTATCTAGCCGCACTAAATAATCCTCCAGATAAAAATTTATTAACAATAGAGGCTGGATAATAAAGTAGATATCTTTCTAAATCTCCTTTAGATATATTTTCTCGAACATATTTACATAATATTTTATAGTTTTCTTTTATTTCCTCTAAATCAAGTAAATATAGGCAATCTATAAACTGCAAAGTCTTGTAGTTAAACCTATTAACAGGAATAATCGGTTTTCTAATAATTGCTTCTCTGCCTTTAATATTTATTATTCTTTTACAGCTTGTATTATTTGTGACTATTTCTGGTACCGCAGGGACTTGCTGAGTCAGACCCAAAGAATGTAAAAATCCTAGTCCAGTTTGGTATCCGTAAATATCTAGATCAAGGCCTTCTATGCCATAATCATTTTTTAAATATTTAACAGTAATAATTTTATTAAAAGTGACAGTATCATCATCTTCACCTTCAGGCTTAAGACAATAAATACCTTGTGCTTTGCGAATTAGAACACCTTTTTCCACTCCACGAGAAAGATCCTTTCTAATCGACAATTTGCTTTTTTGACCAATGCGAATGTCTTTTAGAAAGATAGGAACGCCATAACCATAAATTTCTTTTAAATAGCTGATCGTGTTCATGCTTCAATTATAACTTATTTATTATAAAATGTAAATTTTGTGACAAAAAACTTTTATAATAATATTTATTTATAAATATTTTATAATTTTGTGACAAATGTCTTTAAAATAAAACACTCACGAGGAGTGTCTTACTTTTTATTCGATCGAGAACAAATAATCGTAGACGTCTTGTCCTCCATCCATCACACCACATTCAAGTTGAGGGAAGGAGTCGGATAACATTTCTTGAAGTGATTCTTTTTCTTCTTCTGAAACGTTTTTGCCGCACAAGATGATTAATACTTCTTTATCCTCAATATCTTTAACTTTACTAATTAAAGATTTAAGAGCTTCAAGTTTCTCTTTGTTACTCACTAAGAGCTTGCCGTCCAATATACCAATATAATCACCTTTTTTGATTTCTACTTTATTAACAGTAGTATTTCTAATAGAGGTGGTTATTTCTCCACTACTAACACGGTCAATCGCTTCTTTGAAGTTACCAACAATGATTGTTAAGTCATCACTAGAATAATCAAGCATTGTTAAGGCACTATAACATTGAGGAATGGTTGTAGAACCAATTACTTCTACATGGCTTCCTTTATATAAGGCTGCAGCTTGTTTAGCGGCCATAATAATGTTTTTATTATTTGGGAAGACAATAATATTTTCGGCATCTAATGATTTAAAAGCTTTAATAAAGTCTTCAGTAGATGGGTTCATCGATTGTCCGCCATCAATGATGGCATCAACTCCAAATTCAGTGAATTGTTGTTTAATACCGTCTCCAGTAGCAACAGCGACAACTGCATATTTTTTATGTTCTTTAAGTCTCTCGGCTTCAAGTTCGGTATCACCAATTTGTTCATTGTGTTGAAGAGCCATATTTTCAATTTTAATAGTGAGGAACTCACCAAACTTTCGCATATGGTCTAAAACTTTTCCTGGATCTTTAGTGTGAACGTGAACTTTGACCACACTATCATCACATAAGGCCACAATTGAATCACCTTTAATGTCATCTCCATTTAAGATATCAATGACTTCTTGAATATCGAAATTTTCAATATCAACTTTGGAGTTTTGGAGTCTTAAAATGAACTCAGTACAATAACCAAATTTTAATTCATCATCTGGTCCAAAAGCGGAGAAATCAACTGTAGAAGAAGTTTCTACACTAGTCTCGGATTTGCTATCTTCAATAAAGGACAAATCAACTTCTTCACCTTCTAAGAATTTGATCATTCCTTCGACGATTCTTACATATCCTGCTCCGCCAGAATCAATAACACCGGCTTCTTTTAAAACAGGAAGTAAATTTATCGTATTTGCTAAACTTTGAGCGGCTTTTTGCAGGTGAAAATGATAAAAATCATTAATTGTGCTGTTAAAGTCAATATGTTCAGCAGTGTATTCAGTAGCTTCTCTAAATACAGTTAAAATTGTTCCCTCAACTGGGGTCACAACTGCGCCATATGCTTGTTTAACTCCAAGCTCATAGGCTCTTACTAAATCAAGCGCAGTTGCTTCTTTTTTATCTTGAAGGCCTTTACAAATGCCTCTAAATATTTGACTTAAAATAACGCCCGAATTTCCTCTAGCTCCGAGTAACATTCCACTACTCATTGGTTTACAAATGTCAGAGAGTTTTTCTGAGTTAACACCTTTAACAGATGCAACCCCTCCTTCAATGGTGTGACACATATTAGTACCAGTATCGCCATCAGGAACAGGGAAAACATTTAAGTTATTAACTTCTTCGATATTATCTCTTAAACATTTAGCGCCAGAAACAACGAGTGATTTAAAAGTGCTTCCGTTTAATGTTTTAGTGATCATTTTAATTATTCACCAACAACTTCAACTTTTTTACCAAAGAAGTAAACACCAATTGTGCCTTTACCGGTTGTGCCACCAATGATTGGTCCCATAGGAACAACATTAACTTCTTTGAATTTCACAGCGGTCTTTAAATTGGAAACTAATAAATCAATATCTTCTGGTTTACATTCTGCTTCAGAAATCCAGCAAGTACTAGTTTCTGGATCGATTGCTAATTCTTTAGCCATTTCCACAATTCTTAATAAGGCATTTCTTCTACCTTTTTGTTTTTCAATCGCGTAGTTATTACCTTTAGCATCGCTAATTAACATTGGTTTAACGCCAAATAAGTTACCAAAGAAGGCTTTAGAAGCTTTAACTCTGCCAGCATTCTTTAAGGTGGTTAAGTTTTCTACAGTAGCGATTTGGTTATATTCAAGTTTATGTTCTTCTAACCAGGCAGCGGTTTCTTCTAAGCTCTTGCCAGCTTTTCTCATTTCATCAGCCTTTAAAAGCATCATACCTTGACCCATACAGGAGTTAAGTGGGTCAACGATAACCACTTTTCTTCCTGGATATTGTTTTTCGTATTTAGAAATTAATCTAGTAGCGAGTTGAACAGAAGCACTTAAAGCGGAACTACAGGAAATGTATAAAACATCTTCTCCAGCTTCTAAATGACGTCCGAAGACTTCATCGTATTCTTGTTCACTAACTTGGCTAGTAAAAACTCTAGTCCCACTAGCGAGCATATCAAAGTATTCTTTATGAGAAATACCTTCTTGCCAATCTAATGAGGCCCAGACTTCGTGTTCTTTCTTATCTTTAGAAGTCCATGAGACTCTCATTCTCGCATAATCAATATCGTGTTCTTTTCTTAATTCAGGTGTGAGATCACAAGTTGAATCTCCAATAATTGCAAATTTTGACATATATGTCCTCCTATCTTGCACACAATGATTATTTATATATAAATATAAGAGATATATCAATAGACAATAATTAGCATTTGCCTATTAAGCGACATTTATAGTAAAATGCCTAGTATGGAAGATTTAAGAACTAGAAAAACTAAAGCCGCGATTGAAAGTGCAATGATGGAGTTAATAGAATTAAAAGGATACTCCAAAGTAAAGATCATTGATATCGCAAATAGGGCTCAAGTTAATCGAAACACTATTTATCTACATTATGAATCTAAAGAAGATATTGCCTTATCTATTATTAAAAATACTTATGGAGAAAATGCCTTTATTAGCGACATCGATTCTCTATTTGTAAAAAAAATTCATAAGTCAGATTTGTATAGTCTATTTGAAAAATTAATTAACAAAATTGACGCAAGTATTGAACTATATCGTATCTTTTTAACTGATAATAGTCTTAGTGGCTACTCCATTAACATTATTTCCAATATTCAAAAACATCTAAAAAAATATTTGTTAGATTCTCCTAATAACACGAATAGAATTATCTATATTCTTTCAGGAATTTACGGAGTGATGTCTAGGTGGATTGTCTACGCGAAAGGCAACAAAGAAGATATTGTTAAAGAGTTAACTGATCTCACTTATTCAAACATCTTCAAATTAGAAGTCAAAAAATAATCTCACAAAAAAGTGAGATTTTTTATACTTTGTATAACGCCAGTTTTTTTAGTAGTTTCAAAAAATTTTTTTGCAAAAAAATCGAAAAAATCCGCTCTATATATAATGTAGGGACTTATCATAACTAGACGTAGTTAGAGGGTTTCTACTCTTCTGGGTAAGTGAGTAACTTACTGAAGAGAATGTTCTTTGTTGGTCTTACTTCTATATCTTCGGTAGTGAAAACTACTTAGAAGGAATGTGAATGGAGGTATTGCTATGGAAACATATCTAATATTGTTCCTATTGTG
>CAMUVS010000015.1 GCA_947164155.1 uncultured Caryophanales bacterium | reverse complement strand
AGTAAAAACTCCATGCAATATCCTTCAACAAAATTGCTATTTTCATCAAAATATAATGGAGTTACTGCTTCAGTTTTAATCTTTACTAATTCATTATTAGATTCAACTTTTTCTCCAATTAAGTATTTATACATTCCTTCGATAATGACAATATAGCCATAAGCTCCACTATCAAGGACATTAGCCTCTTTTAAAACATCTAATTTTTCAGGTGTTTTACTAAGTGAACGATACATTGCTTCTAAATAAAGTTTTAATGAATCTTCTAAAGAAATTTTTCCTTTAATTTGATATCTAACTTCTTCTATACCTTCTCTAGCGACTGTTAAAATTGTTCCTTCAACTGGATTAACTACTGCTTTATAAGCAGTTTTATATCCTAAAATAAAAGAATCTCTTAATTCACCAGGATTAACAATGCCTTTATTGATTAAAGCGTTAGACATTCCCTTAAATAGCTGAGAAAGAATAACTCCAGAATTTCCTCTAGCGCCAAGAAGCATACCCGCCGCTAAGTCTTTTAAATATAAACCTAAATGTCTAGTTTGCTGGGCTCTTTTAAATCCGTTTTCTAAAGTTAAACGCATATTCGTTCCAGTATCCCCGTCTGCCACAGGAAAAACATTCATGCTATTAACACGTTGCTCGGCTAATCGAATGTTATTTAAGGCAGACTCCACCATTAGCTGGAAGTCATATCCATTTATTCTTTGTCTCATTTATTTTGCTAATAATTCTTTCAAAACAGCGCTTTCTTCAACTAAACCTTGAGAGATAGGTTTGCCATAATAATACGCTGCCATTAGTCCTGGGCCAACATTGATGCCACAATTTGAATAAACATCACAGACATATGCTCCTTTTGGATGGAACTTGTTAATGATTAATTGTTTAAATTTTTCTGCTTGAGGATGTTCATTACTAGTAGCGATGAAGATCAGCTGCTTCTCTGGCTCTTCAATGTGTCTAGCCATATATTCAAGTAGTAACGCCATTGTTTTATCTTCGCCCTTACCTTTACCAATAACAGTGGTCATACCGTTATAGTCAAATTCTCCAATTGGTTTCACTCCAATTAAAGAGCCAAAGAAAGCTTTAGCGTGAGTGATTCTTCCTTTTTTAGCAACGAAAGATAAATCATCCATCCATCCAGTTTGATGGAATCTATTTTTATTATCTTCTATCCAGTCAAATGCCTCTTTAGCGGATTTACCTTCTTTTCTTAATTCAGATAGATAAATACACATAAGTCCGGCAACTGGACCAAATCTTCTAGAATCACAAATATATATTTCGGCTTTAGGGCATTCTTTTAACACTAATTCTTTAGCGGATTCCATAAAAGAATGTGTGCCACTAAGAGCGCTAGAAATACATACCGCGATCATCGCTATATTTTCTTCCGCGTATTTTTTAAACACTAAACGATATTCTTCGATACTTGCAGGAGAACTTTGAAATCCAGCAGGATTCTTTTTTAATTCTTTATAAAAATAATCACGATCAATTTCATCCCAAGTACAATCTCCTAAGTGTTCTTTTCTGTCTGGAGTAGTGAAGTGACCAGGAATTAATTCGATATCGTATTCTTTTCTAAATTCTTTTGATATATCACAAGTAACATCTGCTAAGATAACAAACTTTTTATTCATCGTTTCTCTCCTTTTTACTTATAAAAACATAAGTATTATGCTCTTTTTCGACGATTAGAGCAAAGAATTTCTAATTCTTTTTCCTTATTCTCTAACTCACTAGCTATTTCTTTTACTGTAATAGTATTAAGTGATCGACCATTTAAATAATCTCTAATATCAAACTTTTCTCCAACATATAAACGTAATCTAGAATACCAGTGCTTTCTTTTTTCTAAATACACTGGTCTAATTGGGACATTAGCCTTATAGGCCATCATCACTATTCCACCTTTAAATGGATTTAATTCATCTTGCTCGACGTTTATATGTCCTTCAGGAAACATTGAAACCATATTCCCTCTTTCTAAGTTAGTGGTAATTTCTTTAAAAGAAGACATTGAGAACTTCTCACGATTTATTTCAATACATAAGAAGCATGTCTTAAATAAAAATCTTTTCCATTTAGTAGAACACACCTCATTAGTGGTCACAAAGTGATGCCTTCTAGAAAATAAACAAGTAATTAAATAAAATGGGTCTTTCATAGAATTATGATTCGCCATTAAAATAAAGCCACCTTTAAATCCTGATTTAGCACTTTTAGAAACATAAAACTTTTTAGGTCTGAAGAATATTAAAAGTGGCCAGCCGGTCAATCTAATAAAGTCATAAAAGAAATATCTAAATGATAATAAAGGTGCTTTTTTCATGATAAATATTTATTGATGCCAATCAGAATAATAATTTATTTGTCCTTCAGCAGAAAGGAATTCACTAATTGTGAATCTTGCTAAACTTCCAATATCAGCATATTCATCCTGATAAATGCCTTCCTCATCCACATATAAATTGAAAGTATAACCACTTTGATCGTAATTATAATATTGCTGGTAATAATTATTATGGACAATCGCCATCACTGGATGATCATATATATATGGTAAAACTGTATATGTTCCTGGCTTTAAGAATAATTTAGTAGTATAGGAAACATAAAGTTCAGCAGAATAATATGTTTTCATATAAGAAGCAGAGCCATAACTCGCTAAAGAATATTTCACTCCTCCAAGTCGATAGTCTCCAATACTCATATCGTTTTTCATAAAATCACTAGATGGCTTAGCACTATTAGGTATAGTTAATTTTGTATTACCGATATTATAAAATTCATATACTTCATAGAAATAACGATATTCACCACTACTAAGTGTTCTAGGGTGCTGCATTAACACTATGAATTTTCCATCTTCAATAAATGGATAACCATTATCCTTGTAATAATCATCTCTATCCATGCCAACAAGAAATTCCCCATTTTCTCCTTTTTCTAACGCTATAAAAGCTTGGGCAGCGTTAGGTTTACTAATTGTTTCACTAAAAGCGGATTTTGGGAATTTATTATAATCAGGGTAACTTTCAGAAAGATGAAAATAAGCAATATCATCTCCTACTTCAGTATAAAAATCATAAATGTAATATGGATCAGAAAAAGTGGAATATGATTTCGAATATGCTTCTTTACCATCGCAGCCAAATTGAGTCCTTAAAGTATGGTTTTCACATGTACTTTTGAATATATCGCTTGGATAAGGATCGTCGATATTTTCAACATCATAGCTACCAGAGAAATAATCATAAGTAAAATTATCCTGGCTTAATGATTGATATAAATCATCCCACTTTAAATTTTCATCAATAGTTAGTGAAGCCTTACTTTGATCAACACCAATAGTACCTTCTTCAACAATAAATAAAGATGCTTTTAATACACTCATATGGTTATTATTAATCTTTACTGTAGCCTCAATATCATATTGTCCAGGTTTACTAAATGTATTAGTTCCAGAAGCGTTTAAACATTTATAAGTAATTGTCGCTCCACTAGGAGGATTACTAACGGTAAGAGAATGATTTTTTCCATCATAAATAACAACTGAAGTATTAAAATATCCCGGTTTTTCAATTTCCGCTGGTTTTATAATGAGCTTAGCTTTAAGGACCAATTTTTCATAGCCTTTGCCAGTTAATGTAGCACTCACTTCATAACTACCGGCATCAATTTTGTTATTATTTGAATAATTAACAGAAACACCTTCTGGAAGTTCACCGCTTATCTCAATAGAGTGGCTTTTACCATCATATTCAAAAGTTTGATCAACAAAAGTAACACCAGTTATCTCTTTTCCAACAATTCTTAAAGTACCACTTAAAGTTAGAGTGCTATAATTTTTCATACTGACTTTAGCGGTTACAGTATAAGTTCCAACATCAGTTTTATTGTTATTTGTATATGTGACACTTGCCCCAGCTGGCGCACCACTTATGTAAATGCTATGAGGCTCTCCATCATAATCAAACGTTTGGCCATCAAATGTAATATTAGTGAAATTTGCATTTAATATAGTTAGCTTAGCGGATAAGTCTAGAGGAATATAATTTTCTGCAGTAATATGGGCTTTAACTATATAAGTTCCAGCATCAATTTGATTATTACCATCATAAGTTACAGTTGCAAATTCTGGCACCCGGTCTGCGTAAATACTTTTTTCAAAGCCGTCATAAGTAAAAGAAGCATCAGAAAAAGTAATATCAGAAAATGTTTTAGAACTACTAGTTGGAGCATTAGAACAACCAAATACGCAAGATAAGGATAGTCCAATTAAGGGGAAAGTAATCAATTTTTTCATAACTATATTATAAATGTTTTTAGAATTAAAAACCCTACTTATATAAAAAGCATGTACTAATAATACATGCAATTTAATAAAACGGCGTTTTAAGGTGCGCCACCACTAAGCGAATGGGTTTAAGGTCTCCATTCCGACTAAGCGGAGGGTATATTATCCATATCCCTACCCATCTACATAGTACAAAATAAATCCCTATTTTACAATAGGGAATTAAATCTATGGCGCGCTTGAGGCGATTCGAACGTCCGACTTTCACCTTAGGAGGGTGACACTCTATCCAGCTGAGTTACAAGCGCAGAATGAGACTACTTATCGTAGCCTTTAGGATTGTTCTTTTGCCAATTCCAGCTGTCTCTACATGCATCTACAATATCAAGTTCAGCTTTCCAGCCCATCTCTTTAAATGCTTTTGATGCATCAGCATAGTTTTCATCAACGTCGCCTGGACGCCTATCTTTAATTTCATATTTAATTGTTAATCCATTAGCCTTTTCAAAAGCGTGGACCAATTCTAATACTGATGTACCTTTTCCAGTTCCTAAGTTATAGATAACTAGTCCTGGTTTTTCTTCTAATTTCTTAAGTGCTGCTAAATGACCTTTAGCAAGATCCACTACATGAATATAATCTCTAACACCAGTTCCATCAGGAGTGTTATAGTCATCGCCAAAAACATTTAAGAAAGGTCTTTTTCCAACCGCTACTTGAGTAATATAAGGCATTAAGTTATTAGGAATACCTTGAGGATCTTCACCAATTAAACCAGATGCATGAGCACCAATTGGATTGAAGTATCTTAAAATAGCAATATTCGCGTCTTTATTCTCATTAGCGAAATCATTGAGCATATATTCAATTTCTAATTTTGTTTGTCCATAAGGGTTTGTGCATCCACCGATTTTGTCATCTTCTTTAAGAGGGACGTGATCAGGAACGCCATAAACAGTCGCGCTAGAAGAGAAAACGATGTTATGAACACCAAATTCCTTCATTAAATTAAGTAAAACAATGCTAGAACCGATGTTATTTCTAATATATAAGCCAGGTTTTTGAGTAGATTCACCAACACTTTTAAGTCCAGCGAAATGAATAATATCAGTAATCTTTTCTTTTTTAAAAACTTCTCTCATTTTATCTTCATTACAAACATCAACTTCATAAAATCTTGGGTTTTTGCCGGTAATTTTATAGATTCTTGATAAAACTTCGGGTTTTGAGTTTACATAGTTATCAACAATTACAACATCGTAATTTTTATTCAATAATTCCACAACTGTGTGGCTACCAATATAGCCGGTACCACCTGTAACTAAAATTGCCATTTTTATCTCCTTTTAATTTCTTCTAAGACTAGTTTTGAAGTTAATCCTGGATTAGCTTTTCCTTGAGTCTTTTTCATGATTTGACCAACAATAAATCCTAATGCTCGATCTTTACCATTTTTATAGTCGATAACAGATTGCTCATTAGCGTCCACTACTTCTTTAACAATAGTTTTTAAAGTATCTTCATCACTAATTAATGAAGTACCGGTTTCTTCTAATAATTTTTTAGGAGAAATAGGATTTTCAATCATCTTAGTAAAGAATTCTCTAGCTTGTTTATTAGAAACTTTTCCTTGTTCAATGAGTAAAACTAATTCCGCTAATAAAATAGGACTAACTTTAAATGATTTAATAGAAATACCTTCTTTATTTAAAACAGATTGGACATCACCAATAATCCAGTTAGCGAGTAATTTAGTATTTGCACCGCTTTTAATAGCCTCATCATAATAATTAGAAATATCTTTATCGGCTAATAAAAGATCAGAATCATATTCATTTAAGCCAAGCCCTTTATATCTTTCTAATTTGACTTCCGCTAATTCAGGTGAAGTTTTAATTGCTTCATCAATAAATTCCCTAGATAGTTTAATAGGTGCAATATTTGGTTCAGTGAAGTATTTATAGTCAACAGCATCAGTTTTAACACGCATTAACACTGTTTCTTTGCTGCCTTCATCAAATCTTCTTGTTTCTTGTTCGATGACTCCACCAAAATCAAGAATAATCGATTGTCTAGAGATTTCAAAATCAATCGCCTTTTGAATATTAGCAATACTATTTAAGTTTTTAATTTCGACTTTAGTGCCAAATTTTTCGGTTCCCTTTTCTCTAAGAGAAATATTGACATCGCAACGTAGAGATCCTTCTTCCATCTTGCCGTCACTAACATCTAAAAAAGAAACAATTGATCTAATCTTTTCAACATATTTTGCGGCTTCTTCACCAGTTCTTAAATCTGGTCTAGAAACAATTTCAATTAAAGGAATACCTGCTCTATTGTAGTCAAGTAAAGAGAAATCCCATGAATGAAGTTGTTTACATGTATCTTCTTCCATATGTAAACGCTCAATGCCAATTTTTCTTTCTCCTTGAGAGGTATTAATAATTAAATAACCATTACTACCAATTGGTCTAAATTGTTGGGTGATCTGATATCCTTTAGGAAGGTCACTATAGAAATAGTTCTTTCTTTCAAACATCACCACATCATCAATAGACATATGTAAGGCATTAGACACTCTAATCGCGTTAATTACTGCCTGCTTATTAACTACAGGCATAACTCCTGGGAATCCCATATCAACAACATTAACTTCAGTATTTGGATCTTCACCATAGCTAACTGGGCCACTAGAAAACATTTTTGACTTTGTTTTCATCTCAACGTGGATTTCTAAACCAATAACTGCTTCAAATTCCATGTTATTTGCCCTCCTTAGCCACTAAATCTTTTAATCCAGTGCAATCTTCTATTACTTTGGCAATAGATAAAACACCTGATTCATCAAATGGTTTTCCCGTCAAATTCCCACCAAATGGGAGATTATCTTCAAATCCTAAAGGTAAAGTTATAGAAGGAAAACCACCCATATTCGCAAACGCCATATAATTGTCTGCAATTAAATATTCATCGCTAAGCGCGTCACTATTAGAGCTCACTAATGGAGCGACTGTTGGAGAAGCTGGACAATATATCGCATCATATTTTTCAAAAACTTTATTAAAAGCATCAACAATTAATCTTCTACATTTTTGTGCGCGAACAAATAATTCGTCTTGGTTTTCTTTAAGTAAGGAATATCCACCAATAACAAATCTACGCTTAATTAATCTTGAAAAGCCTTTACTTCTTGTATTTGTCATTATTTCTTCAAAGGATTCACCTGATTCTCTTGGACCAAATTTAACACCATCTAAATTAGCATTATTGCTAGTGGATTCAGCACAAGAAATAATGATATATGTAGGATAGATTGCTTTAAGTAATTTATGGTCAATACTAACTGGTTCAACAATTGCGCCAAGATTTTTTAAAGCAGTGATATTTTTGTTAAATGCTTCTTTAATTGTCTTATTAGAAATTGAATCCATAATTTCTTTAATAACCGCGATCTTTTTGCCTTTAGCTGATTCGTTTAATCTAGCGGTGTAATCTTCAACTGGCTTAAATGAGGATGAGAAATCTTTATCATCTCTACCTGCTAAAACATTAAGTAAAATTGCACTATCTTCAACGTTTCTTGTGAAATAAGCAACATGGTCTAAAGAAGTAGCAAATGGGAATAAACCAAATCTAGAGATTCTACCCCAAGATGGCTTAAATCCAACTAAGGCTCCATAGCTAGCTGGCTTTCTTACAGAGTCACCAGTATCGCTACCAATAGAGAAAGGTACAATTCCAGCGGCAACACTACTAGCGCTTCCACAGGAAGATCCACCAATTAAATGAGTTTTAGTTTTATCCCAAGGATTGTATGTAGTTCCTAAATGACCAGTAGTACCACTACCTCCCATTGCAAGTTCATCCATTGTAGCTTTAGCAACAACAATAGCGCCTGCTTTTTCTAAGCGTAAAACAACTTCACTAGAGAAAATAGGAACATATCCATTGAGCATATTACTACTTCCAGTAGTAGGAATATCTTTGGTGGAATAATTATCTTTAATAACTACAGGGATACCGTATAAAGGACTATCCTTTTTAGATTCATCAAGTTTATTAGCTCTTTCAATAGCCTCTTTTTCACAGATATATTCAAAAGCGTTATTGTCATCTTTTTTACAAGCTTCAATAGCCTCTTTAACTAACTCTAAAGGTGTGACTTCTCCTTTTAGGATAGCTTCATGGATTTTGGTGATACTTAAATTCATATATTTCATATTACTTGACCACCTTTGGAAGACGAATTTGTCCGTCTACAACATCTGCAGAATTCTTTAAAATCTCTTCTTTATTTTCAGGAGCAGTGGCTACATCTTCTCTTAAATAGTCATTAGTGACATCAAAAGGAAAAGTCATAGGCTCTGCAGTATCGACTCCATCAATTTCGCCAATCAAATGCATTTGTTTGATAAGAATGTCAAATTCGCTTACTAATTGATCGTATTGCTCATCAGACATATCAAACATTAATTTGTTAGCAGTTGTCTTTAATACTTCTTTTGTAACAGTTTTCATATTTCAATTTCCAATTAGGTATTTTATCAAAGATAACTATTTAATTAAACCCTAAATATAAAAAACTCACCCAATAATACAAGGTGAGTTAATAAAATTCAGTAAATGTGGGTTATTTAACCAACGCCAAGAATTCGTCTTCAGATAAGACAGTAATACCAAGTTGATTAGCCTTATCTAATTTACTTCCTGCAGCCTCTCCAGCAATTACAACATCAGTCGCTTTAGAAACTGATCCAGTTACTTTTGCTCCTAAATCTTCTAATAAAGATGTCGCTTCTTTTCTACCGTATGACGCTAACGTTCCAGTTAACACAACTGTTTTACCAGAGAAATAATTTCCAGCAGCTAAAGATGTATTTCCAAGATATTTGAAATTTACACCTCTATCTTTTAATCCAGAAATTAGTTCCATATTCCTTTCATCTTTAAACCAATTAACTAATGATTTAGAAAGAATTGGACCAACATCTTGAATTTCTAATAATTCTTCTTCACTAGCCTTACTTAAAGCGTCAATATCTAAGTATTTTCTCGACAAAACCTTCGCGGTTTTAGCTCCAACCTCTTTAATTCCTAAACCAAATAGTACTTTCTCAAGGGAGTTTTCTTTAGATTTTTCTATTGCTTCTAGTAAATTATCAATTGATTTATCTTTCCAGCCATCTAAAGCGATGATTTCATCACGATATTGCGATAAATCATAGATTTCCACGATATTTTTAATAAATCCTTGATTAAAGAATTGTTCTACTACTTTTTCTCCCATTCCTTCGATATCCATAGCATCCCTAGAAGAGAAATGAATGATTTGTTCAATCTTTTTTGCTTCACAATGCGGATTTAAGCAATAATGCATTGCGTCTAATCTAGTTAATGGTTCTCCACAAACTGGGCAACGATCAATCATGTGATATTCTTTAACATCGTCAGTACGTCTTTCTTTGACCACTCTTACAACTTCAGGAATAACATCTCCAGCTTTTCTAATGACAACGTAGTCGCCTATCATTAAATCTTTATCTTTTACAAAATCTTCATTATGTAAAGTTGCTCTTTGTACTAAGCTTCCCGCTACTCTAACAGGTTCTAAAACTGCATTAGGGGTTATTTTACCAGTTCTACCAACTGTATAAATAATGTCAGTGAGTCTAGTTATCACTTCTTCAGGTGGGAATTTATAGGCAATTGCCCATCTAGGAGTTTTAGAAGTGTAGCCTAATTTATCATATGTTTCCATATCGTCAACTTTAATGACAATACCGTCTATATCATAAGGCAATTCAGGTCTTTTTTCGGTATATTCTTCAATATATTTTATAACCTCTTCTATGCCATCGCATAATCTGCGTTCCTTATTAGTCTTAAAGCCCAATTTATCAGCATAATTAAGTGCTTCTGAGTGATATCTAATGCCAAAATCTTTAGCATTAACAAAATAATACCAGAATCCATCAAGACCACGGCTTGCTGCTACTGCACTATCAAGTTGACGAATACTTCCAGCAGCGGCGTTTCTAGCGTTAGCGAATAAAGGTTCGCCGGTAATTTCACGCATTTGATTGAGTTTTGCCAAAGATTTTTTAGGCATAAAGACTTCACCACGTATCTCTAATTCTTGATCAGTATCAATATGAGTTGGAATAGATTTTATGGTGATTACATTGCTAGTAACATCTTCTCCAATGGTTCCATCTCCTCTAGTGGAGGCATAAATGAGATTTTTTCTATATAAAAGAGAAATACCAAGGCCGTCAATCTTCATTTCGGCCATGTATTTAACCTTCCCAACTCCTAAAACATCTCTAATTTTCTTATCGAAGTCTCTTAAGTCAGTATCGTTAAACGCATTAGCAAGAGAAAGCATCATTCTTTTATGGGTAATCTTCTTAAATTCCTCTTGAACAGCACCACCCACTCTTTGAGTTGGACTTAAAGGTGATTTTAATTCAGGATGTTCGCTTTCAATCTTAATTAATTCTTGCATCAAACGGTCATATTCGGCGTCTGAGACACTAGGATTATCTAAAACATAATATTCATAGTTATATTTTTCTAAAAGCTTAGTAATTTCTTCTGCTCTTAATTTTGGATCCATAATTATTTCACCCCTTTGGAAATCATATGATGAGTTCCTAATAATGT
This sequence comes from uncultured Caryophanales bacterium, assembly GCA_947164155.1. Classification (GTDB taxonomy): domain Bacteria; phylum Bacillota_I; class Bacilli_A; order RFN20; family CAG-826; genus UBA2450. The sequence continues at coordinate 12,826 of CAMUVS010000015.1, read as the reverse complement.
TTTTTCTCCGTGTTCTTTAAAATCAACAACAATAATGTTATCTCCTTCTAAAGCTTTAACAACACCTTTACCAAATTTTTGATGAATGACAATATCTCCAACTTCCCAGTTAGTAATGTTATTACTTTGTGGTGTTTCTTGAACAATATGTGGTCCATCATCAAATGACACTGAGTCATCATCTCTAATATCATTAAAGCCATATTTCCTTTGTGGAGTTGGTCTAGGTTGATATCTATATCCGGTATTAAAGGAAGTAGGTCTAGATACACCGCTATTTCCACTTTCTTTAATAAATTGAGATTCAACTAAGTTAGAGCCTACAACGTAGTTATATCCCCCAGAATAAGTTAGATATAATCTTTCTTTTGCACGCGTAAAGGCAACATATGCCAATCTTCTTTCTTCTTCTTCAGCAGCATATCCACCTTCAGTTAATGCCCTAATAGAAGGGAATATTCCTTGGTCTAGTCTTACAACAAAGACAGCAGGGAATTCCAATCCTTTAGCGGTATGAACAGTCATTAAAGTAACATGTTCCCCCTCTTGCATATCATCTTGAGCACTAACTAAAGCAACATTTTGTAAATATTCTTCAAATGTCGCATCGACATTATTTTGTAGATAGTGTCTTAAATCATCAAATAAAGACTTAACGTTATCAATACGATCTTCGCCTTCTTCTTGAGTTTTTAAATATTCATAATAGCCAATATCAGTAATTAAATCTTCAAGAGTCTTAGCAAAAATTTCGTTATCTTCTTTTAGTTCTTCTTTGGTGTGTTCAATTCTTGCAATCATACTTCTTAAAGATTTAGAAACTCGATCAGGTAATTCTTCAAGAGCGAAATCACTAGAAATATACTCATATAAACTCAAATCATGTTCGATCGCATTATTTTTAATTAAATTGATACTAGTTTCACCAATTCCTCTTTTAGGAACATTAATAATTCTTTCAAAAGAGATATCATCTTTATAATTATTAATTAAACGGAAATAGGCTAAAACGTCTTTAATTTCCATTCTTTGATAAAACTTAATGCCTCCATAGATAACATATGGAATCTTTTTCGCCATTAAAGCTTTTTCAAAGTCTAATGTTAAATAGTTACTTCTATAAAGAATAACAATATCTGAATATCGATAATGTTGAGTTTCTTTTAATGAAGTTATTTCTCTAGCGACGTAACTTGCTTCTCCAACTCCAGTATCTAAACCTCTTACAACGATTTCATGTCCTTTAATGTTATTAGTGAATAAATCTTTAGGAACGCGATACTTATTATGAGCAATAAGTTTATTAGCGCTATCAAGGATATTTTGAGTACTACGATAATTTTGATTAAGAATCACAGTTTCTAATCCTGGATAGTCTTCGCTTAAATCTAAAATAATCTTTTGATTAGCCCCTCTCCAGGTATAAATGGTTTGGTCAGGATCACCAACAACATATAAAGATGCAGATGGTTTAAGTAAATACTTAATCATTTTGTATTCTGTATCATTTGTGTCCTGGAATTCATCCACTAAAATATGGTCAATTCTATTTCTCCATTTAGCCTGAACTAATGGATAGGATGCTAAAATTTGATTAGTTTTTAATAATAAATCATCAAAATCTAATGCACTTTGTCTTTCTTTTTGATTTTCATATTCTTCAAAAATTTCTAAACAAGCTTTTTCATCTTCAAACTTTTCATGGACGATTTTAATATCTCCAGGATATTTTTCATGTAACTTGTTATAACCAATGTAATTTATTGTATTTTTAACTATCGGATCATTTTTCTTATAACCCATTGAAACCGCAATATCCTTAACTAATTTAGTTTGATCTTCTTCATCAAGAATAGTGAAGTTAGTTGGGTAACCAAGCACTTCAATCTCTTGTCTTAAAAAATAAGCAGCAAAAGAATGGAATGTTCGAATTGTTAAATCTTTACTAGCTTCAGGAACAATCTTAACAATTCGGTTCTTCATTTCATTAGCGACTTTATTAGTAAAAGTAATCGCAACAATCTTCCAAGGTTGAACTTTTAACTGCGATATTAAATAAGATATACGATAAGTTAAAACGCGGGTCTTACCGCTACCTGCTCCTGCAACAATCCTTAAATATTGACTAGGGGATTCAACCGCTAAAAGTTGCTTATCATTTAATGAACTTACAAACTCTTCATATTGCATAGCAATATACTAACATAAACGACCATTCTATTCAATTTTATTAATTAATTTATAATCAAATTGAAATGAAGTCTAAAATTTGAGCTTTACCTACATAATAATCCGCAACTGTTCCATTGTTAATTAAAGTTAAAAACGGAGTGCCAAATATGTAAAATTCATTAATATCACTTATTCCTAATAAATCTTTAGGCGGACCAGTAACAATCTCAATATCAGTACATATAAAATACATCGGAGTTATCTCTTTAAAATAATAAGATAAAATATCCTGCTTTAGTTCATTACAGTGTCCGCATCTTTCAGAATAAAAATACACTAGATAAGTATCTTCTTCTTGAATAAAGATTTCGCTCCAACTAATTAAATGATCTTTTATCTCATGATAGTTATGTTTAATTGTCTCAGAAGACGAGCATGACGCTAACACTGTTATTAATGTGGTTAAAATAAGTTTTTTCATAAAAAGTCCCTCTATTATATATAGAGTGGAAAAATGCCCATTTTTGTGAAAAAAATTTTATTTTTTGTTAAAATCTCTCTATGGAACTATTCAGAAAAAGAGAAACTGCTACTCAAAATATCGCCTATATGGCCATTATGTCAGCGATTAACATTATCTTTATATTGTTAAGTAATCTCTTGCCAGCTTTATTATTGTTGTTAGTGTTAATTCTTCCTTTAACAAGCACCATAGTGACTTTGTACTGTAAAAAGAAGTATTACCCAATTTATGCTTTAGTCACTCTAGGATTATGTTTCGCTGTTGCTGGTGGCTTCAGCATATTTGATGCTTTGATATATGTTTTCCCTTCTCTTATAGTAGGATTTTTATTCGGCATTTCTTTTGAACATAAAGTCTCTGCTATTCTAATTATTGTAGGGACGACTGTCATTCAATTTTTTCTCACCTATTTAACCTATTTTGTTTTAACTAAGATTATCGATAACTTCGATGTTATGATGGGGTTAATTAAGTTATTTGGGTTAAGTGAATTTAAATATCTGGACGCCTTTCTACTAATTTTCCTATTTATTATCTCACAAATTCAAATTGTTTTATCTTATTTATTTATTAAACTTGAAATTCATAAGTTTGGAATAGAAGTTAACCTAGAATGTGGTAGAAGATATATTCTATATTTATTTACTTTATTAACTACCGGGTTAGCAGTTTTGTCTTATTTCTATTTCCCAAATTGGTGTATTGTTTTTGTAATGATACCTTTACCAATTTATATTTATGAAACACTTCAACTAATTTTAAAAAGAAAGAAACTAAACTATGTTTTATTAGTTATATCTCATCTAGCGTTTATCTTTATTTTTGCTTTTTTATATCAATTTGTTTCCTCTCCAAATCAATTAATATTAATCACCACTATTTTAGGTTTAGTGACAATAATTGACTATTTGTACAATTATTGTTTTATTAAAAATATAAATAAACTAAAATAGATTCATGGTTACTTTTTTCAAAGGTTTATTAAAAGGCTTATTTTATATCCTATTCTTCCCTTTAGGCTTATTAGGGATATGCCTTTATGCTGTCTTTGGAATTTTTGTTTTTATCTATCGATTAATTAAAATTACTATTTTATTTTTCACTGGTAGAAACTTAAAAACAGAACTTCAGGAAGATGAAGATGTTAAAAAGATTTTAGAAGTTAATAAAGAAGAGACAAAGCAAGATACAGTTGAGCCTGTTTTAAATTTATATCCTAGCGATCAAGAAATGTATAACGTTGATAACTATATTTCTCCAACCTTTGAAGATAAAAAAGACGAAGAGACAAAAATAGAGGAGTCAGACAATAATGACTAATATTCTAATTTCATTATCTGATGGTGATAAGAGATTAATATTTGCTCTTCTTTTAATTGTTATTATTGTCTTGGTTTTTATTGGCTTACTTGGATATTTATTAATGAGAATTATGAAATTCCAAGCAAAGAAAATTGATACATTAGTTCATGACGCGGTTGTGACTAAAGTCGTAAATGATAAAAGACATTTTATTAGATACGGAAGAAATAAAAACTGGGCCTATTTCTTTAAACAAGCTTATATTCCGATGATTATTATCATTGTGGGATTTATTGTTTTATTTATTCATAACGCAATATATAACAATTGGGGATATAATCCATTTTCTACTTATGACGGATTTGGAACATTATTCTTTACTTGGAAATTATCTGGCGAATATACAGACGGTACAATAATTAAGTTTGCAAAATTAGTCTTAGATAATACTCCTCATTTTGACGCAATTGCGTGGTGTGGGTATATCTTTGGACCATGCATTTTAGTTGGTGGAACTTGGTATTTAGTGGCGGCAAGTTCTTTATTAGCAAGAACAGTATTACTTTATAAACGCAGTAAAACTGTCTTTGAAAAAAGCCTCGATGGCTATCACCAAGATGAGGCTGTTACAAATAACGATAACACCAATACAAATAATTAATTATTTGTTACTAACGAGCATTATCACTTGAATAAAGATATAAACGATTAATAATAAATTAAATACAATAAGAAACCAGAAGGTGCGACGTCTCGCAACTTCTTTTCTTTTTTCTTTCTCTGATAAAGTGCCGTTATTATTTTCCATAATTAATATTTAATTGATCCACTTGTTCTTGGGTAAGGTTGAACATCTCTAATATTTTGCATACCAGTAACATACATTAATAAACGATCAAAGCCAATTCCAAATCCAGAATGGACACATCCACCATATTTACGAGTGTCTAAATACCATTCTAAGCCACTAGTTAAACCTAATTTATCCATTTTCGCTTTCAATAATTCATAATTCTCTTCTCTTTGAGAACCACCAACAAGTTCTCCAACTGCAGGAACGAGTAAATCACAAGCTGCAACGGTTTTCTTGTCTGGATTAAGTTTCATATAGAAAGCTTTAATTTCTTCAGGATAGTCAATTAAGAATAATGGACCATTAACCACTTTTTCAGTCAAATAACGTTCATGTTCGGATTGTAAATCCATGCCCCATTCAATATTGCTGTTTTCGAATTTCACGCCGTTTTTGACAGCATTTTTAAGGATTTCAATGCCTTCAGTATAGGTCATCTTCTTAAATTCAGAATTAACAACATGATTTAATCTATCTAACAAAGTAGGATCAATCATTGTGTTGAAAAATTTCATTTCTTCTGGACAAGCTTCCATCACATAATTAATACAATATTTAATGCAGTCTTCAATAACTGACATATTGCCATTAAGGTCACAAAATGCCATTTCAGGTTCAATCATCCAGAATTCACTTGCGTGTCTTACTGTATTTGAATGTTCAGCCCTAAAAACAGGACCAAATGTATAAACGTTTCTAAAGGATAAAGCAAAAGGTTCGACGTGGAGCTGACCAGTAACTGTTAAATTAACTTTTCTGCCGTAGAATGCAAATGGATCTTTAGTGTCGTGGGTAGTGACATCAAAAACATTTCCTGCTCCTTCTCCATCGTTAGTGGTAATTTCAGGAGTATGAACATATAAGAATCCTCTTTCTTGGAAGAATTGATGAATTGCAAAGCTTAATACACTTCTTACTCTAAAAACAGCCTGGAAAGTGTTGCCCCTAGGTCTAATATGAGCAATTTCTCTAAGGAATTCAAAGGAATGTCTTTTCTTTTGAAGAGGATAATCTTCATCGCAGTCACCTAAAAGCTCTGTTTCGCATAATTCAATTTCAAATGGTTGCTTATTTTCTGGAGTAATTTTAATCTTACCAACCGCTTTAATTGCGCAGCCATTACGGTAACTAGAAGCTAGCTCATAGCAACTAGATTCTTTTAAATATACCAATTGGACGTTTTTAAAATAGGTACCATCATTAAATTCAATAAAGCCAATTTGTCCATTTGCTCTATTAGTGCGGACCCATCCTTCTAATTCAACTTCTTCTGATAATAATTCTTTTAACTCTTCTTCATCCCCGTTAAGGACGATATCGAATAATTCAAAGTTTGTGATTTTTTTACTCATTTTCATAACCTCGTAGTAAGTATTATATATAATCTTGTGAAATCGTTTAACAAAGATTTCAAAATTTATTCCATTCATCAATTTTCCAGTTTGGATCTACTCCTAAATTTAAGGGAGCAAAAACTTTCAAATCATATAATCTAGACGCGACTTTAGCAATCATTGCCGCGTTATCTGTACAGCACCACATAGGTGGAATATGTAGTTCAACATTTAGTTTATTCATTTCTTTAGTCATCTCACTTCTTAAATAAGAATTAGCAGATACTCCACCCGCTAAAATGACTTGATTAACTTGATATTGTTTTACGGCTTTAATTGTTCTATCTATTACTAAACCCACCGCTACATCTTGGAAAGATTTGCACATATCAGGAACATTAACTTTTTCTCCTTTTTGTTCTAGATTATGGACTAAATTAATGACATTAGTTTTTAATCCAGAATAAGAAAGATTAAGTGTCTTTACTCCTTTCAGTGGAGTTGGCAAATCATATGTATGTTGCCCTTCTTTAGCAAGTTTATCAATTGGGATTCCGCCTGGATAAGGTAAACCTAATACCCTTGCGACTTTGTCGTAACATTCGCCAATGGCATCATCAACAGTTTCGGCGATGATTTCAAAATTCATATGGTCTTTCATTAAAACAAGTTCGGTATTGCCTCCAGACACCACTACAGCAAGCATTGGAAATTTAAATTCAGACACATATTCATTAGCGTAAATATGTCCAGCTAAGTGGTGAACAGGAATTAAAGGAATGTTATATAACATTGAAATCGCTTTAGCAGCTTGTAAACCAACGTGAAGTGCCCCAATTAATCCTGGTCCTCTAGTAACCGCCACTGCGTCTAAGTCTTCAAAATTTAGTTTTGCCTCTTCCATTGCTTCTTTTATCACAATAGAAATATTTTCAGCGTGAAGTCTAGAAGCAATTTCCGGCATCACTCCACCATACTTACGATGAACATCAATTTGAGTGGAGACAATATTACTTAAAAGAACACCATCAGAGATAACTGACGCTGCTGTTTCATCACAACTACTTTCGATTGCTAAAATTTTAGCCATTTAGTTCTACTCCTCTCATCATATAAATTGCATTTTCGCCGTTAGAATAATAATTTGGTTTAACAACTAATTGATTAAACCCATGTTTTGAATAGAAGTTAATGCCTTTTACGTTAGATTCTCTAACTTCTAGAGTGATGTTAAACACTTTTTTTGCATAACAATCTTTGATTACTTCTTCTAGCAATGCAGAACCAATTGCTTTTCTTTGATAATTAGGATGAATTGCAATTTGGCATATAGTCGCGCTATCAAATGTAATCCAATAATCTACATAACCAACTACTTCACTATTTATAGTAGCGACTAACAAAGTTGCAAATTGGTTGTTATTAAGTTCTCTAAGGATATCTTCTTTCTTCCAAGGAGCAACAAAGCATAGATCTTCAATTTCCATCACTTTATCTAAATCAGACTCTATCAATTCTCTAATTTCAAATGAATTCATAATTAATCCTTAAGATAAACTGGCTTTAACGCTAAAGAGTTTTCAAATGGAGATAATGAGTTAAGCAAAGACACCATTTGTAAGCAAATATTTGAGTCTAAATTCTCATATCCTAAATAAGAGACATTACCGCATATCGAATAAGATGGATGCTCTTTAATATAGGCTAATACATCTTCATTAGTTTTAATCGTGTCAGAAACAATTACTTTATCTTTTTCATAAACCCCAAAGTAACTTCTTCCACTTCTAGCGTTAATTAAACAAATTGAAGGTTTATCATTATCTTTTAACACTCTTAAAGATGAAATAGGATAAATAGGGACATCTAAACATAAAGCAATAACTTTAGCGATTGTTAAAGAAATCCTAACTCCAGTATATGAGCCAGGACCAATTGAGGTCACTACTCCAGATATATCTTTACGAGTTAAAGAGTATTTTTTAAGTAAATTATCAATTTCAGGAATCATATGCTCGGATTGAGCTTGCCATGCTTCATAACTTATGAATCCAAGAAGCTCTCCTTTAGACTCAATTCCTACTGATAAAGATGTATTTGAACTATCAAGTAATAAAGTCGCCATGTTATTTAATAACCTCTAATAGTTTTAAATCTTGAGAATAAACTTTTAAGTGTCTAGAAGTCTCTCCAGTAATACTAATTTCAATAAACAAAGTATTTTTAGGTAATAACTTTTCAATATATTGAGGCCATTCAATCATTGTTAGCCCAGTTTCATAACCAATATATTCATCTAAACCAATATCAGTGTCTAAATCCGCTAAGCGATAAGCATCAATATGAATTAATGGACGCTTACCTTTTAGATATAACTTCATAATATTAAAAGTTGGGGATTGAACTACTTCATCAATTTCTAAGCCTTTAGCAACACTTCTAACTAAAGTGGTTTTTCCAGCCCCTAAATCACCTAACAAAGCCACTACAGTTCCGTTAGGCAATTTGTTAGCTAATTTAAGCCCAAATTCATGCATTTGTTCATGATTAAAAACATCAAATTCCATATAGCAGCGTCTCTATTTATCCTTATTTAGTTGGATTAAGAACTTATCGTAATAAGCTCTAATTCTTTCATCATTAAATGGAAATTCTCTAGCTTCCATTTTGCTTAAAACAAGTTTCATAGAATATCTTAAAACTTGATCAAGCTCATCAGTGTATTTATAAGTTTCTTTATGTCTTAAATATTCTTTTTCATCTAAGATTTTGATATCTCCATTAGGAAATAATTTAGCATCTAAATCATAGTCGATATATTTAATCATCCTGGAGTTAATTAAAGCAGGGGAGGCAATATTACAGTAATAGCAAATGCCGTCCTCTTTAAGCATGCAGATAACATTCCACCATTCTTTTTTAGAAAAGATAGTAACTGCTGGTTCTTTGGTGAACCATCTTCTACCGTTATATTCCACTACTTTAGCTTTTTTAGTAGCGATTACTATAAAGTCATCATTATTAGCCAAAACTAAACCACGGTCCCAGCAGCGATGCAAGGAACCATCATGTTTATAACATTGAATAGCTAACCAATGACCAAATAATCCCATATTATTTTTCCAATAAAATATCTAAGATATCGTAAATATTTTTCTTTAATTGCTGATAAGCAGCACTATTAAGCTTTTTATCTAGAGGAATTGCCACAATTGAGTCATCATAAGATAAATAAGCAGCGGTATGACCAGCCCACACAACAATATTGACGTTAAGTAAAGAATCTTTACAGTCAATAGACATTAAGTCATTAATAACTTCTTTACCTAAATCTTTAGTGAAGTTAGCGCCTTCTTTGCCGTATATCGCAAAGTTATTTTGCTCTTTTAAGACTTTTAAGTCATCAAAGTCTGTTGGAAGATCAACTTTATCTTTTTTGCTAATGTTTATAATGTAGCGGTCTTCAAAATGAAGATCATTGGTAAAGGAGAGATATCTTCCAACAAATAGTAATTGTTTTTGATTTTTCTTTTCGCCTTTTTTATATAAAGCCGCTTCACCAATCTGGACGGAATGACCTTTATAATCAAATTCCACGATATTCCTACTAGCAATATCAACGACATCTTTATAAACACGATCAGGCAAGAAATCACTAATCGCATATCTCTTTTTAAAGAATAAACGAGGATTACTAACTTCATTCTTACTGACTAAAAAGCTATCAGAATAAATAGCAAAATTTCTTAAGTATTCTTGAGATTTTCCAGGGAGTTTGTTTTTAGTCATAATATAGAAAACTACCATGCCCACTAGCGTGACACCAATAATCACTCCACCAACAATCTTGCCCCAGGCTCCACTAACAGCTAAAAACAATACAAAAGAAGCCGCCATTACTAATCCCACAATCGGAATTAAGAAATTAGACATTTTTCTTTGTTTAGAGAAGGTTGTATAAAAATCATCTCTGCCTTTTTCAACTTTCTCAGAGAAGGAATTTAATGTTTCATTTTGTTCTAGATTAATAACATCTAAACTAGCTTCTAATTTTTCTTGTTCAACTTGTTCGTTTACTGGTTCAACCGTTTCAACTACTTTTGTTTTTTCTTTTTTTGCCATTACGATAACCTCATTATTGCTAATTATCATAACATAATATCTCACAAAGTGAGAATAATTATGCAAATATAATGTGATATTTCTGTTGTTCAATTCTTATACAAGTCTATAATAGATTTCGGGAGCTAGGTGAACCTGGCTGAGAGGATTCTGATTCGAATCGACCGTACCTGATCTAGGTAATGCTAGCGGAGGAAGTTGTTTTTATTAGCTATTTCTCCGTTTAATCGCGGAGTTTTTTATTGGAGAGTAGATATGAAAAGTAGAAGTATCACTAGAATAATTTGTGAAGTAGCAATTTTTGCCGCTATTGGATTCGTTCTTGATGAAATCCAAGGCGCTTTCTCTGTTTCATTTACAGGTGGAGGAAGTATTGGTATTGCTATGGTTGCAGTATTAATCATAGCGTATAGAAGAGGATTATTACCTGCTTTAGCAACAGGTTTAATTATGGGGGCTTTAGATCTCGCTACTAAAGCTTATATCCTTCATCCTCTACAAGTATTTTTAGATTATATTTTCCCGTATATGTTTGTTGGATTAGCAGGACTATTTAAGCCTTTATTCGATAAATCAAACAATCACAAATATTTATGGTTAGCAGTTGGAACAATTGTTGGAGGGACGTTAAAATTCTTCTCCCACTATTTTGCTGGATTATTTTATTGGAATGTCCCAGAACAATTTGCGTGGAATCTTTCCTATATGTCGCCAGCGTTATATAGCTTTGTATACAATTTAGCTTATGTTGGTCCATGTGTGGTTTTAAGTGTTTTGGTCTTATTGGTTCTATATAAAAGAGCGCCTCAAATATTAGAAGTTCAGGAAGAAAAGATTAAAGAAGAAACCAAAAAGCCAATTACTACAGAAAAATTTGCTAACTATATGCTTGTTGGAACATTATTTACGGTTGGAACAATCCTATTTGTAGTTTTCTTTGTTAGATATGTTTTAACGCATACCTATGACGAATATACTTGGATTTATGGATATGAAATCGATAGTTATTTTGATGGCGATTGTATGGTAAAGTGGATTTCGGGACTTGCACTTATTGGAATAGGAGTAAACCATCTTGTTATGACTATAAAAAACAAGATCAAATACGAAGTGCTTTGCTTAGTTAGTGGCGTATCTATACTCGCAGTATGTGGCTACGTTGCCTCACGAATTATAAAAATGTATTTTGATGTTTATATTGAAGGAAAATCTCCAGATCGTATCAATAATGCATACTGGATTTGGTTTGTTGCATTATTAATAGTTGGACTAAATGTCTTAGCGTTAGCGATTTATCTATATAAAAAGAAACAAAAAGAATTAGTTACTATTTCAGCCAATTAATAGGTTTTACTCCGTTTTTGACGAGAAATTCGTTCGTTAGGCGGAAATGATTACAATTAAACCAACCACCGTGATTAGCGCCTAAAGGACTTGGATGGGTCGCTGTTAAAATCAGGTGGTTTTTATTTGTTAAATATTTAGCCAAACTCTTAGCGTTTCCTCCCCAAAGAAGGAAAACAATTGGTTGATCTAATTTATTTAAAGTAGAAATAATATCTTGCATGAACAAATTGTATTCTTTGATGTTATGAGATTGAGGTGAAGCTTCTCTAACAGTTAAAATTGTATTTAAAAGAAGGACCCCTTGCTTTGCTAAATAGGTTAAGTCTCCACCTCTATTAACAAATTGAGTTTTATATTCATTTTCGATCTCTTTATAAATGTTTACTAATGAAGGGGGAACTTTGATATTGTCTGGAACAGAAAAAGATAGTCCCATTGCCTGCCCTTCTTCGTGATATGGGTCTTGACCAAAGATAACTACTTTAACATTTTCAATCGGAGTAAGTTTAAAAGCGTTAAACATCATTTTTCTAGGAGGATAGATTTTATGGTTTTGATATTCCTCATCTAAGAATTTGTTTAATCTAATCGCGTAATCTTTAGACTTTATTTGTTCAAATACTTCATTCCAAGTCATGAAATGATTTTATCATTTTTAATAGCAAAGATAAACTTCGATAGATATAATGTCTATATGCGAGTATTGATTATATTTAATCATCCAGCCCCATATAAGGTTAATGCCTTTAACGAATTAGCGAAATTCGTTGATTTAACAGTCTTATTTGAAAGAACAAAAGCTAAAGATAGACCTGATTCTTTTTATGCATCAAACGAATATAAATTTAATTATCTTTTCTTAAAAGATGGATATTTTGGAAAAGAGGGCTCACTATCTAATAACGTTAGGAAATATATAAAAAAGCATCAACAAGAATTTGATGTCATTTTAATGAACGGCTATTCGCATCTAGCAGAATTAAAAGCCATCAAATATATGTCTAAACACCATATCAAATTTGGGCTTTTAATTAACGGAGGAGTTGTTAAAAAAGAAAGCTGCTTTAAAAGAAAATATAAAACGAGTTACATTTCTAAAGCCTCTTACTATTTATCTCGATCTTAAGCATCCAATGAATAGTTAAAAGATTATGGAGCTATAAATCCTATATA
>CAMUVS010000014.1 GCA_947164155.1 uncultured Caryophanales bacterium | reverse complement strand
ACTAACTTTTCTCCTCCAACAGCAAAGTATTTTAAGGATTTGACTTCAATCTCACTAGCAAACTGACGACCCACTTGAGTAGTCATAAACGCGTGAGTAATTTGGTTTTTATTATAATATTCACCTAACTCCACTAGGTTGAGTCTCATCTCATCAGGAATGATATAGACAGTTGCTCCACTAGTTAAAGCTGGATATAAATCCATCATATCTGCATCAAAGCCATAGCTCGCGTAAGCGGCATTTTTACATCCCACTCCAAAATTAAATTCTTGTCGATAATATCTACAGAAAGAGAAGATATTGCCGTGTTCTAGCATTACCCCTTTAGGAACTCCAGTCGAGCCAGAAGTATAAAGCATAATGAATAAATCTTTTGGCGATGGTCGAGCTTTAATTTCTGTATTATCTTTTAAAGATAAAAATTCATCAGTAAATAACTCTTTACCTTTAAAGTCATCGACTAAATCATCTAATTCTCTATCTCTAATTAAAATAATCGCACTAGAATCTTTAACCATGAATGTTAATCTATCTTTAGGATAAGTTGGATCAAGTGGCTGATACGCTGCTCCAGACTTAATAACACCTAAAGAGGCTAAAGCGATATATTCAGATTTCTTTACTAAAATAGAAACAACTTTCTCTTTTTTAGCCCCTAATCTAATTAATTCATTAGCGATTCTAGTCGAAATTTCATCAACTTCCTTGTAGGTATATTTCTTATCTTTAAAGACCACTGCGACTTCATTTGGGTGTTTTTTCACTACTTCTAAAAAGTCATCTAAAATGGTCTTATTATCTTCGATATAAGGGAAGTTAGTCTTATTAAACGAATCAAGAAGTTTTCTTTCTTCTTCATCGACTAAATCGATATCGATTAATTTTTCTTTCTTTAAGAATTCTGAATTAACAACATCATACATTTTGATGATGTGTCTAATTGTAGATTCATTATATAAATCCGCTCGATATTCAACCCAGATAATATATTTTCCGTTTAATCTATGAAGTTCGATACTAAGTTTTTCTTTACCGTCTTTTCTTAGTAAAGGAGTAACTTCAACTAATTTACCTTTATATTCACCAGAATAGAAATAATCACCTTGGTAAGCAAATAAGACATCAGCGCTTACTCCAAGGTCTTTAGTTAAATCGGCGAAAGGATAAATATTATGTTTAACATTTTCAATTTGTTCTTCGTTAGTTTTAAGTAAATATTCAGATACCTTATCTTCGTCAGAATAGCTTAAATAAAGTGGATAAGTTTTAACGTAAGAACCCACACTATTAAGTACTGTCTCATCTCTTCCATTATGGACACTTAAGAATAAGGATTCATTTTCCATATTAATCTTACTTAGTAAGTAAGAGAAAGTTCCTAAAAAGAAACTAGAGGTTTTAATTTTGAGTTTTTTAGTTAATTCTTTAACTTCTTTATCTGTAACTTTTAAAGGAATACGGATATTACCCCAAGAGACTTCTTTATCTTGTTTATCTTCTACTGGGGTAGAGTCAGTTTCTACTCCTCCCACTAACTTTTCATAGTAGTCTTTTGCCTCAACGTATTTTTTAGACTTTAAGTCTTCTACTTCTTTAAGGGAAAATTCATTCGCATCAGATTTCTCTGCTTCTAACTTTTTGCCCTCAAGAGCTTTTAAGAAATCGCTAACAAAGATATGAATCGAAGTTCCGTCCATGACGATATGATGGAAATCAAAATAGAAAATATATTCTCCATCAACTTTAAATAATTTAAAGCGGTATAGATGTTTATCACTTAATTCATAAGGCTTAGAATCAATTTTAACTTCTTTAACTTCTTCTAGCTTAACTTTGATGTCTTCTTTTTCGATGTGTTTAGTAATATTACCTTCTTCATCAATTGATAAGACAGTGAATAAATATGGATGTGCTTCAAAAACCGTGTTAAGGGCTTTGTTAACACTTTCTAAAGAAACATCTTTTCCTAAATTAATCGTATTAGCGAGGTTATAAGCATCTCCTGAATTAAGTGAAGAGATATATAATCCTTGTTCGCTTTTAGATAATGGATAATTCTTATTCATAAGTTTTCCTCCTGAATTTTGATTTCAAATGGTTCTATTGATTCTCTTGAGACTGTAATCAGAGAATCTAAATATTTAATTGTTATGCTTCGGTAAGTTTTTTCTTTATAAATCTTCGTATTGTTTAACGGAAGAGAAGGAATATCTTTTATTTTCTCTTTTATTCCTGTTCCTAGACATTTTGTAAGCGATTCTTTATTGGTCCATATTTCATAGAATTTTTGATCACTTGTAATATATTTCTTTTCTTCGCTTGAAGAGATGTAATTTATTAAATCGTCTTCAACTGGTCTTATCTTTTCTATATCCACTCCTATAGGGACATCATCTTTTATAAAGACCACGTATCCTTTAGAGTGAGAAATATTAAAAAAGCAACTTTTACTTAAAGGCTTACCAGATTCATTAAGATAATATTCACCAATATATTTGTTTTTTAAAATCATAGAGACTGCTTTTTCTTTTTTGGTTTCCTCTAGTTTATATCTAGATAATTCCTTGATATTTTCATCACTTAAAAATGTAGAAAGCAAAAGACTTTCAAGTGATTTTGTATTTGTATCCACAAATAGCAAAGTTAATGTACGCACGTATTTATTATAACGAGTTTATAAATAAAAAAAACCAAAATTGAGATAAAATCTCTAATATTTGGTTTTTAATTCGCTTTATTTAATAATTAGAAAGCAACAGAAAACGCAGTTTCAGAGCCACAGTAGGCTGCATTATTTTTAATACCTACTTTAACAGTTAAATTATCACCTAGATTTTTTTTGGCATAGTCAGACATCATGCCCATGTTTTCGTAATTATTTCTCTCAAAGAATGTGGTAGCAAAATCAATGCTTGAGAAGAAAAATACCAAGAATAAATCAGCGTTTTCATCGCTGCCTTTTGTAGCATAAACCGCATCAGTTAAATCAATGCCTTCGAAATTTAATCCGCTAATACGAGCTTTTGCTTCAGTAGCTGTATAAACAGTTGCATTATAACCTTTTGCTTGTAGATTACCTTTTACAGAACTAGAAGATTCACTTTGTGAACATCCGGCTAAACATAAAGAGCTAGCTAATAATAAACTTGCTAATAATTTTTTCATGTCGTTACCTCCAAAATATTAATTTATAGTGTTATTATATATCACTATTTGTCACAAAAGTGTCACACTTATTATTTCTTTCTTGTAGAACTCTTTTGATAATTTTCTTGGTTCTACTAGTTTTGCCATAAAGATAATAAAAGCTTGGAATATCCAAGCAAATTCATTTGGGATTTCTTTTTAAGGTCTTACCCTCAGACCATATCTGCCAAAAAATTATACTTTGAAATAATATTTTATAAAAAACCCCCTTTCTTAACATAATTTTGTCTAGAAAAAGGGGTACTATTTATTTTGGTCGGGACGACAGGATTTGAACCTGCGACCTTCTGCTCCCAAAGCAGACGCGATACCAAGCTACGCTACGTCCCGATTTCTTTTATAGCACTAGTTGGCGCGCTAGAGAGGATTCGAACCCCTGACTTCAACATTCGTAGTGTTGCACTCTATCCAACTGAGCTACTAGCGCACGATTTTTGTGCTATATGATTTTATCACATTAACAATTTCTTTCAATAACATTATTAATGTTTTGTTTTGCTGGAGGTTCCTGGGGGATTCGAACCCTCGATCATTGAGTTGCAGTCAATTGCCTTACCAGACTTGGCTAAGGAACCATGTGCAGCGATAGGTATTCTATCACTGCGTTTTTTTCTATTCAAGAAAGAGTGTTATTTTTGCTCTTTTCCTTTTCTTTTTTTACGGATGCGTTTCACTAAGACTCTGTTAGTGATAATAAACGCTCCTAAAGCAATTCCAGAAGCAATAATCACAATGAAGATTACTAAGGAAGAAGTTGGAAGTGGGTCACTTTTAAATTCCTCCCACATTTTCATTACGAGTTTATTATTCTCGCCAAAATCCTTCATAACCGCGCATCTAGTGATTGTGTCTTCGTCTGGATATTGAGTGAAGAATTGTCTTCCTACAGAATTATTAAGATGTTCATTTTCTCCATCGGTAAACGTATAAGGCTCTCCATCTTCATTTCTAGCGTAATATTTCGCGCTATAGAAGATTGTATCAACATCTTCTTCATAATCTTCAGTAGTAGGATCTCCATCATCTAAAGTGCCGTTAAAGAAATAAGATAAATCAACAATATCGTATTCTAAAACTTCTTCAGGTTCTAATTCTCTATCGACAATAGTGAGATCGCCATATTTCTTTTGAGTCTCATCATCAACAAGAACTGGATAAGAATGTTCTTCATCTAATAAATCTTCAACTGATTCAGGCTCATCAACAGCAACCTCTTCTCCCGTAGCCTCATCAACATAAGAATATGGTACAAAGTAATATAACAAATATTCATCTTTAGTCGCGTCATGAGTGTCCTTCATAAAATCAGGATAATCTAAAGCAAAGAAATCTTTATTTTCTTCCACTTCATCATCATGAACCGCATAAACTTGATAATATTCGTAGTTATATTGTTTAACTTCGACTTCTTCATAGATTTCATCAGTTCTGATATCGTACCAGTCTCTAACTAATTCTAAGATATCTCCTCCACCGATAAAGGAAGTATAACCTGTATAATCCATATTTTGAGAGGCATTAGCAGGATCAGACATAAAGTCTAAGAACATTAATGCAAGTTCTCTTCTTTCTTCGCTTCTATTATCATTTTTAGGCATCACCCAAGTATCAAACCAGAGGTTACTACCAAGTTCAGGGACACAGTAATATAAAGTAGATTGGCTTTCACCAACTAAATTACCATCTTCAGCTTGGTCCATAGAATAAACCGCATCTCCACTCCAAGCAAGGTTAACTCCAATCTTGCCGGTAACAATATCTTGTTTACCGCTATCGACTTCTAAACCGAAGATATTATTTTTTAAAGACTCCAACGAGGCTTTAACGTTATTGACAACATTATCAAAGCTATTTTCATTTTCTCCGTTAAATACTTTCGCATATTCTGCCATATAAGTTTCTACGTCATATGTGCCATCATCTAATTTCGCTTTTAAAGAAATAAAATCTTCTTCATAAGCATTCATTAACCCGGCAGCAAAAGTATCTCTCATCGAGTTCTTAATGGAGATAGAACCTTTATAGGTTGAATCCCATAAAGCAGAGAAAGAATAATGCATATCTTCAATCACATCAGCGACTTCAAGATTAGAGTAAGCATCATATCCTGGGTTAAATAAAATACCTAAAGTTCCCCACATATAGCCAACTGCATAATCTTCAAGTTTAGCATATGGATGAATCTTTTCTCCTGGGTGTTCAGGATCATCAACCAACTTCGAATAAATAGGAGCGGTAATATTATCTAATCTTCCTCTTAAAGTTGGGGAAGCATAATCCATATAATTCGCTAATTTATCTTCTCTAGTTTCGCCTTCTGCTAACAAAGGCACAACAAGTCCTTCAGAGACCATTTTTTGGGCCATATAAT
This sequence comes from uncultured Caryophanales bacterium, assembly GCA_947164155.1. Classification (GTDB taxonomy): domain Bacteria; phylum Bacillota_I; class Bacilli_A; order RFN20; family CAG-826; genus UBA2450. The sequence continues at coordinate 18,260 of CAMUVS010000014.1, read as the reverse complement.
CAGATACGTTAATTAAATCGTAATCAGATTTACCAGTTTGAAGTTCGCTATAAAGTGTCTCATTAGTGTCACTGGTGTCATAAACAACTTCGACATTAGCTAATCTACCATATTCTTCAGGATTTTCTTTAGCCAACTCTTTAACATAACGTTTGAATTGTTCAGTCATATCATTAGAGCGGTCTTCTTCATCAATAAAGATATAGTCTTCAGAGTTAATAATTTTTAAAGTCACTCTTTCAGAAGAAGAAGCTCCACAGCTAGTGAGACCACTACTCATTGCTAAAAAGATAGGCGATAAAAGAAGGATTTTATTAATCTTTTTCATTATCCAGCCCTCCTTTTAGAAAGATTGAGTTTCTTTTCTTGATGATTACGATAAATCGTAATACCAATAACCGCAGCGATAACCGCGACAAATAAAATAGTCGTTAAGGCTCTCATTTCTGGAGGAATAGGTCCCTTTTTAATTTTGGCTTGAACCAAGGTTGATAAGGTTTCAATATTCTTACTTCCAGAGAGTAAGCCACTACCTCTAGTAAAGGCAGTAACAATAAAGTCATCTAAAGATAAGGTAATTGAGAGTAAGAATCCAGATAATACGCCAGGCATAATTTCTGGAACGATAACTTTAAATAAAGCTTTGGTTGGAGAAGCTCCTAAATCTAAAGCAGCCTCGTATAGGCTTGGATCCATTTGTTGCAATTTTGGTTTCACAGAAATATAGACAAATGGTAAGGATAAACAGCAATGTCCAATTAATAAAGTCCAGAATGAGAAGATATAGCTATCTCCACCCATCGCTTTAAAGATTTTTCCTAAGAAAACAAACATCACTGTTAAAGAGAAAGCAACAACAATTTCCGCATTAACAACTGGAATTTGAGTGGCTAAATCTAAAGCATTTCTCATTCTACGTTTAGAATAATACGCTCCAATTGCGCCTAAAGTACCAATAATGGTGCTCACTACTGCAGAAATAACTGCAAGTAAAACAGTATTACCTAAAGCAATCATAATTTCCTTAGATTGAAATAATCTAGGGAATAAGTTAAAGGAGAATCCTGCCCATTGGCCAATGTTTACTGATTCAGTAAATGAGAACGCAATTAAGACCAAAACAGGAAGATACATTAAGATTAAAATAAGCCAGATATAGGACTTACCAATAATTTTCTTTACCATGATCCGCCCTCCTTTTTGCCTTCTTTAGAAGACTTTTGAGAGATGAGCATAGTTAAGCCAATGAACACTAACATGACTAAAGCCATGAAAGAGCCATCATGCCATGCTTTATTAGTGAATTCTAATTCGATGTAGTTACCAAATAAGGTAATCTTGCCTTCGGATAAGACATCAGAGATAACATAGCTAGACATTGTTGGCATAAAAGTCATTAAGCAAGCTGAGACTATGCCAGGAAAAGCTTGAGGAAGAATATTCTTCGTAAAGACTTGAGTAGGATTAGCGCCTAAATCTCTAGCAGCCTCAATTTGCGATTTATCTAACTTCAACATAGTTGTGTATAAAGGAAGGATAACAAATGGTAAATAGTTTTGAACCATACCAATTAAGGTTGCAACATAAGGATGATTACCACCATTAATTCCCATCCAAGTTAATAAGTCACGAGTCGCACCGGTACGTAAAACGAAGTTAATCCACATAGGGGCGATAAATAAAGTGACAAATACTGCATTCTTATTCACTTTCTTATCTGCTAAGAAGTAGGCAAGAGGGAAACCGATTAACAAACATATTAATGTTGTTAAAGTAGCAATAAATAAGGAAACAAATAAAACATTCCATTTGCTCCAGCTAGTAAAGAAATTTAAAAACGCTTGGCCAGAGGCAGAAATAAATTTCACTCCAGTGACAGGGTCAGTGTATTCATAGGTAAAAGCATAGAACATGACAATTCCTATCGGCACAATAATGAATAACACTAAAAAGACGATGTATGGAATCGAAAGGTATTTTCTTTGTAAAGTGAAAAAGCGTTTCGCCTTATTCGACTTCATATTTATCAATATTTCCTTTCAAGGTTAATGAAATCTTTTCTGGTTTAACAATAACAGAAACTAAGTCGCCCTCGTTCCAAGTATCTTGAGTATCAACAACAAAGTCTTCCTCTTCTTGAGTACGGACAATAACTTGCCAGTGGTCACCAATATAAATAGTAGAGACCACGACACCGTTAGCGTTACCGTTATCGTAACCATCAACAATTTCAATATCGCCTAAGCCGATTTCAGCGATCACATCCGCATCATCTAAATCGTATTTCTTGCCGTTTTCCGCAATTAAATAAAGTTCATCATCAACGTGACTGCCTTTTAATAATTGAGAAACATCGACATCGAATTTAGCGTCGGAAATAATAAGTTTATTATTTTTATCTAAGTAAGCTTCTGGATATAAGTTCTTAGTTAATTCTTTCTTCATGATTTGAATATTTTCTGGTTCAAAATCAATATAGACCATACTATCTAAAGGATAATCTTTAGTGGACTGGGCAACTATTTCTGATTTACCAACCTCTAAAACATATTCATAGTGAATTCCTTTAAAGATTTTGTTAGTGATTTTTGCCACTAACTTATCAGATGTAGCTTCATCTTTAATAACGGTGATTTCTACGTCTTCAGGTCTAACAACAACATCAACCTTTTCGTTAAGAGGGAAATCATCAACGCAGTCAAAGACATGATTTAAGAATTTAACTTTAAGTTTACCCACCATAGTAGCGTTATAAATATTAGATTCACCAATGAAGTTAGCAACATACGCACTCACTGGTTCATTATAAATATCAATTGGAGTGCCAACTTGTTGGATTTCTCCACTTTTCATAACCACGATTGTGTCGCTCATAGTTAATGCTTCTTCTTGGTCATGGGTAACATAAATAAAGGTAATGCCAAGTTTCTTATGCATATCCTTTAATTCAAGTTGCATCTCTTTTCTCATTTTGAGGTCAAGAGCGCCTAAAGGTTCATCTAGAAGTAAGATTTCTGGTTCATTAACAATTGCTCTAGCAATCGCCACTCTTTGTTGTTGTCCACCTGAAAGAGTAGAAATATCACGAGTCTCTAAGTCTTCTAAATCAATAATTTTTAAAGCGCGCATCACTTTCGCATCAATCTCTTCACGAGTTAAATGACGCATCTTGGTCACTACTGTTCCATCTTTTTTAGTCTTTTCATATGGAATCTTTTTAAGTTTCAAGCCAAATGCAACATTGTCATAAACATTTAGATATGGAAATAATGCATATCTTTGGAAGACCGTGTTAATTGGTCTTTTGTGAGGAGGAATACGAGTGATATCCTCACCATTTAATAAAATTTGTCCGCTTGTTGGAGTTTCAAAACCGGCAATCATTCTAAGAGTTGTTGTTTTTCCGCATCCAGAAGGACCCAAGAAGGTGACAAATTCACCTTTAGTAATGTCAAGGTTAAAATCATTAACGACAGTGTTGCCGTCATAGACTTTGTTCACACCTTGAAGTGAGATAATACAGTTTTCTTTCGCCATATTTAATCCCTAACCTTTCAAAAAATCAGTGAGAATATTTGTTCAATATTTCGCAAAAAAATATAAAGGAAAAAAATATAAAAAACAAATAAAAATTTAACTAACTTTTTTTGCACCAAATTTTTGAATTAACCAAATTTTAAAAAAGTTTTGATATAGTCAAGTTTTTATTTAAAAATAATTTTTCAAAAAATCATTAAGTTTTTTATCACCTTTTTTGACTAAAAACTCGCTTTGAATTATACTTAAAGAAACATTATGAAAAAATCACTATTATTTTTATCAGTTTTGACCGCTATTTCTTTAGCTTCTTGCGGTAACGATGTTGACACCAGCAAGATTGCTTTAGACTATGGTTATGATTATAAAAACGACATTGTTAATATTGAAGAAGTTGAAATTGGCTATACTGGTTTAACTAATTTAATAGATAAAAAGGAAAGTTTTGTTTTATTAATCTTTCATAATCGAACATGTCTCTGTTGGGAAGATTTCAATCCATTAGCGGTTCAATTCATGAATAAATATAATGTTGTATTTCACTCTTTTGATAACGCGTTATTAGAAGGTGAAGATAATTACGGCATTTATCGAGGAACTGCTGCAATGCCCGGTATTTGCTTCTTTAGAAGAGGTCAATTAATTAGGCAAACCATATACCAAAAACTTGATATTAATAATCGTAAAATGTTTGAAGACTATGATGCTTTAGAACAATATTTATTGGACAATATCTATCTTCCAAAGATGACTTATATTGATAAAGATACTTTAGATAATAAAATCGCCAATAATGAAGACTTTGCATTATATGTCGCTAGATCTAAATGTGGAGATTGTAATACAGTTAATAAAGAAGTTTTATATCACTGGAATGACGTTAACACCACTGTTAATCATATGATGTATATCTTTGATATTGAACCATATTATGCTGGAAAACCAAAGGAAACAGATCCTGAATACGAAGAAAAATATGCTAAATATGAAGAATACTTAGCGTTTAAAACAACTTATGGTCTATCTGAAGCAGGTAATGAAAAATTTGGATATGGCACTGGATATATCCCAACCTTCCAAATTAGAAAAGGCTCCACAATCAACGACATGATTACAGTCTTAAATGATTCTGTTGATTCTAATAGAGTAGTATCTTCTTATTTTAATCAAACAAGAATCTCTAATAGTCCATTATTAAAAAATACCGGAGATGTCTATTTATTTGATGGAAAGGTCTTAACAGAAGAGCAAAAACAAAATTGGAGAACTACTGTTCAACTTTCTTGGCATAGGCCAGTTGTGGAATTATTCTTAAATACTTATATTAAATAATTATTTATTTAGAAATAATGAGATCGAAGTAACTATCGATCTTTTTATTTAACTCATTTAATAACATTGTCTTAGTAGCTAAATCAGTAAATGAAGCATTAATGGAGTTAGTTAAAAAATGTCTAACTTCATGTTTTTGCAATTTGAATTCTTTATATAGATGTCTAAATTCTTTTAAAACATCAGTGTCACTTACAGTCATATTATCAGAGTTAATTGTAACTGCAATTCCATGCCTATCAAACTCTCTTAAAGGCACTGATTTGTAATCTGGTAACGATGTAGTCTGTAGGTTACTTGTAGGACAGAATTCAAAGGTGATTCTTTTTTCTACCATTTTCTTAGTATTTTCTCTAGTTAATTCTAAGTGAACCCCGTGCCCGATTCTTTGAGCGTGAAGTAAGTCAACTACTCTAATAACTTCATCACTACCGCACGCTTCTCCTGCATGAATTGTAATATTTAGATTACGTTTTTTAGCTTCATCAAATAATGAGGTATAATGATCTCCAGTTAAGAAAGCTTCTGGACCTGCTAAATCAACGGCAACAACCTTATCATTACGATATTTGTCCGCTAATTCAATCGCAGGCATATTTACTTCAACTGGTGATTGCCTCATGCAGCAAAGTATCAAATTAGCGTCAAATCCGCTTTTATCTTTAAGAGCATACTTAAGTCCAGAAATTGCGGATATAACTGCGTCTTCTTGAGACATACCTTTTAAAGTATGAAGCTGAGGAGCAAATCTAATTTCGGCATAAATATAGCCAGAATTATATAATCTATTTACTAAGCTTGTGACCGCATAAGCAATAGAAAATTCATCTTGAAGCAATGAACAAGGTAGGTCAAATCTAGTTAAGTATTCTTCTAACGATTTGCAGCCTTCTGGAACACGTACATTCTTTGGAAAATCATCCCCTAAAGAAACGTGATTTCTTTCTGCTAAATATTTAAAATCTTCTAAACTTAAAGAACCATCAAGGTGTAAATGTAAATCAATCATATTTTTCTCCTTTTTTTAATCATAGTAAAAAATTGTTTTAAATTAAAGTCGTTTGAATTATTATTTAAACGAAAGGACAAAAATATTTATGGCAAAAGATCCAAATAAGAAAGGATTCTTTGGCGAGTTCAAAGAATTCATTACCCGCGGTAACGTCATGGATATGGCCGTTGGTGTCATTATCGGTGGTGCATTTACCGCAATTGTTACAGCCTTAACAGGTGGCATTCTCCAACCACTCATCAACTGGTTAATCGGTGGTAAAGGTGGTTTCGAAGCTGCAAGAACTATCTTAGGTGATCCTGTTTATATGGAAACCGAAGTAGGCGGACAAATTGTTAAGCAAATTGACTGGGCTAAAACCAACTTTATTGATTGGGGCGCATTTATCTCCGCAATTATTAACTTCTTATTAGTTGCTCTCATCCTCTTCATCATTATTAAGGTCATTAATAGTGTGCATAGAAAAGGCGTTGAAGCTAAAGAAAAATTAGAAGCGAAAATGAAAAAAGAAGAAGCTCCAGCCGAAGAAAAGAAAGAAGAAAAATAATCTTTATTCTTAAAAAGAATAACTCGGGTTAAACCGAGTTATTTTTTATATGTTTAATGATTGCCTCCACGGACTTTTTAATTCTTTGATAAACATATTCGAACCGATCTGTATACCATGGGTCTTCTATTTCTATATTATCTAGATATTCGCTAATTAAATGATATTTATCGCTAGGACCAAATAATCTTTCTAAATAATATAAGTTATTTTTATCCATATAAAATATGTAATCAGCGGATTCAAATTCGCTTCTAGAGATTCTAGTCGCGGAATGATGCACATCAATATAACCATGATTATGCAGCACTCTTCTCATCGGAGGATAGATGTCATTACCTATTTCTTCTAAAGAAGTCGCTCTACTTGATACATTAATATCTAAATTATTTTCTTTAACTAAATCAGAAAAAATAATCTCTGCAACTGGAGAACGACATATATTACCATGACATATAAAGATAACATTCATTTACTTTTTAAGTTCCTTTAAAGCCTCGCCTAAAGGATATCCTTTAGTATTATGGTTTTTAGCAATCTCTTTAGTCTCTTTTATAGCTTTAACAGTCTCTTTGTTAGGAACTACCGTAGTAACGACAAAAGGCATTCCTTTTTCTCTAACCGCTTGTCTTAAGAAAATATTAAAAGCAGCAGTTAAAGTTAAGCCCATACTTTCAAATAACTCAGTAGCCTCATTTTTTAACTTAGAATCAATTCTAAAACTGACGTTAGATATATTTTTACTCATAGTGATTACCTCTATCACCTTTTATTATAGTAAAATGTAATGCTATTGCAATGCATTTTGCGTTATTTATTATTTTATATAATCGAAACAAAAAAGGAGACATTTCTGTCTCCTATAATTTAATAAATTAAATTAGATCTTATCGTTAGAGCCAAGAACTTCAGTGATTTTATGTTTCACTAATTCTTTGACATATTTACGACCATCACCGACATATTGACGTGGGTCAAAGTGATCTGGATGTTCATCGAAGTGCTCTCTAATTCCAGCAGTCATTGCTAAACGAAGATCACTATCGATATTAATCTTACAAACCGCTAATCTGGCAGCGTGTCTAAGTTGTTCTTCTGGAACACCAACCGCGTCAACGAGTTTTCCGCCGTGTGCATTAATAATATCAACGTATTCTTGGTTAACAGAACTACTACCATGTAAAACAATTGGGAATCCTGGAAGTCTTCTAGATACTTCTTCTAAGATATCAAATCTTAAAGGAGGTGGGAGAAGTTTTCCAGTTTTTGGATCTCTTGTACATTGTTCTGGTTTAAATTTATAAGCACCGTGAGAAGTTCCAATAGCAATGGCTAAGCTATCACAGCCAGTTCTTTTAACGAATTCTTCAACGTCTTCTGGTTTGGTGTAGCTTTCTGCACCGTGCTCGACTTTAACATCGTCTTCAATACCTGCTAAAGTTCCAAGTTCGGCTTCAACGGTAACATATGGCTTATGAGCGTGAGCATATTCACAAACTTTACGGGTAATAGCGATATTTTCTTCAAATGGTCTACTAGAGCAGTCAATCATGACTGAAGTGAAACCACCATCGATACAATCTTTACAAATTTCAAAATCTGCACCGTGGTCTAAGTGTAAGACAATTGGTAAGCCAGTATCTTCTACAGCAGCTTCCACCATTTTCTTTAAATAGACAGGTTTAGCATATTTTCTTGCTCCAGCAGAAACTTGTAAGATGACTGGAGAATTACATTCTTTAGCTGCTTCAGTAATGGCTTGAACAATTTCCATATTGTTGCAGTTAAAAGCCCCAATGGCATAACCACCTTTATAGGCCTTTTCAAACATTTCAATAGTGTTAACTAATGGCATATTATTTCCTCTTTTCTTTTGTATTATATAACAATTTTAAAATTGTTGTATATGGATTTTATGGATTTGGAATAGAAGGGAGTAATTGTATACAAATTGATAAGAATTCCGACATTGTTAATTCGCCCACAATTCTAGTTGCGTGAGTGTTAGGATCAACGAACTGTTTATCTAAATCAGTTCTAGCTAGTACACTGCTGTCTAATACTCCAGAATCATATAATTCATACAACGTTTCTGTTTGCATGTGGAAAGTAAAGTTAGTGGTAAGATTCTCTAGTCCGCTATTAATCGTATAATCTAGTCCATTTTTTAAAACATAATATTTTTCTTCATCACTGAAAGTTTCACTGCTATCAGTTAATAAGAACCAATAAATTGGTTGAATTCGTTTATATTCTATAACTTCATGTCCACTAGGAGATAAGCCTCCTACTAACTGTGAATATGAATAATAAGCGTCATCAATCTCATCATAATATTTAGCCTGATTAACGTCATCGACATAGATATAATCTTCTAAGATTTTTACTAAGGGTAAACTATTAACTGCATTAGGGATATCAGTAATTAATAAATCTCCTTCATCATTATCATCCCATAGGTATTTAAAAATACCATCACATTCACTTTCTTTATAAATGTCATTAAGTTTTAAATTGTTAATTTTATTAGTTAAGGATGTGCCGTCTAATACTTTAACATCTTTTAAGGCAATCATGATTTGAGGGGTATTAGGGTCATTTACATCAATATCGATTAATTGACTTAAAGTTAAATCAGTAATCGAGCTAGAGAAATTAGATAAAGAAGTATGCTCTAAAGACTGCAAGACTTTAGGGGAGTTACTATCAATAGTGATTAAATCTCCTAAAGTTAATGTAGGGATTGTTCCTTCTAAATTAGATAAACTAACTAATTGTAACGCCTTTAAAAGTGGATGAGATGAAGGATTAATATCTAAGATATCTCCAAGAGTTAAAGTTGGAATTACATCTTCTATTTCACTAAAAGAATAATTACTTAAAGCTTGTAATAGAGGATGAGAAGAAGGAGATATATCCATAATCTCATTAAGTTTTAAGGTATTTAATCTAGTGTCTAAATCTTTTAAATATTCCTCCGCTAAAGTTTTTAATAGCTTAGGAGTGTCTATACTAGACATATCAATATCCACTACATCTTTAACTTTGAGATGTTCTTTTAAAGTATCGATTAAAGTTTCAAAATCATTAATTTCAGTATTTTTAACTGTGTCATTGTCTAAATTAGGATAGGCCGAGAAATCCATGACATCTCCTAATTTAATATGAGGCAAATAAGCATTTAATTCATCAATAGTTTTATTTGCAAGTGTCTTCATAAGTAAAGGAGTATTTGGGTCATCTAAATCAATATCCACCATTTCAATAAGAGTTAAAGAGTTAACTCTACTAGTTAGATCTTTAATTTGAGTATCCGCTAAAACTTTTAAAATACGTGGAACTCCTAAACTTGTCGAATCAATGCCTAAAACACTACCTAAAGTTAAAGTATCAATCTTGCTAGATAATTCACCAATCGAGCAATCTAAATCCACTAAAGAGGATAATATCTTGCTTTCAGCTATTTGCGAATCGCTTAATATATCACCCAATTTCAAAGATTGAATAACAGAAGTATCAGTTAAATCACCAATCGAAATATTTGGATTAGAAGTTGTTAAAGCTTTAAGAATTTTATTGTTATTAATCTCTTCGCTAGAGAATATGTCGCTAATTTTAATATCATGAATATCTAAACTAGATAATTCAGATAAAGTCTTATCAGAGAATTTATCAATAATTGAATCTCCTCCTGGTGTAGTTGGTAAAACATCACCAAGTTTTAAGGCTAAAATAGTGTCTTCATCTTCCATATCGTTAAGAGAAACGTCTTTTAAAGCTTCTAATAAGCGATTATCAGTGGTGTCAAAAACATCACCCACTGTTAAATCGTTATATAAGTTGCCTGTTAATAAATCGTTAATTGTATAATCCTTTTCTATAAGCTTGACGATAATTTGAGGAGTAGAAGAATCAACATCAATTACTTCTTCTAATTTAAGAGTCATAAAGAGGTTTCTAATTGTATCTTCGTCTTTTAAATCTTTAATTTTTAATTCACTTAATTTTTCAATAATTGGATCAGTGGATTCTTGATCTAAAAATAGACCAATAGATAAATTTTCAATAGCGTCACCTTGTTTTAAATCAGCTACTGTCCAGGTAGAGATTTCTTGAATAAATGGGTCACTTGATTCTTGATTTAAGAATAAGCCGAGAGTCAATGTATCAAATTTATTTCCTGCTTTTAAATCGGCAACTGTCCAAGTTGAAATTTCTTGCATTAAAGGGTCAGTAGAACTTGAATCAATGAACAAACCTAAAGATAACGCATTAATATGTTCATCATCGAAATCATTAATAGACCATTCACCAATGTGTTCTAAAAGTGGGTCTCCTGATGGGTTTTCAATGAAGTCTTTGACTTTAACACTATCTATGATGTTATTAAAGAAATCACCATCAGCGTTAATGAAGTCCATTAAGCAATATGGATCATCAAAATCAAATTCTCCATATTCATCTTTAGGATATAAGAATAGATTCACAAGGTAAGGAATATCTCCATTGATAAAATCTTTTAGATAAACCCCTTCTTTGATAGCTCTACCTAAATAAGTTGATAAATCTTCGCTCGGATCTATTGAGCCATCTTCTCTAGGCTCTGCTGGTAATTTAAACGGTTTAACAGCTATTTCTTCCCAATTATATTCGAAATATATTTCTTTTTCTAAAACTGGATTAATCGTGTTTTCAAAAATATCCTTAATCATTGGGGTGACATTATAAATATCCCCTAATGTTTCATATTTTAAATATGGTAATGTGGTCGCAAGCTTAAGAATAGACATCCCTTGATAATAGGGTTGAAGTACAGCGTTAACATTAACGCCAAACATCGTTAATACTTCTTTAGATGTAAATGAGGTTGTAAGAACAACAGCCACTATCCCTACAATAAGAAAAGCGGATAATAATCCTGAACCCCACACCAATAAGTATCGCCACCACATCTTCTTATTTCTTGGGCGAGGTGGATTTAGTCTATTGCTGTCTTTGATTGTAACTTTACTCATAATAATCTAATGTCTTTCCTAGTTTAGAGATAGATATATATCCGTGATGTACAGCGTATACATCGCTAGATTCATCAGTACATTCTTCGTCTTGTAATTTTCTAAGAGCCTGATATTTGTTATTTCCTCTAGACTCGTAATAAGTAACTTCTTTTCGATAAAAGATGTGAGTGTTTTTAATTCCTTTGACTTCACTACCAAACGGGAAATTAATATTTAGTAAATATTCTTTAGATAATAAGTTATTAATTTTGATATAAGACATCACTTCATCAAAATAAGATTCCACTAATTCGAAATTATGCTCAGCAGATACCGCTATAGCAGGGATACGATATGTTAAAGCCTGTAAACACGCTCCAATTGTGCCACTATACATCGTGTCATAAGAAATATTATGTCCGTGGTTTATTCCAGATACTACAAGATCAAATTTTATATCAATACTACTTAAAGCATACGCTACGCAATCAGCAGGGGTAGAATCAACAATATATAAATCTTCATTACTTTTAATAACTTCAATTGGTTCTCTTAAATTAAGAGCAACCGATTTAGCGGACATCACTTCTTTAGGGGCCACTACTATCACTTTTCCGTACTTACTTAAAAGCGCTTTTAGTTTATTAATACCTAAAGCGTTATATCCATCATCATTAGTGAGAAGAATATTCATCTTGTAATAATTTTATTAAAAAATTAATTACTCCGCCATATTATTTAATTAATATCAAAAAAGCCCCGCAAGTGCGAGGCTAGTAATTAAATTAATAAGTATTGAACTATTCAGCTTTTTCTTTAGCTAAGGAATTAAATAATAAAACAATATAGATTGCGTAAACTAATATTGTCACCACACCAATTGTAGCAAATGTCGCTTCATTACCCTGTGCATCAAATAATAAGTTAGTGACTAAAGCGATGGCAAAAATCGCAGCAAATAATCCAGTTAATCTAACGATAACAGCGCTCTTTTCGAATCTAGATATAATGTAAAACACAACCATCAATAAGGAAGCGCCCATACATAATGGATAAATTACCCAAGCGGTTGGTCCCATGAAATCAGAATTTTCAATCACTCTAAGTAGATAGAACACAAACATGAATGTTGGGAATAAAGAAACAGATAAGATGCTTAACACTTTCTTTAAACCAGCAGGCATCTTCTCTCCTAGAACAATTCCTAAAATTCCAGCGCAGAGGTAGTAAGAAGAAATAATGACTGCAACTAAACCAATTGCAAACACCTTTCCGTCAGCGCGAAGCCAGTTCAAATAAAGTAAAAAGAACAATACGCCAAAAATTAAGCTTAAATAAGGCTTAATCAAGTCTTTGATTTTTTTCATGAAAAATCTCCTTTAGATACAAAAATATTTTAGTCTTACGGAATTAACATTTCAACTAGTCTATATGAGTTATAGTCAAAATAATATATTTTGTTTAAGCCAGAACATTCACCTAATAAATACTTAATAGCGAGCATGCTAGCTAAAGAAGATATAATGCCCACCATTGGACCAAGCACCCCATCTTTAGGAGAGGAAATAATATCGGAATTTGTGATATCTAATAAGCTTTTATTAATAAATAAGCAATACTGTCCTTTATATCCGTCCACTCCAATATGTAAGAATGGAACTTTATTATCTTTACATGCTTTAGCGATAATTAATTTACTTTTCCAATTATCTACCGCATCAATAACTAAATCATAATCTTTAACTAGCTCATCAATATTAGATTCATCAACTTTTAGATTAATTGAGTTAATATGCGCCTCACTATTTCTACTTAATAAGGCACTTTTAACAACATCAACTTTTAACTTTCCTAGATCTAATTCATTTAATAATATTTGTCTATTTAAGTTAGATAATTCAACTTTATCATAGTCCACGATCGTTAGATTGGTTACTCCATTAGTGACTAGATAAGTAGAAACGTGTTGGCCAACTCCACCCACTCCAATAATAAGCACTCTTTTTTGAGCAAGAGAAAGAAGTTGTTCTAAATCAATATCTTTAAGTTCTAAAAGGCGAGAATATCGACTCATTATCCTCCACCTCTAATATAGATAAGTTCTATTTCATCTCCGTCATTTAAAACATAAGATTTAAAATAATCTCTTTTAACAAACACTCCGTTAACAGAAATAACAAGCCATGGTACTGCTTCTATATCTTTATAATCTAAAAGCCCTTGGATAGTTAATCCATCTAAATACTCATTAGAAACAACAGAATCAACTTTTAATCTCATAACAATATCTTAGAGCGAACTTACTCGGCAATTGGATTAACAAGCATCTTGATTGTAAAATCAATCATAGTTATTGCCTCCAAAAATATCTCATACGCAGTCTATCTGCTTGTTCTTTTGAGATTAGGTTTTCCACTTCCGCAACATTTATTGAGCTGTTAAGTTGATCGCTGTAGCAATCAATTAGAGTACTATCTTTTCGTATTGCTTTACGATAATCGTTAATTGAATCAATCAAAAAACCTGGCAAAACAGTTTTAGCTTCTTCTCTTTCTAAAGAAAGCAGATCCTCAATAGAAACATTAAGAGTTTTAGAAATTGCTAATAATGTTTTTCCAGAACATTCTAAAATATCAGCTTTACCAGAAGCGATATCTGTTAAAGTTGTTCTAGGCACTCCACTATCCAAGGATAATGAATATACAGTAGTTTTCTTTTCTGAAAGTAAATCTAAGAATGTCATGACTATATTATATCGGTTAACCGACACTTTATCAATATATAAAAAGGCATCTCAATGTAATCAAAACGCGGTGTTTTAGTATACTATTGAAAAATAAAAGCCATAATCGGCTTCTAATTAGGTGCTACCTGTGAGAAATAATTGCTGTAATTCTATTGATGCATATATTTGTAGCGCAATATTGGAGTATACTATTTTCATGAACAAAAATAAGTCAACAATCACTATTAATTATGGAAAAAGTCAAGATACTCTTTCTAGCAAAGTAAAAGAAGATTTGTCTAATTTTTTTAATGGGTTAGCAAGCAGCTTATCAAAGCCTGTCTCAATCAAAATTGATGTAGTTGATCAAATTGATAATTTTGCTACTGGACCAAATCAAAGAACTGGTGGAATAACATCATATTTAGGAAATAATAGATTCAAAATTGAATTTGATAGATTTTATATAGATACTTTTGATAACACTCAAGAACACTATCTATATCCCACTGCGCTTCACGAATTTGCTCACATAGAAGATAAAATTACTTTTCTAAATAGCAAAAGCAACTTTTTAAAGAAAGTAGAAAACAAGGCCAGAACTTTTAAAGAAATATGTCGAAATATTGCATTTGATGTTTGGACAGAATTTTTTGCTTACCGATTCACTTTTATAAACTGCAAAGAATATCAATATCCAACTTTTCTTTATTTGGTTAAACTTTATGAGAAACTTTTAAAAGAGAAAGATAGATTTTTATCTTTGATAAAAGAAAGAGAACCAACAGATCAAGAAATTGGAAAATATATAGGCTTAGTAGACTGTTTTTTATATAGCACTACGATGTATTTAGCAGGGACAGCATATGGCAAACCAAAACATCATAAATACGTAAGCAAAACTCAAAACACTAAATCATTTAAATATGTTGACTCTATTTCAGCTAATTTACTTAAAAAAATATATACCTACATAAGAAGTAGAACTATGAAAACAAAAGAGAAAAGTTTTGTTAGTCTAGGAGAGTTTATCTTAAACAATATATACGACAAATTAAATATCTATGTATCTAAAGATAAAAACATCTATTGTCTAGGCGTTTATGACGACAAAGAATAAAAAGTTTTTGTCACTACAGCTCTGATAGATACAAATAAGTAGGGTTTCAACATTTTATTATGCAATTTCTTCTATTTTACTTGCGGCTTCTTTAGATATTGTCACTGGTCCTCTTAATAAAGGAATACCTAACGATCTAAGAAACTCAATATTAATATTGTTATTATCTATCTTCTTAAGGAGCTTTATTTTCATGACTTTAGTCATTGATACTTCTTTAGATTTATATTCATAAGGGATATCAGTTTCCACTACTTCGCATTTATATTTAATCGCTTTAACGTTTTTAAGCAAGAAGTCCCTTCAGCAATTTGTTAAATTGATGGATACCTCTATAGGTGGGGTATGAATTGCAATTATTACATTCAGTCGTAATAAGTACAAAAATAAGTCATTCTATCCTTTTATATAATTATAAATAATGATATAATATAGATGTGGAATTGAGGAATAATAACCATTCAGTATTCGCGATTCATTTTCATCTAATCTTGGTAGTTAAATATCGTAAAAAGGTGATAAATGATGAAATATCTGAAAGGTTAAAAGAGATATTTAGGGGTATCGAGGGTAATTATAATATTGCCCTTGAAGAAATGAACTTTGATTTAGATCACGTTCACATTTTATTTAGAAGTGAACCAAATTCTAATATTTCTAAGTTCATTAATGCTTATAAGTCTGCTTCTTCTAGATTAATTAAGAAAGAATATCCTTCTATTAGATCTAGATTATATAAAGAAGCATTTTGGTCTCAGTCTTTCTTTCTTATCTCTACTGGAGAGGTGAGTATAGAGACTATAAAGAAATATATCGAATCTCAAGGAGAATAATCTAATCTAACTCCTTGAAATAGGAGGTTTATGATTAGAAAAGCTTATAAATATCGTATCTATCCTAATAAAGAACAAAGAGAATACTTCTCTAGAGTTTTTGGATGCGTAAGGTTTTTCTATAATAAGTCTCTTTCTGATATGTGTGAGCTATATAAAAAAACTGGTAAAAATGAAAATATCACTCCCGCTAGATATAAGAAAGATTATCCATTTTTAAAAGAAGTTGATTCGCTTGCTTTATGTAACGCTCAATTAGCAAGAAACGCGGCTTTTAAATCATTTTATAAAAAGCAAAACAATTTTCCTAAATATAAATCTAAAAGGAATGATCAAAGCTATACCACTAATAATCAGGGAAGTGTGAAGTTTTCCTCTTTTGACCGCTATATATCTATTCCTAAATGTCCTCGACTTAGAATAAAGAAACATCGAAGCTTTTATGGTGAGATTAAATCGATAACAGTTAGTAAGACCACTGATGAAAAGTATTATATTTCTTTACTTGTTGAAGAGAACACTGAATCTATTAAATTTTTAGATAATGCGATTGGATTAGACTTAGGGATTAAAGAGCTAATTATCGACTCTAACGGGAATAAATATAAAAACCATAAATACTTAACTAAATCACAAAATAAACTTGCTAGAGAACAAAGAAAATTGTCTCTTATGAAAAAGGGTAGTAATAACCGCAACAAGCAAAGAATTAAAGTTACTAGACTACATAAAAAAATTGAAAACCAACGTAATGACTATTTACATAAATTATCCAGGCACATCATTGATGAAAACCAAATCATATGTATCGAAGATTTGAAAGTGAAAAATATGACTAGAAACTCTAAACTCGCTAGAAGTATTTCTGATGCGAGTTGGTCTAGATTTGTTTCTATGCTCATATATAAGGCTAATTGGTACGGGAACACTATAGTTAAAGTTCCTACTAATTATCCAAGTAGTCAGTTATGTAGTTACTGCAATTATCAAAATCCTCTCACTAAAGATTTAAGAGTAAGAAAATGGACATGCCCTCAATGTGGCTCAGTCCATGATCGAGATATAAACGCAGCTAAAAATATTCTACGTAAGGGAATTGAAATACTTACTAAGGATGGGACACATCCGGATAGCTTGTTTATGCTTGGCTCATTAGAGTCATCGAGCAAGAAGCCCCCACTTCAATAAGTAGTGGGAGTATGTCACTATCTCTTCTCTATTATTTTCATCAATTCTAACATTAATAACGTCTACGAATTCATTCTTACTATTAGGTAGGAAGTTAGACTTACTAACATTCATAATAAGTCCATACCACTTCTTATTAATGTGATATCTAAACGCTCCATAATGTTCTATTTTTGGATCAGAAAAAGGAAAAGCAGGTGCTTCGTGATATCTTTCTTTGATGATGGTGGCAATCCTATTAGCCTGACTAGAGACAAATATTTCTTTTTTAAAACATTTATTTCTTATATCTAGTAAGATATCTCTACAATTTTCTCTAATCTCACCGATATATTGACCTTTATAAGAATCATTATTGATTTGAGTGTATTCTTCATTAAACGCTAATTCGATAACTTTAAAATTAACTTCGCCTTTTTCGCTAATAGTGATTAAGGCTTTAAATTCATTGTTATGAAAATTAATAGAGTAAGTAAATATATCTTTAAAACAATCAAAGCCGTACTCTGTTAACTTCTCTTTTATTGGATGATAAGAAGAAAATATATCTTGTTCAATAGGCATGATTTAATAATATATTAAAAATATAAATGTTGGTAGATATATAAAAGAAAAAAATGGCAGTTTTTATCGCTACCATTTTTACAGTTTCATAAAGTTTGTCATCACTGTACGCCTTAAATGCCTTGACAAAATCATTTTTTGTGAACTAAAGCAAATAATATTTTAAAACACCCACAAAAAATATAGTTTATACGAATTATATTGATTCTCTATAAATAGAGACAATGTCTTCTAAAATATTTCTATCGATATTGTTATCTATAAACACGAGGTTTGTCTCTCTTATCAAATCTAAATTTTCAATGGGAAGCCCTACTAATTTATTTTCTTTTATTTCTCTAGAACAAGCACTCTTTGGCAAAATAGAAATTCCAAGATTTTTTCTCACAAGCATTTTAATAGAAG
>CAMUVS010000013.1 GCA_947164155.1 uncultured Caryophanales bacterium | reverse complement strand
TTTATGGATATGTTAAACACAATGGTAAAAATGCACCCTCTTTTAATAAGCAAGATGAAACACCATCTCTAGAAGGCTAATAATTATGAATAAGATTATTGATGTAAGACATAGAAAGCATGCTAGAAAAATAACGATTACATTTTGTGGTAATAGGATTTTTTCTGACATTTATAATGAAATAAAAATGGAAGGCTATGAAATTTCCACTAATTATATATATTCCAGCAAAGAAAAAGATTCTTGCATTATAAAAATGACAGTTAAAAGAAGAAGCAAATCGTTTGATAAATATATTGCCTTTTTAGCAGATAAAGTATTTTGCAAAACTATTTATATATGTGATTACATAGAAGAAGATGATGATTTCTAATTTTATAATTATTAATCTCATAACAATATATGTATCCATGGGATGCATTATTGATTGACCCATTTGAATATCGAGTTAGATCCACTACTTCAAAATGCACATTCGGAATCTACATCAATAAATAAAAAAAGAACCTGACCTAGATATCAGCCATATCCAAAGTCAGGTTTTATTGTGGTCTTTTTTATAGTTTGCACCCGTACCTGTGGTATCAGTGTGCGAGGTTCAGTGTGCAAACTATTTTTTCTTTTAGTTTCCATAAAAATCAGTCATCATTCATCTAACCAATGAAATCAAAGTCTTAAAAAACACTAAAAAGTGCTCAAAAGTAAACAAAAACGACCTTTGGGGCTACCATTGGTCGCGTTGTTTAAGTATGGGGCGAACGATGAGAATCGAACTCACGAATGTCTGGTTCACAGCCAGATGTGTTAACCACTTCACCACGTTCGCCAAATCGCAAGGAATAGTTTATATAAATCTATTCCCTTTGTAAAGATAAACCTTATTGGTTTTCAATAGCGAGTTGTTCTTTTTCTAATTTTTTCTTCGCTCTATGTTTATCAATTGCAGGAACAACTAATAGCTTCATAATAAAGTACACTAGGACAAATCCAAATGTTCCCGCGATAGCATCGAAGAAATAATGTTGTTTGATAATAAATGTAGAAAGGATAATTCCTAAACCAAATAAGCCAAAGAAGATACGCCAACCAATTGGGAATTTGCCTTCTCCTTTTCCAGTAGGAATAGCAGTTAACACTACCGCACACGATACCGCGCAGTGAAGCGAAGGCATACAGTTAACTGGAATTGGATCTAACTTCGTATATTGTAAGTTAATGGCCCACTTGAAGAATGTATCTAAGTTATAGACGCTAGAGAAGTTAGCGTATTCTGCAACAATTGCTTCAGCTTGAGGACGAACCATTCTCACTTGGCAAGAACAATAACAAATAAATGCAAGAACGGAAATAGCGATACATGAGCTAGTTAAATTAAGCGATTTCTTCTTATCCCAGAACGACAATGCCCATAAGGCAAGTTCAGGCACTACGTAATAGAATAAGTAGAAGAAATAGAAATAAGAGATAAACGGAATCTTATCATCAATAATCGCGGTATTAAATGTCACTACTTGAGTAGGAATACGAGTTGCAATAAAATATAAGCCACCCATCACCGCTTCCATAACTAAAGTGTAGGCTAAATATTGAAGTTTATATTTAATCCATACTTTGCCAAATTTTGATTCGACAAAAGCATAGTGAAGTTTAGCGTAAAACTTCTTCCAATTACGCTTAATCCAGTTTTCTTTTTTCTCCATTATTTAGCACCTAAGAATGCTTTATATCCGTTATAGGCTTCAAATAAATCGGCTTTAGAAACGATTTCTTGAGGAGCGTGCATATTTAAAACTGGGATGCCAGCATCAATAACATTCATATTGTAATTTCCTAAGATGTAGGCGATTGTACCTCCACCACCTTGGTCAACTTTGCCAAGTTCAGCATTATGCCAGTTAACTTTGGCATCATCCATCACTCTTCTAATCCAAGCATAATATTCTGGGTTAGCATCGTTACTTCCTGATTTACCTCTAGCACCAGTATATTTATTAAATACTAAGCCATAAGATAAATAAGCAGCGTTATTTGGATCAGAAACACTTGGGAAAAGCGGATCAAATCCTGCAGAGACATCACTAGAAAGCATCTTAGAATTTTCAAAGACGATTCTTGCGGCCCATAGAGGATCTTTTTCTCCAGAAAGTTCTAATAATTTAGTAACTGCATTTTCAAAGAAACGGGATTGCGCTCCAGTAGCGCCAACACTACCAATTTCTTCTTTATCAACTAAAATACAGCAAGCTGTATGTTCAACACTTTGAGTGTCAATTAACGCCATTAAAGAAGTATAAGCACAGCTTCTATCATCGTGACCATAGCCGGCAACCATTGATCGATCTAGACCATAATCTCTAGCTTTTCCAGCTGGAACAACTTCGATTTCCGCAGAAATAAAGTCTTCTTCTTCAATGTCATATTTTTCTTTTAAAATCTTTAAGACATTAGCCTTAACAGCATTTTTCTCATCGCCTTTAAGTGGCTTATTACCAATAGTTAAGTCTAAAGCTTCACCTTCAATCACTTTAGCGCCTGGTTTTTGAAGTTGATCAGCGCTTAAATGAATTAATAAATCAGAAATACCAACAACTGGATCAGATTCGTCTTCACCAATATGGATATCAACGACTGAACCGTCTTTTTTACAAACCACTCCGTGAAGCGCAAGAGGAATTGTAACCCATTGATATTTTTTAATACCACCATAATAGTGGGTATCCGCTAAAGCGAATTCATTTTTCTCATATAATGGATGTTCTTTTAAATCCATTCTAGGAGAATCAATATGGGCTCCTAAAATTCTTAAGCCTTCTTTAAGAGGTTTTTTGCCAACTATAAAAGCACAGACATTTTTGTTTTTATTTACAAAGTAAATCTTATCGCCTGGCTTCACTGATTTAAATTCTTCAGCGTTTTTATAGCCAGCTTTTTCTAATCTAGCTTTAGCTTCTAAAACCGCTAGACGTTCAGTTTTACTAGCGGATAAGAAATCTTTATAGCCTTCAGCAAATTTAAAGACTTCTTTTTCTTGTTTATCGTTATATTTTTTCCATGAATTTTCTCGATACATAACTCTTTCTCCTTTGTAGTGTGCTCTATATAATAGCAAAATTAATATAATTTTGTAAAATTATTTGATAATTTCTGCTAATCCACCTAATGATGTTTCTTTATATTTTTTATTCATATCTAATCCAGTTTGATACATTGTTCTAATTGAATCATCATAGCTAACATGAATATCATCATTAGGAATAACAATTGCTAATTTAACAGCGTTAATAGCCTTAATTGCGTAAATTGCACATCGTTCAATGCAAGGAATTTGAACATACCCTTCTACAGGATCACAAGTCAATCCTAACGAATGTTCTAAAGCAATTTCTGCCGCTTGAACAATATCACCGATTTCTTTTCCAAAACAAAAGGCAATCATTGCCGCTCCCATTGAGCAGGCTACTCCAATTTCGGCTTGGCAGCCACATTCCGCTCCACTAACTGAAGCATTCATCTTACAGACAATACCAAATAAGCCCGCTACCGCTAAGCCTTTGATGATATTGTCATCAGACACTTTCTTCATTCTTAAATATTTAATGCAGCCAGGAAGTACTCCAGCACTTCCACAAGTTGGAGCGGTAACAATAATCCCACCAGAAGCATTTTCTTCCGCAACTGCAAAAGAGGCAATCGCAACATTCATCGCTACATCATTTACGCCTAAGGTTGTATCTTCCATAGCCTCATACATCGCTTTGGCTTTTCTTTTAACATGTAACTTACCTGGTAGATACCCTTCTGCTTTTAAGCCTCTTTCATAGGCTTCATCCATCACTTTTAAAACATCTTTAAAGTAGTTATAAATGTCTTTACCTTCATGCTCAACAACATAATCATAAAAAGACATATCTTTTGAAGTGCAATATTTCATAATCTCACTCATATGTGTATGAGGATAGATGTTTTTAGCGCCGATCTCATTGATATTATCAACTGTGACAATACTGCCTCCACCGATAGAAATGACATTTTCTAAATGTTCATTATCAAAGGAGTCAACCACTTTAAAGGTCATGGTGTTAGGATGTTTGGTTTTAGTTTTTTTATTAAAAATAATCTTATGAGGAACATCTTTAAGGGCAACATCAATAATGTAATCGGTTAAGTGACCTTTACCGGTTAAGGCTAACGAGCCATATAAAGTAACTTCTACATGTTTAAGCCCTTGATATTTTTTTAAAATATATTGCGAGGCAAAATATGGCCCCATGGTATGACTACTACTTGGTCCATGACCTGTAATAAAAATTTCTTTAATTGAACGTAATCCCATATTACCTCCTAATAATTAACTGTAATACTTTCTATCCCTAAATATGCATTGGCTCTACTAGCGCCAACCGCGAAATCATCGATATTAATTGATGTAGTAGGATTAGATAATAGAAACACAGTGTGATCTTTAAATTGACGATAACTAGCAATAGCTAATTCACCCACTCCAGCAATATAGGAATAGGTTTTATGGTATAAAGTAAAGGCAATTATCGGTTTATTAAATTCGATAGTTAATGAAGTCCCATCCACTACTTTTAGATAATAAACAGAATAAGAATAATTATTGATATCAGTTGAGGCGTTTGTGACTTTTAAGTCTCCTACTTGATACCACTGCTTATTTTCATCATGACTTGGAGTCATAGAAGTAAAATCAATATTTTGAGTTTCCGATTCGTAGTAATCTAGTCCAAACACCAAATCTTCAAAGACATTAACTCTCCACATTTTTTTACCGTCCACTGTATCTAAGAACGCTAAAGTAAAATATAAAGTTAACTGTAAATTGTCTGCTTCTTCTTTTGAGCTGGCACTAGCCAAATTAAAGTCAGTAAACAATTGTTTATATTCAAGATCTTCATTAAAGACACCTAATGAATAGTGTTGAGCAGCAGCCACTTGGCTATTACCGGTTGTATATGATTTATTATATTCATAATAGCTACTATTAAAGGTGTATTTATCATAGGCATAAGAAGATACATAAACATCCATTTTATAGATTGTAGTAACGCTATTATAGAATTCTTCTTTATAGTTAGAATTCTCGCTATTAACGTTATAGAAATACTTAGTGTTTTCTTTACTAACTGCATTAGCAAAATCAAAACTTGCTGGATCACTTTCAGAGTTAATAGAAACATCTAATATTCTTAAAGATGGTCTACCTTTATATAAAGATTCAAAGCCAATAATGTCATAAACTTTTCCTTCTTGTAGACTACTTTTATCTTTATCAAGTAAGGAATATATTGGAACTAATTTACCCTCTATATCTAAGAAATAGTAGCTTCCAGCGTCATTATACTTATTAAAATAAGTAAGTGAAGACATCTTAATTATCTTGCCTACTCCATAACCATCTTTATTGGTCTTAATAGATTTACAGTGATTCATAAGTAGTTCACTGGTATTAATGCCAGGAGTGGTAAAGTCATTTAAATCATATTCAATTTCTAAATCAGGATCATATTGGTATGAATCAACTTTAATCTCGACAACATCATTAAAGAAGGCTAATTTACCAGTCACAATATAAGTAGTTGTTCCTTCTTTGATATAATTTTTCACTCTTTGATAAAAATCAATTGGGTTAGATTTGCTCACTCCACTAGAACAAACTATGTATCCAGTTTCATCAACACATAACACCTTTCCTCGAGCATTAGCGTCTAGTCCACTAGTGGTCACACTATCAATTGCGTCAATTGCCTTCACTTTAACTGTCACAGTGCTATTTGTTAAATACCAACCATTTGTTGGCGTATATTCTACATCTTTAGCAAAATCTAAAACTTCTTTGATAGTTTTTAACCCTTCGATTACTGGCTCAGCGTGTTCAAAATATGTAATTTTAATATTAGAGAATCGATATTGGCTACTCGCAGTAAATGTTATAGATTTAGCCTCACCAACCCAAGTTGTAAGGTTACTAGATTTAACTAGTTTTTCTTCTTCAACTGCTAAATCACCATTTTTTGAAGCATCTTGGTTAGTAAATTCTATTTTCTTCATTTTGAATTTAGAGGAAATAGTTAAAGAATTATTTGTATATAAAGCCACATAATTAGATTTTTCGGAAATTGGAGTGTTACTTCCATTTTTAGCAAAAGAGAACGTAAAGTCTTGGTTAAAAGTATAACTCTTCCCATCTAAATTAGTCTCTTTAGCGATATATCCTGTATTTTGAAGTGGGAAGTCGAGTTCTTTATCTTCCCCTTCTTCTGGATCCTCTTCAGGAGGAATAGAGATTAAATCACTATAAGCGTAAAAATCAAAAGCAAAGGAATTAATTATAGAATAACCATGCACTCCTACAGTTAAAGTAGGATCAACTAGCACTCCACCTTCTCCGTTATTCCAATTTAATGAGGCTAATTCCGACATTATTTCTTGATAATATGCCTGAGTAATATTGGTTTCAACGTGATAATAAGGAATATCTTCTTCAACAATTTCGGAAGAAATAATTTTATTAATTCCTTTAATTTTACTTGTTAAATAATTAGCAGGATTTTCTACTCCTCTACCTGATAAAAATGAAATAACTTCACTAGTAGGAAAATAACTAGGTGCTTCAACAACATTGATTTGATAAGTTTTACTGACTGTTAAATATTCAACTTTGACATCTTGACTACCAAGAACATACATATCAGGAGTATTAACTTTATAATCGCTAACAGTGATAGAGGTGTCATCATCATATACCGCGACTACTTTAAGTCCGTCATAATTAAACTCTTCTCCATAAGTAAAAGTCGTTTGACACTTAGAAGAATCAAGGTCTAAATGATCTAATTTATGAGCTACTGGGGTGTTGTCTCCCCCACAAGAAGATAAAACTAGTCCAATAGTCAATATTGGTAATAAGATTTTCTTATTCATGACGATACCTCTAAATAATATATTATTTAATTTTAATATTATTTTCCGAATAAATAACTTTTGTGTCTTTAACTACGGAGTTAACAATAAAGACATTTGAGCCAATGACCGCTCGCTCTTCTATAACTGTCTCTCCACCTAATATAGAAGCGCCAGCGTAGATAGTAACATAATCTTTAATAGTTGGGTGTCTTTTCACTCCATGAAGTGTGTGTCCACCTTCTAAAGATAGAGCACCTAAAGTCACCCCATGATACATTTTTACATAATTACCAATCTCACTAGTTTCACCAATGACAACGCCAGTGCCGTGGTCAATAAAGAAAGGGCAACCAATCTTACAAGCTGGGTGAATATCTATACCAGTTTTAGAGTGAGCAATCTCAGTGATGATTCTTGGAACATAGCAAACCCCTAATTTATATAATTCATGAGCAATGCGGTAATAAGCAATAGCCATAAATCCAGGATACGCCATAATGATTTCATCTTTGCTATCAGCAGCAGGATCGCTTTCATAGAAGAAATCTAAATCTTTATCTAATTTAGCTTTAATATCATCAATCACTAAAGAAAACTTATCCCAAGTAGTTTTACAAATAGACTTTAGATAAATCTTTTTAATAACTTCTAATTTCTTCTTTTTGAAAGAAGAGATATCATCTCCAGCATCCTCAAAATAATTAGGATACATATAAGATTTGAGTTCCTTTAAAAACTCTTTCACTTCATTCCTTTTAGGAAATGTTTCAAAACACTTATTAGTTTTCATAACACATATATTATGCGTGTAAGCGCGAAAAACTGCAAACAATATGAGCAAGTTTATTTCTTTTGCTCTATAATAGTTAAGCGAGGTACATATTATGTCAAAAGTAGAACTAACACTCAAAAGTGTTGATGGTTATGAATTATCTTTAGCGGTCTTTGAAGCTAAAAATCCAAAAGCGGTTATTCAGTTTATCCACGGCATGGAAGAATATAAAGAAAGATACGATGCTTTTGCAGAATATCTATGTTCTAAAGGTTATACATGTGTCACATCTGATTTAAGAGGGCACGGTAAATCCGCTCCACTTCTATCTCATATCTCTAATAAAAAGGGTGATAAATTAATCATTTCTGATCAAAAAGAAATTAGAAAATACATTAAAAAAACATATAAGGACTTACCTCTATATTTATTTGGTCACTCTATGGGAACAATTATCTCGAGAGTCTTAATGCAAACTGATGGATCTAAATATTCAAAAGTTGCTTTAAGTGGATATGTTAATCCAAATCCAATTGCAGGAATTGGTAAAGCATTAACTAAATGCGTTAAATTATTTAAAGGAAGTAAAGGTCACTCTAAATTAATTAATGGCCTCGCTGTTGGAGCCTTTAATAAAACTATTGAAAACCCAAGAACTCCATTAGATTGGCTTAGTTATAATGAAGAGAATGTTGATAAATATATTGCTGACCCACTTTGTGGAGTGGAATTCACCCTTGGCAGTTTTGATGCCTTAATGTGCTTATTATCAAAAATGGGTAAAGCAAGAAAATATAAATCTGTAAAAGAAGACACTCCAATTTTATTAATCGCTGGTAAAGATGATCCATGTACTGGTTTTGATAAAGGTAGAGCCTCTTCTAAAGCCTTATTAGAAAAAGTAGGCTATAAAAATGTTGAAGCTGTCACATTAGACAACATGAGGCACGAAATTCTAAACGAAAAAGAAAATCAAAAAGTCTACGAAGAGTTATTAAAGTTCTTCGAGAAATAAAAGAACCGCACAAGCGGTTTTTTTATAACTCTCCAATTGGTCTTTTAAATGTTTGTCTTCTTTGACGAACAGTTTTTTCCATCCCTTTCCAGGTTTGTAGCATTTTACTATTCGTAGTTAAGACCGGATCCATAAATATTTCAGTAATATGATGTTTCTTAAACGAATTAATGAAGCGGTCCACCACTAAGGCATGGACACCGTAATTTTGATAAATTGGATCAACCCCAATTAAGGCGAGTTCCACTGCTTTTGGATTTTTAATAGTTAAAAGTAGAGGAATAGCCGCTCTAAACATTCTTCCTTTGGCGTTTCTTAATACTTTACCAATAAATGGTAAACCAACGCCAAAAGCCACAACATTATCATATTTATCAACAATGAGAGAAAAATAATTTCTATTTATAATAGTGCCAAATTGTTTTAATGTCGCTTTTTTAGATTCTCCTTCAACAGGAACAAAGTTATCTAAAGAGGCATAACTCCTGTTATAGCATTCAAAGAATTTGTCTCCGTATTCTTTAATAATCCTTTTAACTGTCAGCGTATCGCATAAGTCGCGATACCCTTGACTACGAAGTTGCTCAGCGACATCATGAAATCTAGGATCAATATGATTGATATCAAATTGGAATTCTACCCATTCGCTTTCTTTTTCAAAGCCAAGAGATTCCATAATCTTTATATAATATGGATAAGAATAATTAGTCGCGTAATTTGATATTTTATCATATCCTTCGGTTAACATTCCTTCTCGATCAGTGTCATTAAATCCCCAAGGGCCATGAATCGTGTCTAATCCGTTTTCTTTGCCATAATCCATTACCGCTTGAATTAATGCTTTAGCGACCTCAATATCGTTAATAAAATCGATTCGATTAAAGCGAATACATTTTTCATTAAACTTTTTATTAGATTCGTGATTGATAATCCCGCATATTCTTCCAACTAACTTACCATCTTTATACGCTAAAAAGCATTTGCAGTCACTTGTACCTTTTGAAAAGTTCTTGGTTTCATCTTGAATAACCATTTCATCTTCTACAATACTAGGAACATAGTATTTGCATTTGCTATATAACTTTACTGGGAAAGTCGCAAATAGCTTCATTTGTTTTTTATTTTTAGCTTCAACTATTTCAATCATTTTTTAACATTTTTGCGTTTAAAACGCTTGTATTATTATATCTATATAATACGAGTTAGTAAAAGAAAAATGATAGAAGTTGAGAATATATCAATAGTTTAAAGCGCATAAGAAAAGGCTAGAAGGTTGTGGCCTTCTAGCCTAATTGTTTAAGTTTAACTTAAGTCAATACGAATATTATTAGGCTTCAGCTTCTGCTAAAGAAACTTCTGCTTGAATAACGAAGTTAAATGAATATCCATATCCTTCGTAACTAATAACTCCAACTTCAATTGAATAGTTACCATATACGATTGTGAGATAATAATCTCCATTGTAATCTGATTCGATACTGGTAGTATATTCAACATCTGGACATGCAGCAGCTAATTTAGTAACAATGTCTTCAGCATATTCTTCCATTGTTCCTGGAAGTGATTCTAAATAAGCATCACTGAAATAATAATTTCCATCAATTTGATCAAATTCAACTTCAAGTCCTGCAGCAGTAGCAACAGCTTGCATAAAGGCTAAGACAGCTGGATCAGGTTCTTTTGGATCACACACAGTGATTCGAGCGGAATAATAGCCGTTCCAACTTTCATCGTAGCCGACAGTAACTGATTCAAGGACGACTAATTTGCCATCTAATAGACCACTAACTTTAAAGCTACCAAATGAAGATTCATCTTCATCGCTAACTTCTGGAGCATTAAATTCAATGCCAGGAATGGCTTTTAATGTTTCAAGCATACCATTTAAATTAGTCTTTGCATCAGCCCAAAGAGTTGTGTCGTCTTCTTTTTCAGGAATAATCCAAGAACCCTCAACTTCACTATCTTCAACAAATTCAAATTTAGAAACTCCTATGGCATCAGCGATAGTGACAACTTGAGATGGGAAGTTAGGAATTGCCGCTAAAGTAACATAATAGCCGTAATATGTTTGAGCTTCGCCAGATTCAGATGTTTCGGTTTCGGTAATTAATTCGATAACCGCCATGGTGTTTTCGTTAAGAGCAACTCTACCGATACCATCTTCATATTGATTGTATTCAGTTAAGACTGTTGCGCCTTCTAAGCCTTTAATTGCATTAAAGACAGCAATAACATCATCTTCAGATTCAACATCAGTACCAAACTTGAATGTGCCATCTTCTTGTTCAAAGAATTGATGAATGTTTGATGCACCGGCAGCAGCAATAAATTCGTTAGTTAATTCTTCTGGATAAGTTGGCCAATCGCTTACTTCAACACCCCAGAAGAAGTAATAAGTATATGCATAACCTGTTTCAGTTTGAACAATGCCAGACTTTTGATAATCTGCATAGACAACAACTTGATTATTTTCGACATCTAAGACGCCTTGAGCTTCAGCGACACTAAGAATACCAAATTCAACAACTTCAGTTGCATTTAAGTCTTCATCTTCAACTAATGCACTATAAGCTGCAACTGCACTCTTAAGTGATTCACCAGAAGGTTGAGCAGCGTTTTCAGAAAGTTCTAAGTATTGATATCCGCTTTCGCCTGATTCTGTATCTTCGAAATATTCGAAGTCATAAGCAGTAACTTCATTGCTTTCGAATAAAGCTGGTTCCATGTCTTTGATGACTTGTGGAATAGAAGCAGGAGCTTTAGCAACTCTAAACAATGCTGCTTCACCTTCAGCAAAATAAACATCAATTGTGAAGTATTTACTTGGGGAAACTAATTTGTATAAACGTCCAAGATAGCCTGGTTCTAATTCGTGTTCTTCGTAAGTATAGACATCCCAAGCTTGTTCTGCAGTTTTTAAACTTGCGGCATAGGCATCTAATTCTGCACGAACGACATCTTGCATCCAGAATTTAAGGTAACCATTTTTCGCGACTTCAGCGATGGCGTCATCGATATCAGGAATATAGGTTCCGCTAGATTGATAAGTAGCTTGACCTGAATAAGGAACGAGCTCTTCAGCAATTGTTTCATCTTCTTTATATGTTTTTTCTCCGGTTTTTTGTCCAAAAGCTCTGGAGATTAATTCGGTTGAATCAGCATCAAACCAAGAATAATAATATGGATCAAATACTTGAGCGTAGAAAGATCTCTTTTCTTCTGCTGGTTCTTCTTCTGTTGCTTCATCTGCAGCAGCGGCAGCAGTGGCAGTAGGTAATTTACCAGTTAAACCGATACGAATATATCTTGGTCCTACTTCTTCTGCTTCAAATCTGTATTCCATAGGATATGTCCATTTAACTTGTTCGGCATATTTAGGATCTTCACGATAGTCTTCGAGTAAATCAACAAATCCTTTCTCTTCTAGGAATCCAGCAGCAGCTTTAATAGGTTCTGACGACTCTAATTCGCCACCAAAGATTTCAGCGTATCCATAATCATCGTGAATTTGATAAGTAAAATTACCTAATCCACTTGTTCCAAAATAAGGAACTTCGAGTCCGTAAAAGTTTTCCTTTACGAATGTTTTGAATTCTGCACTCCAATCAGGTGTGGCTGGACCGCTATTCCCACAACCAACGATCATACCAGCTGAGAGTGCAAGAAGTGCAAACTTTTTGTACTTCATGTTATTTTCCTCCTTTCAAGAAAAATGTAAATTTGGATTAATAGTATCACACGCGAAAAAGGAATTCAATTTTTTTACAAAAAAAATAATTCATAAAATGAATTAAAAAATTTTTTGTTCATTTTTTTATATAGCAATAACTAAAATCAATTTAAATTGATAATTATTTTCTAAATAAAGTTAGTTATAGATATAACTAAATTAAGCAATCTCTTTATTTTTTGAGGTAACTTGAAGAAGGATTTTATATAAACTAGGAACAATAATTACAGTAACAAGAACTTCAAAAATAAAGTTAAATCCGATCAATCCTAAAAATAAGGCCGCTGCCATACTATCAGGGTTAATACCTGCAAGAAGAGGTTTAAAAAATATAATAGTGAATAATGCAAAAATTCCTGTATTTAATATTGGAACTACTAAAGAGGACAAAATTGAAGATAATAAATCATGCTTCTTCTTTAATAGGTTAGAAATAATACCTGCTACAAGCCCCGCAATTGTGGTCTTTAATAAACACGCTAATACGGTGCCAACTGGGCTAATAGTGAAAAACACCGACATAGTACTTGGAGAAAATAAAGTTAAAATCCCAGAAACTAGCCCAAGTAAACTTCCTACAATAGGCCCATAAAGTATTGCGCCTAAAGCAATAAAAATTAAAGAGAAATTTAAGTTAGCAAATCCACCAGGAATAACTACATAGTTTCCAATGATTTGCAAAGCAATTTCTAACGCTAGCAACACACCTGTAGTAGCGATCATTCTTGTATTAAAGTGTCTTTTTTTATCCATAAGACATACATTATACGAAATAAATTTTAAAAAGAAATGATTTTATCAAATTATTTAATAAGATATTCTCTAATACGCTTTTTAGGGAATCTCTTATATTTAGGATATCCAGATATTGTAAATAAGCCTCTAGGAACAATATAGCTGCCATTACTAGCCCTACTAGAAACAGCTTCTAGTAATGTCAAGGAAGCTTTATTAACACTATGGAAAAATGTAGAAACAAACACTTTGCCGACATGTTTTAAAAATGAATCTAAGTCTCTAGTAATACTCGTAGAGGTAACCCCTGGTTCAGTTAAAACAAATTCAATATTTGGATAAATCCTTTTACTTATCAGCTTATAAAAGTAAGCCTCAACACACATTTTAGAGATGTTATATTCTTTAAATGTTTTAAGATTATTATCTTCTATATTAGTCTTTTTATTTAAATGAAATCCCGCGACTAGAGATCCTTGAATAACAATTTTAGTTTTACTATCTAATTTAGGACAGATGTATTCCACAAAATATCTAATCCCGTAATAGTTAACTCCAATGCTATATGGGTGACCTTCCATTAATTCTTTTGTTTTACTGATCACTCCAGCGTTTAATACGATTGAATCCACTTTTGGATATTTATTCAATAAATCATCAATTCCTTTACGAATTGAACTATAAGAGGATTGATCATATTCGATAATTTCAATATTACGATAATTTAATTCGTCCACTATTGCTTCAGCTTTTTTGAGATTTCTAGCAAGCAAAATGACATATGCATTCTTTTTAACTAAAAATTTTAAAAAGGATAAACCAATTCCAGAAGTGCCGCCAACTAGAACAATCTTTTGATTAGATAAATCTTCAATACTTGCTAAATATTTTTTAATCGACATATCCACTATTATATAAGAAAAGAGAAAATAGACTTTACAATAAAAATTAGATTGTATACAATTTATTTGACATATAGGAGGATTTATTTATGTCAGTACATGATTTTGTAGTTAAAAGTCAAAAAGGAGAAGATGTCTCCTTAAGCCAATATAAGGGAAAAGTATTATTAATTGTTAATACCGCTACTAAATGTGGATTCACCCCTCAATATGAAGAATTAGAAGCTTTATATGAAAAATATCACGAACAAGGTTTTGAAGTTTTAGATTTCCCATGCAATCAATTCTTCCATCAAGCCCCTCATAGTGATGAAGAAATTAATCAAATCTGCTCTTTAAAGTTCAACACTAAATTCCCAAGATTTAAGAAAATTGATGTTAAAGGTGATAATGCTGAACCATTATTTACTTATTTATGTTCTCAAAATGAAAAAGGTAAATATAAGAAAGTTAAATGGAACTTCACTAAATTCTTAGTCTCTAAAGAAGGCGAAGTATTAGGAAGATTTGAACCAACTGAAAAGCCATTTGCCTTTGAAGAAAAGATTAAGGAAGCTTTAGCGAAATAATGAAGGAATATAATCCTGACGATACTTTAAAATTATCTAATCAGTTATGTTTTCCACTTTATGCCTCTGGAAAAGAGATTACCAGGAAATATAAACCGTTTTTAGATAAGTTAGATATCACATATACTCAGTATATAGTTTTGATGGTTCTTTGGGAAAAAGACCATGTCTCTGTTAAAGAAATAGGAGAAAAATTATATCTAGATAGTGGCACTCTTACTCCTTTACTTAATAAATTATTAATAAAAGGATATATATCTAAAAAAGCTTTGCCTCGAGATAATCGAGAATTAATTATCTCTTTAACTGATAAAGGATTAGAATTAAAAAAAGAAGCATATGAGATTCCCCCTCAAATTGCTAAAGAAGTAAAGTTAAGTCCAGAAGAGGCCAAGGAATTATATCGCTTACTATATAAAGTCTTAGAAGGTTTTAAAGATGAATAGAGAAAAACTGATCATTAGAACAAGTATTATTGGTATATTAGGTAATGTTTTATTAGTTGCCGCAAAAGCCACGATTGGTATTATCGCTGGATCTATTTCTATTATTTTAGACGCCATTAATAACTTAACAGACGCTTTAAGTAGCATCGTTACTGTTATTGGCACTAAACTATCCACTAAAAAGCCAGATAAAGACCACCCTTATGGTCATGGACGTATAGAATACGTTACTAGTTTAATTGTCGCTATTATCGTTTTAATTGCTGGCGGCACTGCTATATACGAATCTATTAGTTCTTTAATAAGTGGCACAAAGGCTAATTATACTTATATCAGCTTAATTGTTATTAGTGTCGCTATTCTATTTAAAGTTGCTCTAGGCTTATTCTTTAGAGTGATGGGCAAAAAGACCAAAAGTGATGCTTTAAAAGCTTCTGGAGTAGATGCTTTATTTGACGCTTTATTATCAGGATCTACTTTAGTAGGTGCCATAGTAGCGATGTATGCAGGCGTCCATATTGAAGGATATTTAGGTATCTTAATTGGTTTATTCATTATTAAAAGTGGTATTGAGTTCTTACTTAACGCCATTAGCAGCATCGTTGGTAAACGTGCTGAAAGAGAAATCGCTTTAGGAATTAAACAATTAGTGAATTCCTTTCCAGAAGTTATTGGTTCTTATGATTTAATTTTAAATGACTATGGACCAAACAGATCAATCGGCTCAATTCATATTGAAGTGAGAGATGATTTGACCGCAAAAGAAATTCACCCATTAACAAGAAAAATCTCTTTAGCAGCTTATGAAAAATTTGGTGTAATTTTAACAGTAGGAATCTACGCCACTAACTCTTCTGTGCCTGAAGTCAAAGCGATTAGAGAAGATTTATATCGCCTAGTAAAAAATTATCCTTCAATTAAACAGGTGCACGGCTTCTATGTTGATGTTGAAACTAATGTTGTCTCGTTTGATTTAATTATTGACTATGAGGCACCAAATCAAGAAGAAATAAAAAATTCGCTAGTTAAGGACTTAAGCGAACTTCATACAAATTATCAATTCTTTGTTGTTTTAGATTACGACTTTGCGGATTAACCGTAAATCTTAAAAATAATCCAGTTCACGAGTCTTTTTGGTAAGATACGTGAAAGGAACACTAATAGTCTATAAGATAAACCCACTACGTAATATGTATTTGGGTTTTTCTTTTTGCTCACTTTAAATATCTTTTTTGCAACTTTATAAGCAGATACTCCACTATTTTCATCTTTTTCCATCTTGGAAACAGATTTAGAAATATGATCTCCATATCTACCATTATCGATACTTTTTTCTCTAGAAGAAGTAAAACCAGTTTTAGTGTCACCAGGTAAAATAGAAGTGACTTTTATTCCTAAGGGTCTAAGTTCATTTCTTAAACCGTTAGAAAAGGCTAATACACCTGCTTTTGTTGCAGAATAGATTGTTTGAAAAGGAATAGAAATAGGACCAGCAACGCTAGAAATATTTATTATTTTACTTCCTTTGCTCATATATGGAAGAGACAATCTAGTGACATTAATTAAACCTAATAAATTAACATCAATAATCTTTTTTAATTCTTCTTCAGAGTGATATTCCACCGCTCCAGAAATACCCGTGCCCGCATTATTAATTAACGAGTTAATTATTTTGTGTTTCTTTGTTATTAACTCAATCGCGGATTTAATAGAACTAACATCGGATAAATCACATTTAATCCAATTAATGTTATTTTCTTTTATTTCTCTTCTATTTAAAACGTAAACGATATTATCAGGGCAATTAGAAAATAGTCTAGCGGTTTCTAGACCAATTCCACTGCTACCACCGGTAATCACAATAATCATATTTAATTAAGAAAAAGAGGTTTTAAACCTCTTATCCATTGACCTCAACATTTTCTGAAGAAACATCAACAACTTCTTCTTCAGGTCTTTTCTTAAGTCTAGCCGCTCTTCTCTGAGCTTTTTCAAAGTCACGATCGCTTTTCTTAGCGTTGACTAGTAAAACGATAATAACAGCAATCACACTAACACCAAGAACAATTAAGCCACATGTCAGGAAGCTAGTTCCAAAGACATTTCTAACATAATTATTCGCGTATCTAAGTCCACTATTAACGCTTAAGAACTCACAAATAAAACCTAATAATGTATAAATTAATCCCCATAAGCCTAATAATAACAATACGGAATAGGCGATTATTTCAAATAAAGAAAGTTGTTTTAGTTTTTTCTTCATAGTTTAGTCTCCAAATTAATAATTATGCTTTAGCGGCAGAGCTATTACGGATATCAGCAAGCATTTCTTGAAGTGCTTTATTGAACTTCTCTTGCCATTTTGGTCCGTTTAATGTGAATTTAGCGTTCACTCCATCTAAAGCTTCTTTAAATAAGTCTGGGAAGTTTTTATTATCTCTTCTATCTCTTCTACCTTCAGACATTTCTACAACTTGTAAACACTTATCTAAAACATCTAATGTTTCATTATCAGTGAATCTTGTGTGTTCTCTAATATTTCTTAACATTCTCGCATATTTTGCTAATTCATTTTGAACGATGAAGTTAGATTGTGGAGTTGGTTTTCCTCCTGCTTCACCCATCACTTTTTGGAATTCAAAGAATGATTTTTCGAAATCTTGCATCATTAATAAATAGGCAAATAAACGATATTGTCTATCATCATAAGGCATTAAATCTTCAATGATTGGTTCATTTTCATTTTGTTTTCTTGCTAAATTAACATGGAAATAGATAACATCTCTAATTGGTTCCATCATTGATGTCACGAGTTCATAGATTCTTAAATGTTGAGAATGATCCACTCTAATCTTTCCTTCAGCGGTTTTAACTAGAATTGTGGAATTATCTCCATAAACTTCATCTAATAATTCATCATAGTTTTTTAATAATTCAGTGAACTTATCTTTGTTAGCTTCCAAGAATTTTCCAAGTGGGGTTTCTTTAGATAAGCCTTTGGTTAATACTTCTTTTCTTTGGTTATAAATCTTTTCGTCGTGTTCACGTGGTAAAACATATTCAAGAGTGTCTCTTAAATGTGTCGCAACGTGAATGATATCAAAATTGTATTGATTAATGTTTTTCATTGATATAGCCTCCTTCAATACATTAGGGAAGATTAACTTCACCTACGGACAATTAACTTCTAATATATTGAGCTTGCTAATATTATACACAAGTTATATAAAACTACATAAAAGTTTTATCAATTATTTACAC
The DNA here is from genome assembly GCA_947164155.1 of uncultured Caryophanales bacterium. Taxonomy (GTDB): domain Bacteria; phylum Bacillota_I; class Bacilli_A; order RFN20; family CAG-826; genus UBA2450. The sequence continues at coordinate 6,009 of CAMUVS010000013.1, read as the reverse complement.
AATTATTTACAGATAACCGATTTAAAAATATACTTAAAATTGTATTAAGAGGGGGGCAAAATACATGAAAAAATTACTTTTATTACCGTTATTATTAGGAATGCTTCTAACTGGATGTGGTGAAGAGACTAAACCAGGAGGCGACACTCCAGGAGGTGACCAGCCAGTTACTGGAACTTTTACCTTTGTAATGAAAGACTTTAATTGGGAAAGTGATAATGCTGGAACAAATGCCACTATGGATCCTGGATTTACAATAGAAGCATCTAAAGAAGGTGGAAGCGCTATTCCAAAATATTATGATACCGATGAATCTTTAAGAATATACGCCAATAACACAGTCACATTCTCAGCAGATAACATTACCAAAATTACATTTGAATATGTTAGAAGTGATGCAGATTTCACTCCAGACGCCGGTTCTTTAAGTCAAGATAAATTAGTATGGACCGGTGAGTCTTCTTCTATTACATTTACTTTAGGGGCATCTGGTCAAATTAGAATTAAGAAAGTTACTGTTACTGGAACTTTCTCTGGAGAAATAACTCCTATTGATCCTACCGGAGATGAAAAAACTGTTGCTAGTATCGCTAAAGATATTTGTACAGAACTAGAATATTCCGAAAGCGATATTCAGTGGGATGAAGGCGTTGCATACTTAGCAGTAACCTTTGAAGGCGTAACTAATTTAGAAGAAGCATGCCTTGCTGGTATAGATTATTTACCAGATTATTTAGTAGAATATCTTGCTCCCGCATCTGATACTTGGGATGATGGAAGCGAAGGATATTTTGTCACTTATTTTGAAGAAAGCAGTAATATTTTTGTCGATATTGGTTCATACTTAGAAAGCGAAGAATACGTCACTCAATTCTCTATTTATCAAGAAACCGAATAATTTATTATCTTTAAATTAAAAGGTCTTAGCGACAAAACTAAGACCTTTTTTGTTATCCAAGATAATAACTATTTAATAGGATTCTCTGCTTGGATCACTCCATATCCTCCATCTTTTCTGATGTAGACAGTAGAGATACGGTCATCTTCTTCATCTAGATAAACAAAGAAGTCATGTCCTAAAGCTTCCATTCTAGTGATAGCTTCTTCAATGGACATTGGTTGTAAGTAGTAAGACTTAGTGCGGACCACTACATCTTCTTCTTCATTTCTCTTTTCTTCTTTAATCTCTTCAAAGTTAATGGCTTTGCCTAAAGAGATGCGGCCATTACTTCTATCCATTCTGGTTTTAATTTTTCTCATTTGACCTTCAAGCTTATCCACTACTAAATCGATTGCAGCGTATAAATCTTGATGTTCAACTTCCGCTCTTAAAGGCATGGAAGGTAAAAAGATTGTGACTTCCACTTTTTGTGTTTCTTTATGAGCAGAAACAACACAACGACATTCAACTTCGTCGTTAATAAGGAAGTACTTGTCCATCTTGGCAAGTTTTGTTTGTAAAGCATTAGAAATACCTTCGGTAACTCCAATGTTTTTACCAGTAATTACATATTTCATGATATTTAGCTCCTTTCCAAATCACTGAAATAGGATTTTTAGACACTTTTATTATACAATTTCCAGTCCTATTTTGATAGGACTAAAGAATAACTTTTATAATCTAAATATTATTATTAACATAGTTAATAGACGCAAATCCAAATAATTTTTAAAAATATTTTTACAAATTTTCCTAATTTTTTCCCTCTTTATATATTAGGAGGACAATTATGAGGAATATAAATGCAATAAAAAGAAAATTTGAATTTCGCTATCATCCTGAAATATTCATTACTAAAAATAACAAGATTATATATATTGATCATCCTGCATTTGTTCTATTTGAAGAAAACGGAAATTATATCTATATAACAATCACACATTCCTCAAAAGTAAAACACAAGCTTGTTCTGAAATTAAAAAGGAATCCAAATCCGAAAGACAAAAAAGATGCGTATTGGGTATTAGAAATACGGAGTGATAAAAAAGAATCATTTGGAAAGAAGAGGAAAAAATGGAAAATTGATTTAGAAGACTTAATGAAAATTACAGAGTTTTACTACAAAAAAAATGGCTCCGCCATCAGATGAACAAGTCATCCTACATCGGCGCGGACAACTAAGGTCCCCAAGCCATTTGCAAATATATTTAATCAAAAAAATATATCAAATTCAATTATTTTAATAATTCCTTAATTTCTTCAACTTTATCAAGCTTTTCCCAAGGCAAATCGACATCTGGTCGACCAAAGTGACCATAATTAGAAATATCTTGATATTTAAATGTCGGTTTTTTAAGCGAGAAGTTTTTAATAATCATTCCTGGGCGACAATCAAATACTTTATGAATGACTTCTAATATTTTTTCATCTGGATATTTGCTAGTTTTAAAAGTTTTAACTCCAATACTTAATGGGTAATTAACTCCAATTGCATAAGAGAGTTGCACTTCTAAGCGATCAGCGACTCCCGCGGCTACTAAGTTTTTAGCGATATATCTAGCCATGTATGCTCCACTACGGTCAACTTTAGAAGGGTCTTTTCCTGAGAAAGCCCCTCCACCATGATTTGCAGATCCACCATAAGTATCAACAATTATTTTTCTACCAGTTAAACCTGTATCTCCAGCAGGGCCACCTAAAACAAATCTACCAGTTGGATTAATTAAATATTTAAAGTCAGTATTTAAACCAAATGATTTAGCAACTTCTTGCATGATGTTTTTGTGAATATATTCTTTAAATTCATCAAGGTTAACATCTTCATCATGTTGGACCGACATTAGCATATTATCAATACGAATATGTTTAGGATCAGTGTAGTCGATAGTCACTTGACTCTTCATATCAGGTCTAGCGCCCTTAAATAGCCCTTTATGGCGTTTTTCACTAGCGTCCCTAACAAGTTTATGAGCAATAGAAATTGCAAGTGGCATATAGCCACTAGTTTCATTTGTGGCATAGCCAAACATTAATCCTTGGTCACCTGCTCCTAAATCTTCAGGTTTCTTTTGATTTACTCCTTGATTGATATCAGGAGATTGTTGCTTTGTCTTATCAACGATTTCAATCGTATGATAATCGCATCCATATTCGGGTTTATCATAACCAATCCTTTTTAATACATCTTTTACAATTTGAGGAATATCCACTTTTTCCTTACAGGTAATTTCTCCTCCTACAAGGATAAAGTCAGTAGTCGCAAAAGTCTCACAAGCGACATGGGCATTAGGATCCACTTTTAAACACGCATCTAAAACTGCGTCACTAATTTGGTCGCATACTTTGTCTGGATGACCTTCAGAGACAGATTCGGATGTAAATAAGATTTTTTCTTTCATGATGATTACCTTCTATAAAAATAAAACTTCCCCCAGAATTGGGAGAAGTTATTTTCTTCTCAACTTATCGATCAAAGTTCTGGGACTTTGCTAAGGAGAGCACTTACTCTTCCGAGAGTTGCTATCGTGTTTTTTCATCCTTTTTATCACGATTCTGGATAAGCATTAATATCTTATATAAATATTATTATTTATTCAAGTATTGTTTAATAGCTTGGGCTAATTGATCTGGACAACTTGTGCCGTTACGACATTGAATCCCGTTAAGACGTTTATAAGCTTCTTCTAGTGGCATGCCTACAAGTAAAGCTGCTAAACCTTGAGTGTTACCTCGACAACCACGGATAATTTTCACTTGTTGAATAATGCCGTCTTGATGGTCGATAAACATCTCAACTGAACAAGTTCCTTTAGGATAGTAATGGATGGTTTCCATTATTTAACAATTCTCCCATAAACTGTTCCCGCACAGCCAGCAGCGTTACTTTCGTCAGTATCAATGTGCATTGCTAGAGCAAAATCATCTCTTACTCTTACAACGACATCACCAAAGATTAAGCTTCTACCTGGATTATTAACTTCAACTTTAACAATTTCGCCGTTTTTTACACCAAATTCTTCAGCATCTTTTGGAGTCATATGAATATGTCTTTTAGCAACGATGCAGCCTTCAGATAATTCCACTTCTCCAGCAGGACCCACTAATTTAATAGCTGGGGAACCCGCTAAATCGCCAGACTCTCTAACCACTGCAGGAACTCCTAAAGTTCTTGCATCAGTTGCAGAGACTTCAACTTGTCCCGCTTTTCTAAATGGTCCAAGAATTGAGACATTAGGAATAGTCTTTTTAGGTCCAACGATATCTAATCTAGAAAAAGAAACGAATTGACCTGGTTGAGATAAAGGTGCTCTGACTTCGAGTTTTGCATCTTCACCAAATAAGATTTTAAATTGTTCTTCAGTGACGTGAATATGACGTGCACTAGTTTCGACTAATATTTCTTTCATTTTTGTTTACCTTCTTTATAGCGATACATATTTTAACAAATATAAGACTAAAAATCACTTGTCTTTTATCATTATTTTTCTTACAATAATCAAGCAACTTGAAAATGCGCAGGTGGCGGAACTGGTAGACGCGTACGTTTGAGGGGCGTATATCGCAAGATGTGTGAGTTCGATTCTCATCCCGCGCACCACTAGATTGCTACAGTACACTTTGTGTACTGTATTTTTTTGATTTTTTAGAAAATAACACTATACTCTTATAGCATAAAATGCTATAATATTAATGTAGTTAGATCATAAGGATCTTCTTGGTTATGGAAAAGTTAAATGAGGATAGGATTGAAGAATCCTTATTTTACTTTCTACAGAAATAGGAGGTCCATATGGACAATTTAAAAACAATTAAATTTACTGATGGAGATTTTTCTCTTGATGTAAAAGTGTCAGTCGAAGACGGCACTATCTGGCTATCTGCTAATGAGATAGCAAAACTTTTTGATGTCAGCATTGCTACTGCTAGACGAGTTATTAAATCAACCTACAATCTAATTGAAAGTGATGTGATTTTATCCAGCGAGAAAAAATCAAAAAATGATTTTATCTTGCGTTTATCTCACAAAACAAGACCAATCACATTGTATGGAAACAGTTTTATTATCGAAATTGAAAAAGAGCTAAAAAACAAACACTTTAGAACTTTCGAAAATTTTATAATCAAAAACCAAAGATATAAAGAATCAGACAAAAATTCTGGAAATAATAATATTGTTATCTTTGATAATGGTACTGTAAAACTTGATGTTAGTGTCTCTCCCAAAGAAGAAACTGTTTGGTTAACGCAAGAGCAAATCGCCACACTATTTGAGACTACTCAACAAAATATATCGTTTCATATTAAAAACATTTTTGAAGAGGGTGAATTAGATATGGATTCAGTTCACAAGGATTTCTTGTATACTGCTCACGACAATAAACAATATTTTGTTTCACATTATAACCTAGATTTGATTCTCGCTATTGGATATAGGATTAAAGGTAAGGTTGCGATTGATTTTAGAAAATGGGTTACCAAAATATTGAAAGATTATCTTATTAATGGATTCGCCATTAATGATAGATGCGATGATTCATCATTTTATAAAGGATTAATCAATCTTAATAATCAATACATGGAGTTGAAGGAGGAACTTAAAGTGTTGAAAGAAAGTAATTTAAATTTACTTGAGAGAGAAAAAATCTTCTTTAATGGTGATTATTTTGATGCATTTGAATTTGTATCTGACCTTCTCGCAAAAGCCAAAAGTAATATTAAAATTGTCGATCCGTATTTTGATCGACATGGGTTATCTTTTCTAAAAAGATTACCTCATAATATAGAAAAGAGGGTATATAAATCTAAAAAATCAAAATTGGCTAATATTGATATACAAAAGTTTACCGCGCAATATGGAAAAGTCGTCATATCCACTATCGATAACTTCCATGATAGATTCATTATAATCGATAATCAACTGTGTTATGCATTGGGAACATCACTCAATCATATGGGTAAAAGAGTGTTTGCCGTTAATCAAATAGAAACCAAAGAACTTGTTGAAGCAATATTATCTCATCTTAACTAAAGTAAAAGCGCAGGTCATTCAAATCCTGCGCTTTTCTTAT
>CAMUVS010000012.1 GCA_947164155.1 uncultured Caryophanales bacterium | reverse complement strand
AAATTGAATGGCAAGGAAAGAGATTATTAACGAAATTGAATTATCTTATACATACGGATGCTGTTAAAGAGTATCTAGTTCCTATTGAATTATCATATCAACAAAAAAGTTTCATATACGCGAATGAAGCCGATCTTTTAAATGTTGCCTTATTTGGGAAAACTGCAAAAGAGTGGAGAGAAGCAAATCCAAATAAAGAAGGCAATATCAGAGATTACGCTAACACAATTGAATTAACGATTCTTAGCAATCTTGAATATTTAAACTCAATGCTAATCACTCAAAAACTGTCACAGCAAGAAAGACTAGTTCTTCTTAATAAAGAAGCAAATAGAGAAAAGGATTTATTCAATAAAAACAATGTTAAATCAATAATCAGGATAGATAAGAAGTAGAGAACCTCTATTTATTATAAATAATTCTATTTTGTGGCACATTTGTGACAATTGCTGTGATAGCATGTAGATGTTTAAGGAGAAAATAACTTATGAAAAAAGAATTATTAAAAGGATTAAGTGAAGAACAAATCGCGAAAGTAAAAGCATGTAAAAATCATGAAGAATTATTAGCCTTAGCTAAAGAAGAAGGCGTTGAACTAACTGACGAACAGCTTCAAGCTATTAGTGGCGGTGGCGCCTGCAGCGCTGCTTCAGATTTTATAGATTGGTGCAATCCATTTGATTGTCCAGAATGTGGAAGCAACAAAGTTGAAGCGGTGAAAGGCAAAGGTAATCTATTCCAATGCCAAAGCTGCGGATTTAAATGGAGAGAGTAAGAACTTCTTTATGAAAAGAAATTTGCTAAAAGGCCTTACAGAAGAACAAATTGCAAAAGTCAAAGCTTGTAAAAGCCATGAAGATTTATTAACACTTGCTAAAAACGAAGGCGTTGAACTTACTGAAGAACAATTAGAGGCAGTAAGTGGAGGATGTGGAACTTATACAGTGAGATGTCCAAAATGTGGTAGCAATATTATTGTTGAAAACTGTGACGGCAAAAAAGATTATTACTGTAATAACTGTGGCCACGAATTCAATGATAACCTTTGGGAAGATATTAAAAATTTAGTAGATTAATAATCAAGGAGAACTAATCATGAGAGAAGAATTATTAAAAGGATTAACTAAAGAGCAAATTGCCAAATTAGATGCTTGTAAGAGCCAAGAAGAAATCTTAGCTGCTGCTAAAGAAGAAGGCATTGAATTAATCGAAGAGCAACTCTCTGCGGTTAATGGAGGTTGTGGCAAATCTAAAGAATGGTACGAAATTGATAACATGCAATGTCCAGAATGTTTGAATAGACACTGCATGGAAAAAGTTTCAGACGCTTGGTATAGATGTAAATACTGTAATAAAATTACAGTTAACAAAAATCTTCAATAATCATATTTTAAGTAGCTATTAATAGGATAACTTTAAATATGAAAAAAGAATTACTTAAAGGCTTATCTAAAGAACAAATCGCGAAAGTAAAAGCATGTAAAAGCCATGAAGATTTATTAACACTTGCCAAAAACGAAGGTGTTGAACTTACAGAAGAACAATTAGCTGTCGTTAGTGGTGGCGGTGTTTGCAGCGCCGTTTCAGATTTTGGAGACAATATCAATCCATGGGATTGTCCAAAATGTGGCGCTAATCGTCCTATAAAAGATGGCAAAAAGTTAACTTGCCAAAAGTGTGGCTACACATGGACAGATAATAGTTCACCAATCTAAAAATAACTAATACTTAACTAAGACCGAGTTATACTCGGTTTTTTTGATTAAAACTATTTGCTGTGGCACATCTGTGACAAGCAGTGTGATAAAGTGTAGCTAACAAAGGAGAACTTTGATTATGAAAGACGAATTACTTAAAGGATTAAGTGAAGAACAAATCGCTAAAATAAAAGCTTGCAAAAGCCAAGATGAACTTTTAAAAGTCGCTAAAGAAGAAGGCGTTGAATTAAGTGAAGAACAACTATATGCAGTTAATGGAGGAGGATGTTTCTCCACAAATAAATGCCCAAAATGTGGTTCTGATGATTATCAAAAGATTGTAATAGAAGAAAAAGTTGATAGACGAGTATTTTACAAGTGTAAAAAATGTGGTGAGATGTGGCGTAGATAAGCCTATTTACCGAATAATAAAGTAAGCCATCTTAGATGGCTTTTTCTTTTATAAAAAGAATAAAAGTATCTCCACTTTTTAAGTAGATTTTACTACAATATAGCCATGAATATTGATTATACGTTTCATTCTCATACATATCGATGTGGTCATGCGGAAGGGGATATAGAAGATTATGTCTCTTTGGCTATAAAAAGCCATTACCGTATTTTTGGTGTTAGTGACCATGTTTTTCTTCCAGGAGTGTTTGAACCTCGAATAAGAGGAGATTATTCTTTATTAAAAGAATATATAAATGCATTCAATGTTTCTAAAGATAAACACAAAGATGAAATTGAGATGCACCTGGGCTTTGAATGTGAATACGCGGATGTGTTTGCTAGTTACTATAGAGGTTTACTAGTCGACAACAAGGTTGAATATCTAATTCTTGGTCAACATAACGGGTTTGATGACAATAAACAATTTGTTAAATACGTAAAGAATCACGCGGAAGACACTGACGAGGATCTTGATAGATACGCGTTTGATCTTATAAAAGGGATTAAAACTGGATTATTTATGTATGTCGCTCATCCTGACTTGATGTTTGTCAGCGCGAAAGAAGTAACGCCTCAATTAGAAAGACTTACAAAAAAGATTATTGATACTGCAATTGAATACGATATCCCTCTAGAAGTAAATATCCACGGATTTATCAGGCAACAAAAACGAGAAAAATATCACGTTATTGGTTATCCTGCTAGTTATTTCTGGGATGAAGTTAGCAAAAGCTCTGCCAAAGTTGTATATGGTGGAGATTTCCATGAACTAAATGAAGTGGGTGATGCTTCTTTAGAAATTAAATTCATAGAATTTATAAAAAAGCATAATCTCCATCTAACGGATATCAAAGAAGTATATAAAAGTTACCGTCAAAAAATATCTAAGTTATAAAAAAAGGAAATAATAAATTACTTTCCAATGTTCCAAGTATTAATGATAGTGGAAATCATTTTATCAGTGTATTCCACTAATTCTTCGTCTGATCTATCTTATGACGCCGCTCTTAAAGCTCTTGGATTTGCAAGAATGACAACCAGTGATAGAACAGCGGGATACAAAAAATTGGATGGTGAAGGTAAAATAGAGTTAGAGCTCCTTATGGACTATGATAGCAAAGGACAACAAGGAACTTACTTCAACCTTTGATTCATATTCTAATTAACTAAGCACCTCTTTCATAGACCTCCTCGAATGGAGGTCTTTTCTTTATAAATAAAGAGATTATATAATAAGGACATGAAAACTATTTATTTTGCAGGTGGATGTTTTTGGGGAGTGGAGAAATATTTCTCTTTGGTTAAAGGAGTAATGTCCACTAAAGTTGGGTACGCTAACGGTAAATTAGATAATCCTAGTTATATAGATTTAAAAAAAGGATTAGATACTGCTAGTGAAACAGTCAAAATCGATTATGATGAATCTATTATTTCTTTAGAAAAATTATTGGAATTATATCTAAGAGTAGTGGATCCATATTCTCTTAATAAACAAGGCGAAGATATAGGCTTACAATATCGTACAGGTGTTTATTATCTAGGCTCAAAAGATGAACAAATAATTAGAAACTACTTATCATCTCACTTGGATAATAATTTTAAAATTGAGATACTTCCACTTGCTAAATTTTTTCTTGCAGAAGAATATCATCAAGACTATCTAAATAAGAACCCAAATGGGTATTGCCATATAAATATGGCCAAACTCAAAAAAGAAGAAATGAAATAGTGTTATCTTTGTGGCATTTTTGTGACAGCGGTTGTGATAACATATTCTATGTAAGTGATGATTCAATCAAGAAAATACACTAATTAGAGGATTTAAAAAATGAATAAAAAGAATTTAGCGTTTGTAACAGGTTTATCATTATTATTAGGTTTAGTGTCTTTAGTAGGTTTTAAAAACACCAGTGTTTTACCAGCTAAAGCAGAAGTAATTGAAAGCAAAATTACTGTTGACCCTAATAACTGTTGGGGTGGAGGTAGTGAAAGTTATAAAGTCGCCGCTTATATATTTGATGATAACTCCCATAGTGACTGGACTGATTTAGTAACTATTACCGCTCCTAATACATATGTTGAACTTCCATTTAAGATAGAATTCGAAGCAAGATTTATCAGACTATATCGTTATAATATTGATTTCTCTAAAGAAAACTGGGAAGTCGATCCAACAGGAGAACATTATAGCGATTATGGCTGGACTACCACTCCAGTATTGAACAAAGTGCATGATGTTGAATTTGAAAATTCAAATAATTTGAGCGTTATAAATATTATTTTAGAAAATGATAACTATGGATTAAATAGTGTGCCAAATATGGTTCACCAAATATATCTTCCAGATGAATCAACTTGGAGTAGTGAGGAAGTATATTTAACAACTGTTAAAGAGAATAGCCTTCATCACACTGAATATAGTGCTGAAGTTGAATTAAAAGAAAAGGATTTAATTAAATTAGAAAGATATTTTGATAGTGTTACTGAAACTAAAATCACTTTAGATGATAGTGTTTCTGATACTGATTTAGAATACTGGGATAATGGAACAAACAAAGGGTTTGATTGTAAGAGCAAAGGTTTATACATATTAAGACTAGATTATAAAGATCAAACTATTGAAATTTCTAAAACCCCTATTCCTGCCCCGATCCCAACTCCAGAGAGCAAAACATATATTTATGTAGCTATTATTATTGCTAGTGTGACCGGTGTTGCGTTAGTCACAGGACTAGTGTTCATCTTAAGAAAGTACAAAAAGAATAAAATTAAATAATAAGAAATTCATAAGTTTTATTGTGGCACATCTGTGACAACATATGTATTAATATAAATACATGCTTAATCAAGAAACATTAACTTTAATGTATAAGGACTATGAAGTTCTTTCTTTTATTGTAGATTACGTTAATAGACCAAAAATTAGAATTATTAAAGAATTAGAACATTTTGATTTAGCACCTTACGGCATATCAAAAGATAATGATAGTAATGATATGAGATTACTGAGATTTTTTAATTCTCGAAAAATAGCGGAAAATCGTTGGGACTACGATTTAATTATTAAAAACACAGGCTGTAGAGATTCCTTTGAATTAGCCTTTAAAGGACACGGACTATCTTTAAGTAACCATTACTGGTTTAAAAGAGATGGAGAAGATTTAAAATACGACGATATTAATTTCTTCTCTAATAAATGGGATGACACTTTTGCTAGAGCGGTCCTTAACGGTAAATATGAAGAGCTTAGTAAGTGTGATTTAAATGTTCCTGATATTGTCACTCAAGGTTGGGCAGTTAAAGGGTGGATTTACGATAAGGGACCTAAATTAATTAAACTTGGTATTGTTAAAGATCAATACGAAGACTCTCTAGGAGAAGTATTAGCTTCTAGACTCGCCTCACGCATCTTAAAAGAAGATGAAGTACTTAAATATGATTTAGTAAAAGTCGGAGATAAATACGGCTCTATTTGTAAGCCATTAGTAGATATAGATGAAGAATTAGTGCCTTTAAGCGTAGTTTTACCTAGCGACTTATATCAGCTTTTTTTAGGTAGGAATAATAATAAAGAGAAAAATAGAGAATTCTTTAAAAGGGTTTCTGAATTCGGGATGCCTGAACTCTATGAGTTATTTGTAAAAATATCCTGCCTAAGATCATTATGTTTTATCTCCGATTTACATTTTGATAATATTTGCGTTATTCGTAACATTAAAACTGGTAAATTAAAGCCCGCGCCTATACATGATTTAGCGGGAGCGTTTGGCACCAGCAAAACTGGAAAAGAATTTATAACAAAACTTAATAAAGGTAGTTATTTTATTATTTATTTCTTATTTAGTTTTTTAGAATCTAGTTGGGACTATTCGTGGTATGAGCCAACTAAATTAGAAGGCTTTGAAAAAGAAATTAGAAATATATTTTCTAAAAGTAACTTCTTTACACCAGATTTAATAGAAAAAATAATAGATGTCTATCAGCATCAAAAAAGTGCATTAGATGAAGTTAGTGGTAAAAGTTAAAAGCTTTAATATAATGAATATGGGAGTATTAAAATGCGCAGGGTAAATATCACTGAATTTAGAAGAAATCTTTCTCATTATATTGATTTGTGCTCGTCTGAGGAGATTCAAATTACTAAAAACGGCGAAGTAGTTGCTGTCTTTTCTAGTCCGGATTCAACAAACTTTGAATCCCTAACAAATTTATATGGTTGTCTAGCAGAAGGCGATAATCGCTCTAATTATGATGATTTAATTGGAGAAGAAATCATGAGGAGATGTGGATATTAATATATTTCCTAGTTAAAAATCGAAAGTGTGACAATTTAGTGGCACATTGTTTGTTAAAATAAAATCAATAAAGGAAATGAGCTAGTTATGAGAAAAGAATTACTTAAAGGATTAACTGAAGAACAAATCGCTAAGGTTAGAGAATTTGATGATGTCTCAGATTTAATTCAACTCGCAAAAGATGAGGGAGTGGAATTAACCGAAGAACAACTTAACGCGATTAATGGTGGATGCGATAACACCAAACCAAAGAAAAAAATAATTGAAGACTAATATATGTATTATCGCTTAAAAGACAATATTGCTCTAAGAAAATGGAGATATGTTGATCGTGCAATCTATGTTAAAGGCATAGATCATGCTTTAAGTGTGTCACCAAAAGATTTTGAACTTCTTTTGCAGTGTGACGCTCAGCACGATATTACTCCTAATCCACGCTTAGCAACCTTATTAGCGCAAAATTATATCGAGGAATGTCAAAAAGGTGACAAAGTTAATGAGTGGTCACTTTTACATGAATATGACAATTATTATTTCCCAAAAATGAATTTAATGATTACTGGGAAATGTAATTTAAACTGTTTACATTGTTTTAATGCGAAAGATAACGCCCCACTTAATACCGAATTATCTTATGAAGATGTTTTAAATATTTTAGATCAAGCTAAAGAGATTGGAGTTCATGCTTTTACTTTAACAGGTGGAGAACCACTTGTTCATCATCGTTTCTTAGATATTGTTAAAGCGATTTATGAAAGGGACATGTATGTCTTTGAATTAAACACGAACGGCTTATTAATTAATCAAGCGATGCTTGATGAATTTAAAAAAATTGGCTGTAATCCTCTTATTAAGATTTCCTTTGATGGGGTGGGATATCATAACTGGATTAGACAACATCCAAAAGCGGAGGAAATGACTTTAAAGGCTATTGAGTTATGTATTAAAAATGGCTTTAGAGTGAAAGCCCAAGTTCAGGTCAACCGTAAGAATGTTGATGTGATGATGAAAACTGCTCAACTTCTAAATGATATGGGTGTAGTGGAAATGCGTATAATTCGCACTACAGAAGCTCCAAGATGGGAGAAAAATTCTCCTCAATCTAGTCTCACTATTGAAGAGTACTATTCTAGAATGTTAGAGTTTTCGAATGAATATATTCATTCAGGGATGAAAATGAATGTCGATATCTGGCAATTTGTTAGACTATTTCCTAGACAACAAATGTACAATTTAGTCCCAATTGCCTGTAATAAAGATGAATTCAATATTCGTATCCCAATGTGTAAGGGAAATAGAGGCATGATTGCGGTGTCTTCACATGGGGAAGTTGTGCCTTGTTTACAAATGTCAGGTTACTTCCTAGAAAAAGGTATTAGCCTAGGTAATTTATTTAAGACTCCTTTAAAGGAATTAGTAAAAGATAGCCCATATCTAAATTTAGCAATGGCGCCTTTATTTAAACAAATCGTCGAGAATGATAAATGTGGAAATTGTAAATACTATAAAGCTTGTACTGGAGGTTGTCCTGCTTTAGGCTTGTTATATTCCGCTAATAGTGACTTCTATCACGAAGATATTACTAAATGCATTTTCTTTGAAAATGGGTGGTATCATAAAGTAGTCGATTTATTAAAAGACTGGCAGTTAGAAAACCCGCTTGATATCGATTAAAATAATCTAATTTATAAAGCACTGATTAATTTCAGTGTTTTTTATTATTTAGATTGTGTTTTAACTCAATCTAAAACAATGATATAATCATTAAAAATGAGTAAGAAAAATAAAAATATTGGTATTACTAATCCAGATGAATTGAATAAGCATCTTCAATATACATCTATTACTACTTGGATAGTTTTAGGTGCAGTCATCCTTTCTTTAGCGGGTTTATTTACCTGGTCTTTTATATATAAGATCCAAGAAAAGATTACTGGTAAGGCTTCTATTTCTTCTGGAGCAGTTACTCTTACTATTGAAGAAAGCCAAAAACCACGTTTAGCAGTCGGTCAAAAAGTCTATATTGCTGATAAGGTTGGTGAAATCGAATCTATTGATGATGGAAATCCAGTTGTTTCTCTATTTGATTTAGAAGATGGTAGTAACTATACATATACGATTGTTGTTAAAGAAATGCGACCAATTGATTTTTTAATTAAATAAGATGAAAAAGATAAAGACGCCGAAGACAAAGGGAGTGGCAAATACTCCGATTATCATGCAACTAGAAGCTCTAGAATGTGGAGCGGCATCTTTAGCTATGGTTATGGCCTATTACGATAAATGGGTCGCTTTAGAGCAAGTGAGAGTGGATTGTGGTGTTTCTCGTAACGGGGCTAATGCAAAAAATATCACTAGAGCCGCGAATAAATACGGCTTTGTGACTAAAGGTTATGCATATAACATTCAAAAACTTAAAGAAAGAGGTAAGTTCCCTGCGATTATCCACTGGGGTGGAGCGCACTTTGTCGTCCTTAATGGTTTTAGAGGGAACAAAGCCATTATTAATGACCCTGCTAAAGGATTACTTAAAGTTGATTTAAAAACTTTTGATAAATTCTTTACCGGCATTTATATCGAAATAGTGCCAGGAGAAAATTTTGTTCCTGGTGGAAAGAAGAAATCGATTCTTTCCTTTGCTAGAAAAAGACTTAAAGGGGCTGCGGCTTTAATTGCCTTCTTTGCTATCACCACAATTATTTTCTATTTATTTACTATCATTAAACCGGTGATGAGCCAGGTCTTTGTTGACTATTTATTAGGTGGGAATAATCCTAGCTGGGTATTACCGTTTATCTATATTGTCGCAGGAGTTGGTTTACTCGAAGTCATTGTTACTGGTGTCCAAGCCATATATAGCTATAAGATTAAAGGAAAATTAGATTTAATTGGCTCTACTACTTATATGTGGAGAATATTAAGATTACCAATTGAATTCTTCTCTCAAAGAATGGTCGGAGATTTACAGTCTCGTCAATCAGAGAATGCCTCTATAGCGGACACTTTAGTTAATGTCTTTGCTCCACTTGCCTTTAACGCGATCATGATTGTGATTTATTTAGTAATCATGATTAATAAGAGTTGGATCTTAGCGTTAGTGGGTGTCGCCACTGTGACATTAAACGCTTTTATGTCGAAATATATTTCTAAAGTAAGAGTAAATATTTCTCGAGTTCAAGCTAGAGATAACGCGAAATTATCAGCGATGACTTCTAAAGGTATTGAGATGATTGAAACCATTAAATCTAATGGAGCAGAACAAGCATATTTTGATTCTTGGAGTGAAGCTCAAGAAAGCGTGGTTAAAGGGAAGATAAAAATGGCAAAAACCAATCAGACCCTTGCTCTATTGCCAGCTTTTATTTCAATGCTTGCAAATTATTCGGTCTTAATACTAGGAGTTTATTACACAATTCAAAATCAATTCACCATTGGTTCTATTTTAGTCTTCCAAGGCATTTTAGGAGCCTTTATGTCTCCTGCTATGACGATGATTAATAGCGGACAAACTCTTCAAGAAATGAGAACACAAATGGAGCGAGTGGATGATGTCTTAGAATATCCTTTAGACGAGAATGTTACTCGTCATATTGACATGGATGAAGTTAGTAAAATTAAAGGTAACCTCATCTTAAAAGATTTAGTGTTTGGTTATTCAAGATTAGATAATCCAATCTTAGAAGGATTTAATTTAGAAATCAAACAAGGTCAAAAAGTCGCGATTGTGGGTACTACGGGAAGCGGTAAGTCCACATTATCTAAATTAATTTCTGGATTATATTCTCCTTGGTCTGGAGAAATTATCTTTAACGGCAAGAAGATGAATGAAATCGATCATGAAATCTTTACCTCTTCAATCGCGGTAGTGGATCAAGATATTACTCTATTTGAAGATACAATTATGAATAATATCAAGATGTGGGATGAATCGATTGAAGATTATGAAGTGATTATGGCTTGTAACGACGCGCAGATTCATAAACAAATTATGTCTAGAGAAGGTGGATATAACGCTCCGGTACTTGAGGGCGGCAAAAACTTCTCTGGAGGAGAAAAACAAAGATTAGAAATTGCGAGATCTCTAGCGGCAGATCCTAGCATCATCATTTTAGATGAGGCTACTAGTGCGCTTGATGCTAAAACGGAATATGAAGTAGTAAAAGCCATTAAAGCTAGAGGTATTACCACAATTGTAATCGCACATAGATTATCCACAATTAGAGATGCTGATTTAATTGTTGTGTTACAAAAAGGACATATTGTGGAACAAGGAAATCACGATGAACTAATGAAATTAAAGGGTTCTTATTATGACCTTGTTACTAACGAATAGAAAGGAGAGAGAATGGGCTGGTTTGAAGAGCAAGTGAAAAAAAGAAAAAAGCTCGATGAAATGACATTCGAGGATTCTTTCCTTTCGCTTGCGGGAATTAGAAGCGAAAAACAAAAAAATCTTTCTGATGAAGCAGTAAGAGATAATTTTGTGATTTCGCAAATTCTTTCTTATTTCCATCACCAGATGATTTCTATTCCTAATAATATTGATAACTTTAAAGACAAACTCACTTATGCTTTAAGTCAATTTGATATTGAATATCATAAAGTAGAACTTAATGAGAATTATGTGGGTGACCCTAACGCTCCGCTATTAATGTTTACTATTGTAAATGATATTCCAGTTGTCTTATTCCCTAAAGGGAAAGATAAATACGCTTATATTAATTATCACACCGGCAAGAAAGTTAAAATTGATGCAGAACTAGTAAATAAATTAGAAATTGAAGCTTATAGCTTCTATCGTCCTTTACCAAGCAAAAAAGTCTCAATAAAAGAATATTTCAAATATATTACTAAGTCTGTTAGACCATTAGATATTGTTTTATTGGTCCTTTTTTCCGCGGCAGTGTCTGGGGTAGGAATGGTATTACCATATTTAACTAGAATATTAACTGGTCAAGTGGCCGCTAATAAAGATATTCATCAATTTATTTATATTTCAATTTATGTCGTCGCTACTGCTACAGGATTACTTTTAATTAGGGCGATCCAAAGCTTTGTTAACTCACGTATATCAATAAAGATTGAAAAAGCGGTTTTAGCAGCAAC
The DNA here is from genome assembly GCA_947164155.1 of uncultured Caryophanales bacterium. Lineage (GTDB taxonomy): Bacteria > Bacillota_I > Bacilli_A > RFN20 > CAG-826 > UBA2450. The sequence goes on along the minus strand of CAMUVS010000012.1, from coordinate 14,886 downwards.
AATGATGAGAGTATTATCTTTACCTGCTTCATTCTTTAAGAAATATAATACTGGTGAACTAAGCGCTAGATTTGCTAGTGTTCCTAGACTCGCTTCCATCATTATTAACGGCATCTTTATTACTTTAGTGTCCGTTGTGATGTCTTTAGCTTATTTATTCCAATTAGTGGGCTTTGCTCCAACTTTAATTCTTCCAGTTGTTTTAATTTTGTTAGTGTCTACTGTGTTTTCCATTTCTGTCTCTTTACTTCAAAGGAAATATCAAAAGAAACAATTAGAATTATCTTCTAAAGAAGCTGGTGTCACTTATGAATTAATTAATGGCATTCAAAAGATTAGATTAGCTGGTTCAGAAAAGCGAGTTTTTGCTAAATGGGCTAATTCCTATGCTAGATCCGCAAAAGTTATTTATCATCCACCTCTAATTTTAAGACTGGCTCCTGCTATTAATTTATTAATTACATTGCTTGGCAATATCGTTTTATATTATGTCGCTATTAGAAATAATGTTGATGTTGGTAGTTACATGGCCTTTACTACAAGCTATGGCGTTCTTTCTGGAGCGTTTGCCTCAGTCGTCGAGATGGTGGGAGTGATATTTACTATTCAACCTGTCTACAATATGGCACGCCCAATTTTAGAAGCTGATATTGAAAATACTCAAAATAAGAAAATCGTGGAATCTATATCTGGAAATATTAAATTAGAAAATGTTTCCTTTAGATATAGTGAAACTGGACCACTTATTGTTAATGACCTCTCTTTAGAAATTAAAGAAGGCGATTATATCGCGATTGTCGGTCAAACTGGATGTGGGAAATCTACTCTAGTTAGACTCTTGTTAGGATTTGAAAAACCTCTAAAAGGTAAAGTCTTATACGACAATATGAATATTGAAGAATTAGATACTTCTTCGTTAAGAAGAAATATTGGTACAGTTATGCAAAATGGATCTTTATTCCATGCGGATATCTATTCTAATATCATCATTTCTTGCCCGTCCATGAGCGAGGAAGATGCTTGGGCAGCTGCAGAAATCGCTAATATCGCGGACGACATTAGAGAAATGCCAATGGGTATGAAAACTGTCATTTCAGAAGGACAAGGTGGCATCTCTGGAGGACAAAAGCAAAGAATCATGATTGCTAGGGCAATCGTTCATAAACCAAAGGTCTTGATTTTTGATGAGGCCACAAGTGCTTTAGATAATAAAACACAAAAAAGTATTTCTGAGTCCATTAATAAGTTAAAATGCACTAGAATAGTTATTGCCCACCGTTTATCAACAATCCAAAATGCTGATAGAATTATTATGCTCGAAGGTGGCAAAATTATTGAAGACGGTAATTATCAACAGTTGATTGCCAAAAAAGGAAAATTTGCAGAATTAGTCGATAGACAACGACTAGATAATAAATAAATTACGGAGGAAACCATATGAAACACGTTATTGAAAACGAAACACTCACTATCTTTTTAGAAGGAGAGCTCAACTCTTATAATTCTGAAGAAGTGGAAAAAGAAATTGAGGGAATTGTCTCTAAAAAAGGATTTAAGGCTATTAAACTTGATTTAGGGGAATTACGTTATATTTCTTCTGCAGGACTGAGAATTATTGTTCGTTTAAAACAACAATATGATGACACTACTTTAGTCAATGTTCCTAAAGGTGTTTATGATATCTTTGAAATGGTTGGATTCACCAACTTATTTACCATTGAAAGAATTTAATTAGATTATGGAATACAAGTTAGAAAAAGATGTTTTAACCATCTCTATTGAAGGTGAATTAAATTCCGTTAATTCGGAAAGTGTTGGCGAAGAGATCGATAAAATTATCGAGGATAAAACTTTTAAAAGTTTAGTTTTAGATTTTGATAAGGTTTCTTATATCTCTAGCGCTGGGCTAAGAATAATTCTTAAATTAAAACAACGTTACGATGATTTCTCTGTGATTAATGCTTCTTTAGAAGTATATGATGTTTTCCAAATGACTGGCTTTACTAGCATGATGTCTATTAAAAAAGCACTTCGAAAAATTGATTTAACAGGAGCAGAAATTATTGGTGATGGTTTCTTCTCTACAGTCTATAGATTAAACAAAGACACAATTGTTAAAGTTTTTAACCGCACAAGTGATACAGACCAAATTGAAAGAGAACTTCGCTTAGCAAAAGAAGCATTTGTTTTAGGCGTTCCTACCGCGATTTCTTTTGATGTCGTTAAAGTAGGCGATAAGATGGGTGTTTGCTTTGAAATGCTTGATTGTATGTCTTTAAAGACAGCCTTATTGACTGAAAAAAGTAAATATAATGAATATCTAGAAAAGTATGCAGCCTTATTAAAGAAAATCAACACAACTGAATGCTTTAACCCAATGATTCCAGATATTAAAGAAAAGTCTTTAAAGAAAGTTGAAGCTATTAAACCATATTTAGAAGAAAAATATTATTTAAAAGCTAAAGCTTTAATGGAATCTATCCCAGAAAGAAAAACCTTTGTTCATGGAGATTGCCATTTTAAAAACATTATGGTGCAAGGAGATGACCTTTTATTAATTGATATGGATACTTTGTCAGTAGGCCATCCAATCTTTGAACTAGCGGCAATTTACGCGCCTTACTGCGCATTTAATGAAGATGATCCAGGTAATAGCGAGAGATTCTTCGGAATTAGTGATGAGGAAGGAAGAAAATTATATAACGAGACACTTAATCTTTATTTTGGAAAGGATGACCCAGTTATTAAAGATAAGATTAAAGTTGTTGCCTACATCCATATGGTGTGGTGGAACCGCGTTAATGAACCTAATAATAACGTTAGACTAGAAGGATGTAGAAGTCGATTATACGCTTTATTAGATAAAATTGACGACTTAGATATTGGTATTTAATTATGGCTATTAAAAAGGATAGAACTTATCAAGAAGCCTATTACGATAACGAAGCTGATGCCAATAAACATATGTCCTATGTTAATGCGGCAGCTGGTGCATTAGCGATTGTTATTTGGCTTTTATATCTCACTAAGGTATTTACAATCCCTGATCATTTTTTCGTCTTTATTTGTATTTTATTCCCAGTAATTGCGGTATTAATGTTTATCCCACTTTTCTTTGTAAAAACTGACTATATTAGAAAACCTGGATATAAATATTTCATCTTATTTTCTCTTCTTGCAGTTATATGCGCTTTAAACGTATCTATTCCTAAACATAGCGTTTTATTCTGGCCATTTGCGATTTTAATCGCGAACCATTATTATAATCCGACAATCGGAAGAGTAATTTATGGTGTTTCATTAATTTTAATGCTGATTTGCATATATTTAGGAATGTTTTTCGGGGAATTTGATGAGAATTTATTTGGTGGCGGAGTAGTTTTATCAGATGGATCCATTGGTACAGTTGAAACCTTTGAAGAGCGACTACAGTTATTAAGAGAACGAGTTGCTAGTGGGGATAATCGTTATCTAAAAGTTTTATTATTCTATTATTTCCCTAGAGCGATGATTGTCTCATTATTCTTTTTGGTCTCTAACCTACTCAATAAGAGAACTTATAAATTATTAGATAAAGAAATTAAAGTTCACGATGAGCAAGAAAAAGCTAAAACCGAACTTGGAGTTGCTAAAGAGATTCAGCTTAATACTTTGCCTGATGGCATCCTTGATTCTAAAGATGTTGAGATTGTTGGCGAACTAAAAGCCGCGAAAGAAGTTGGTGGCGATTTATATGATTATTTAGATATCGATGAAGATCATGTTGCTGCTTTAATTGGTGATGTCTCTGGAAAAGGTGTACCAGCAGCGATGTTTATGATGAAAACCATTACTTCTTTTAGAGATTTTGCCTCTCCTAATAAAACTCCTTCTCAAATTTTAAAAGAAGTTAATGCTTCAATTCATATCGGAAATAAAAAGAGTATGTTTGTTACTTGTTTCCTAGCGATTTTGAATAAAAAGACTGGCCACTTAGTGTATGCGAATGCAGGTCATAACCCTCCAATTATTGGCAGTAATCGTAATTATCGATATTTAAAATGTAATCCAGGGTTTTTGCTTGGGTGTTTTGACGATGCTTTTATTAAGGACGAAGAGACTTATTTAAAACCTGGTGAAAGCTTAACTTTATATACTGACGGTATTACCGAAGCGAGAAACAATAATGGTGATTTCTTTGGTGAAGAAAGATTATTAGAAGTTTTTAATAAGCGCGAATATACCTGTACTATTGAACTTCATCATTCGATTAAAGATGAAATTGCCTCTTTTGTAAAAGATGCACCACAAAGTGACGATATCACTTTTGTTACTTTAAGATATCAGGGTGGCAGATATTCTTTTGAAGAGAAGTTCTACGACGCTAAAAAGGAAAATGTTCAAAAGATGCTTGATCAAATTAGTGAATTTGGTGATAAACATCATTTCCCTGAAGATTTTAAAAATAAATTAGTAATTGTTGGTGATGAATTATTCTCTAACATTATTGTTCATGGATATGAAAATAAAGGCGGAGATATTTATGTGCGTCTATTATTTAATAAAGATAAGAATGAATTTGTTTTAACAGTTATTGATAGAGCTCAAGCATTTAATCAACTTGAAGTTAATAATCCTGAAGTTGGAAGTGACGCTAAAGCGCAATCTATCGGTGGATTAGGCATTATGATTGTTAAAAAGATCATGACTGAATATGCCTATGACAGGATTAACGATAAAAACATTTTAGTTCTTAAAAAGAGTTTTGATAAAATAACTGAATAATTATGGAAGAAGTAGTTAGAAAGAAAAATGCAGCCTACTATATTGCTTTTATAAGCGGTATTTTAGCTATCGTCTTTTGTTTCACAACCATTGGTTTATCAGTAAGTAATAGCTTTGTAGCTTTATATACTTTGTTTATAGCCATTGTGCTGCTTGGAGTCAATCGTATAGGGCTTCACCTAAGTCATCATTTTAAGAAATACATGATCGAAAATATCTTCACCACATGTTTTATCTTTGTGATTGCTTTTCTTGTAAGCTTTACAAAATATGGCATATATTTCCTAACATCTGCGTTATTTTGCTACTGTTTAACTATTATCGGATCTAGAATCCTTATATTAAAAGAAGATCACTCAATTCAATCGATTGTATTTAATGTCTTGTGCATTATTCTCTCATTCTTAATGTCTTTTGTGTTCTTCTTTCCTGCGATATACGCTAAACACGCTACATCAGTTAGTAATTCAAACTTCATTGTTATGTGCTTTAGTTTCATCATTATCGTCTCTAGTAGCAAGAACCTTATTTTCCCTTATTATCATTTCCTTAAACTTAATGTTGTCTCTAGGATTATTAAAAAATCATTAGTGAATGAGATTTTGATGATTTTGATTATCTTGATTATTCTTTGTTCTGTGTATTTTACAGTGGTAGAACCAAATATTACAAGTTACGTTGATTCATTATGGTATTCATTCTCCGTTATTACTACGATTGGATTTGGTGATGTTTCTGTTGTGACAACATTTGGAAGAATCTTATCAGTAATTCTTGGAATTTGTGGCATTGTGGTTGTTGCTTTGGTGACTTCTTTTATAGTTAATTTCTATAACGAGATGAAAGAAAGAAGAGAAGAAGCCACTCTTAATAGAATCCTTGATGAAGAAAAGAAACTCAGGGAAACTATTGAAGAGGAAAAAAAGAAAAAATAGCGAAATTTGCTATAATTCTTGCTCAAATTTAACATTTTATTTGTAAATTTTATAAATGAAGTATGAAGAAGTAAGTTGGTAAAGTGGCCGACTTAATAGAGAAATGCGCGTCAAGATCTAGGGGCATTATGGTCTTGTTTTTATTTTTGAACGAGAATGCCGTTCACGATTGGTTAAGCTAGATATATCAAATGACTTTTTATAGACTATGTATTGTAATACAAAAGTAACTAAAATTATGATAAAGTATTAATGCAATGAACAAAAAACCATTCTTCTCATTTCTTGTTCCTAATTATGGTTATAACAAATTCATATTTGATTGTTTTGATTCTTTGGTTAATCAAAAAACTTCAAAAGATTATGATTTTGAAATTTTGGTTTGTGATCAAAGTGATTTAGAAACTTTTGAAAAAATTAAAAAAGAAACCGAAGAGAGATATGGTGATCGAATTAATTTGTTCCATAGTGATATAAAAGGACTTTTAAGAGCGAGACATACGCTTATTAGAAAAGCTATTGGCGAATATTGTCTTTGTGTTGATAGTGATGATTTTGTTGATAATGATTATTTATTTGTAATTTATGAGAATTTAAAGAAACATAACTTTCCAGATATTTTGATTCATAATTTTATAAAATGTGATGAAAACGGAAAAGATGATCCAAGTTTATACACTCCTTTTATTTGTGAGGACAAATACTTAATGGATTATTTTCTATATTCAAATTATTTCAATGAGGCAGTTCGTAAAACATTCAAAAGAAGTTTATATGTTATTGACGATAGTGTTGATATGGAATCAGTTATTTGCGAAGACTGGATTTTATCCTTCCCATTGATGACAAAGGCAAAGTCTGTTGTCTATGTTCCTGAGATTCAAAAGTATCATTATCGAATGAATTCCAGTTCTCTCACACACACTGTAAAATTTGAAAGAGCTATGAAAAACCTTGCAGTTCATGACCAATATTTGTCAAAACTGGCTCCAAATAATCTTCAAAAGAAAATCTTTGATTCGCAGATTGCTATGACGTATGTCGCTCTTGGCGATATGTTAATTAGAGATAAGACTTTAACCTCCAAACAATTTAAGGAATTTTGTAATAACGCTAGAGATCATCTCTATGATATTGATATTAATGACACTGAATTATATGAGATGAGTAAGAATCACAAAACAATTTATAAGCTTTTGAAAAATAATTCTTATTGGCGTCTTAAATGGATTTTTAAGATTAGAAAAATATTGCATTAAAGGAAGTAGCCCACTTTGTGGGTTTTTTCTTTTATGAAATAGTGGTAGGATTATCATAGTGATATGAAAATTCAAATCCTATTATCAACATATAACGGAGAGAAATATCTTAAAGAACAATTAGATAGTTTGTATTCCCTTGATAACATCGAGGATATTTCGATTTTAGTTCGAGATGACGGCTCTAAAGATAAAACTCAAGAGATTCTTTCGGAATATCAAAACAAACATCATAATTTTTCTTGGTATCAAGGGGAAAACAAAGGCCCTGCTAGAAGTTTCTGGGAACTTTTAAATAAGGCTAAAGGAGCGGATTATTACGCTTTTTGCGATCAAGATGATGTTTGGGAAAAAGATAAATTAGTGGTAGCGATTGACGCTCTAGAAAAATTAGATAAATCTAAACCGCTTTTATATATGGGCGATGTTCATGTCGTTGATGGGGATCTTAAACATAAGGCCAACGGATTTGTTGATGTTAATGTCCCTATTAATTACCCTTGCTCTTTATCAAATTCAGTTTGTCCAGGATGTACTTTTGTTTTTAATGAATTAGCTAGAAAGTTAGCTACTATGTTCGACGCCGAAGAATATATTGATCATCACGATTGGACTTTATATAAGATTGTTGTTTGCTTTGGCTCTGTTATTTTAGATAAAACTACACATATGCATTATCGTCAACACGAAAATAATGTTATTGGCGCCAAAACCAAATTTGGTAAATACTGGGACATGATTTTCAAAAAACCAAAAGATCCTAGATTTATTCATCAAAGATTAAGAAATGCATTGGCATTAGAGAAGTATTATGGAGAAATGATGAGTGAAGAAAATAAATATTTAACTCATTTAATAGCCCACTACACCGAAGATAAAAAGATTAAGAAAGCTCTTTTAAAAGAGAAGAGATTTAAATATTCAAAAATGCAATTCGCATATTTCAAATATCTTGTGAGGATTAACAAATTATGATGAGTGTTGATATTGTTTGTCCGATTTATAAAAACTACGAGCAATTAATAAGACTATACGATGCTTTAAGTAAGCAAGTAGATGTTAAGATTAATCGATTTGTTTTTCCTTTGACCATTTCTGAAGATGAAGAACTAGACAATAAAATTCGACAATTTATCAAAGATAAAAACATTACTAGTTTTGAAGTTACTAAAGAAGAATTTTCTCATTCATTAACAAGAGAAAAGGCAATTAAAGAGTATTGCGAGAGTGAACTAGTTGTTCTTTGCTCTCAAGATGTTGTTTTCTTTGATGAACACGCTGTTAGTAAATTGGCCTCATCTATTAATGAAGAAGTTATATATGCTTATGGTAGACAAATCTGTCAAAATCATTCAATTGAAAGATACATTCGTAAAAAGAATTACCCAAAAGATAGCTATATCGTTTCTAAAAATGATATTGATAGAATGCAGTTGATGGCATTTTTTGCTAGTGACGCATTTTCTTGTATCTCAAGAAAACATTTCTTAGAATTAAATGGCTATCAAGGCTATAACGTCATGTTTGCGGAAGATATGCTTTATTCAAAATTCGTTTTAGATGCGGGATATAAAAAAGCTTATGTTAGTGAGGCAGTTGTTGCCCACTCACACAAATATAAACTCAAACAGTTATATAACCGTTATTATGAAACCGGTAAGTTCCATAAAGATATTGGACTATTCAATCAATATAAAAGCACTGATTCAGGCTTAAAATTAGCACTTTATGTCTTAGGACAAGCATTAATACATTTTAATATCCCAGTTTTATTTAGATGGCTTCCTGATATGGCCGCTAGATACTTAGGAATGAAGAAAGGAAAGAAATAACATGAAAGGCATTATTTTAGCAGGTGGTAGTGGAACTAGACTTTATCCACTCACTAGAGTCACTAGTAAACAATTACTTCCAATTTATGACAAACCAATGATTTATTATCCTCTTAGCATTTTAATGCTAGCGGGTATTAGAGATATTTTAATTATCTCTACTCCAGAAGATACTCCAAAATTTGAAGCTTTACTCGGAAAAGGTGAATCAATGGGTGTCAACCTATCTTATGTTGTTCAACCTTCTCCAGATGGACTTGCTCAAGCCTTCTTATTAGGTGAGGAATTTATCGGAGATGATGCTTGTGCGATGATTCTTGGTGATAATATTTTCTACGGTAACGGACTCAAAACTAAATTAAAAGCATCTGTTGAAAGAGCAGAAAAAGAAGGCCTTGCTACTGTTTTTGGCTATTATGTTAACGATCCAGAAAGATTTGGTGTTGTCGAATTTGATGAATACAATAACCCAACTAAAATCGTTGAAAAACCTAAAGAACCAAAGAGCAATTACGCAGTTACTGGTTTATATTTCTATCCTAAAGGTGTCTCTAATATGGCTAAAAAAGTTAAGCCAAGCGCTAGAGGGGAATTAGAAATTACTGACTTAAATGTTATGTACTTACAAGCTCATAAATTATCTGTGGAATTAATCGGTAGAGGTGTCACTTGGTTAGATACCGGAACTCATGAGTCTTTAGTGGAAGCTTCAATATTCGTGAAGACTATCGAAGATAAGATGGGCTTAAAGATTTCTTGTCCTGAAGAAATTGCCTACACAAATGGTTGGATTTCCAAAGAAAAATTATTGGAAATTGGTAATTCAATGGCAAAAAATCAATATGGACAACATTTATTAAATGTTGCAAGTGGAAAAGTGAAGTCACTATAGTATGGAAAAGACATTTGGTAATTTTACATTTATAGAAACCCCAATTAAGGGTGTATATGTCATTGAAGTAAAAAAATACGGCGATAATCGCGGTTATTTTATGGAAACATATCAAAAAGAAAACTTTGATAAAGCTGGATTAGTTTTTAACTTTATCCAAGATAATCAATCTAAAAGCAAAAAAGGTGTACTTAGAGGTTTACATTATCAAAAGAAATTCCCTCAAACAAAACTCGTAAGAGTGATTGAAGGAGAAGTATACGATGTGGCGGTTGATTTAAGAAAAGATTCTCCAACATTTGGCAAATATTTTGGTGTTGTTCTTTCCGCAGAAAAAGGAAATCAGTTCCTAATCCCTAAAGGATTTGCGCACGGCTTTTACGTTTTAAGTGAAACCGCTACTTTTGTTTATAAAGTTGATGAGTTTTATCATCCTGAAGATGAAGGTGGCTTCATGTGGAACGATCCTGAAGTTGGAGTGAAGTGGCCTTTAGATGGGGAACCAGTTTTATCAGAGAAAGACAAAGTACAGTTATTATTTGATGATAGCAAAGGATTATTTTAAATGAATAAAGACTTAAAAATCTTAGTTACTGGAGTAAAAGGACAACTAGGTTTTGACTGCGTTAGAATCCTAAAAGAGCGGGGCTACTGTAGGGTTTTAGGTATCGATAAGGATGAATTAGACATCACCGATGAGAAAGCAGTTAATCAATTTGTCTTAGAATATAAACCTGATGTTATTATGCATAATGCAGCCTGGACTGCAGTGGACAAAGCTGAAGAAATGCCTGACCTAGTTTATAAAGTTAACTCTTTAGGTCCTAAATATATCGCTAACGCTGCTAATAAAGTCGGGGCAAAAATGTTTTATATCTCAACTGACTATGTATTTGACGGAGAAGGAACCGCTCCTTTTGAAGTAGATTCTCCTAAAGATGGTTTATCTATATATGGCAAGACTAAGTCTCAAGGAGAAGACTTTGTTATTGGCGAAACTAATAAACACTTTATTATTCGTATTTCTTGGGTATTTGGGATTAACGGTAACAATTACATCAAAACAATGTTGAAGTTATCTAAGATTAAAGACGAATTAAATATAGTTTGTGATCAAATTGGCTCACCAACTTATACTTATGATCTTGCTAACTTGATGGCGGATATGATGGAAACAGATAAATTTGGTGTATATCACGCTACTAATGAAGGATTCTGTTCTTGGTATGATTTCACTAAATATATTTATAAAGCTAAAGGGATTACTAATGTAAAAGTTAATCCTATTACTACTGAAGAGTATTTAAAGATTAATCCAAATCAAGCAAAAAGGCCTCTTAATAGTAGAATGTCCAAATCTTCACTTACAAAAGCGGGATTTAATTTACTTCCAAAATGGGAAGACGCAGTTGATAGATATTTAAAGGAATTAGGTAATGATTATTGATGGAGTTGTAGTTTTATATAACCCAGATAAAGAAGTAGTTGAAAACATTAAAAGTTATCAATCTTTTTTGCATACACTATTCGTTATTGATAACTCTACTTCATATAATGAAGAAGTCATTAATAAGTTAAAAGAGTACCCAAATGTTTTCTATAAGTCTTTAGATGGGAATAAAGGTATCGCTAAAGCACTCAAAGAGGGCTTAGAATTATCAATTAAAGATAAAGTAGACTTTACCTTAACTATGGATCAAGACTCTATCTTTCCGATTGATAAATTAGATATTGTTAAAACTTATTTAGAAAAATATTCTAGTGATTATGCGATTATTGGTCTTAACTTTAATAGCGACTCAAAAGAAGCAAAATTAGTGGAAGAACAATTCTTGTTAACTTCTGGTAATTTCATTAAAAATGAAGACTATCAGAAAATAAGTGGTTTTAAAGAAGAGTTATTTATCGATTGGGTAGACTTTGATTTATGTGAGCAGTTCTATTCAATTGGAAAAAAAGTGGGCTATATTAATGAAGTTTCTTTACTGCACACGATGGGTAATCCAGAAAGCCATAATTTATTAGGTAAAAAAGTGACCGCGCTTAATCATCCACTAATTAGATATTATTATCGATATCGTAACGGATTATATCTATATAAAAGAAACAAGAAGTTTTTCAAAAAGAAATATAAACACGACATAATTATTGATAGAATTAAGATTCTTCTTTACGAGAAGAATAAACACGCGAAATTTAAAATGATAAGAAGAGGCCGAAAAGACGCTAAAAGAAATATATTAGGACCTTATAAGGAGGAAAAATAGCATGGCAAAATTCTTAGTTACTGGAGGAGCAGGATTCATTGGAGGAAACTTCCTTCATATTATGGTGAATAAATATCCTGAAGATCAATATGTTTGTATTGATGCATTAACATATGCTGGAAATATGGAAACCTTAGCTCCTATTATGAATAAACCTAACTTTAAATTTGTTCATGAAAATATTTGTAATAGAGAAGCAGTGTTCAAATTATTTGAACAAGAGCATTTTGATTATGTAATTAATTTTGCAGCTGAATCTCACGTTGATCGAAGCATTGAAAATCCTGAAATCTTCCTAAAAACCAATATTTTAGGTACTCAAGTTTTAATGGATGCTTGCCGTAAATACGGAATTAAAAGATATCATCAAGTTTCTACTGATGAAGTCTATGGCGATTTACCATTAGATAGACCTGATTTATTCTTCCATGAAGACACCCCAATTCATACTTCTAGTCCATATAGTGCATCTAAGGCTAGTGCAGACTTATTAGTGCTTGCTTATCACCGCACATTTAAGTTACCAGTTACCATTTCTAGATGTAGTAATAACTATGGGCCATATCATTTTCCAGAAAAACTTATTCCATTAATGATTCAAAAAGCATTAAGAGATGAACCATTACCTGTATATGGCAAAGGTGAAAATGTCAGAGACTGGCTTTATGTAGGCGACCACTGCACCGCGATTGACTTAATAGTTAGACATGGTAGAGACGGCGAAGTTTATAATATCGGCGGACATAATGAAAGAACTAACCTTGAAGTAGTGAAGACCATTTTAAAAGCGTTAGGTAAACCTGAATCATTAATCACCTACGTTAAAGATCGCCCTGGTCACGACCTTAGATATGCGATGGATCCAACTAAGATTGAGACAGAACTAGGTTGGAAACCTGAACATAATTTCGACACAGGAATACAGGCTACCATTAAGTGGAATCTAGAGAACCAGGAGTGGCTTAAACACGTCGAAAGCGGCGAATATATGAACTGGTTAGAAAGACAATATAAGTAATTAATCAAATCGCTAGAAATAGCGGTTTTTTTGCGCAAAACAGCCATAATTATTCTAAAAACGTATAATTTTTTGTCTTCTGCGTCTTAAAAACTATTTATAAATGATTTTCTTTTCTTTACAAATAATTTGTAAATTGTATAATCGATATAACGCTTTATAAGGTAATTTATGGGTAAAGCAATTAGTGACGAAACAAACGTTGAACGAATAGAACATAAAAGTAAAAAGAATATTGCCATCGGCACAGTTTTAGGCTACGTTGCTATTTTAATTAGTGTTGCTTATGGATTGTTCTTGACTCCGATTATTATTCAACACGTCGGTCAAGATAACTATGGAATTTATGGTCTTTCTACTTCCATAATCAATCTTTTCTTAATGGATTTTGGTTTAGGCCAGACTATTTCGACTAAACTTGCTAAATTAAGAGCCGCAAATGATAAAGAGGGTGTTGAAAGATTCCTTTCTGGCATTTTCAAACTATATCTATTTGCTGATTTATTCTTTGTCATTGTCATTCTTGTTTTGTTCTTCATTGCACCTTATACATTTAAAAGCTCATACACTCCAGATCAAATCACGACATTGAAATATATGTTTTTAATTGTTGGTGGTTATTCTTTAATTTCCCTACCATCAAGTGTATTTACTGGCGTTATTTCAACTTATGAAAAATTTAGCATGATTAAGACTTTTGATATTATTCAAAAAGTCTCTTATCTTGGTTTATCTTTATGTTCAATCTATTTAGGATGGGGCGTTATTGGTATTGTGTGCGTTAACGTCGCAAGCGGTATTCTTGCTATTGCGTTGAGATTTATTTACATGCGCACATATTTAAAAATTAGACTTAATCTTCGTAAAAGCATTGATAAAACAGAAAGAAAAGATGTCATCTCATTCTCTGGGTGGGGATTTATTATTGCCTTGTTTGGTAGACTAACTATTACCATTACCCCATTTATTTTAGGAATTGTTTCTAGTGCCTTCCAGGTTACTTTGTTCACCTTAGTTTCTACTATGGAGACATACATCTTTATGTTTGGTGAGGCATTTTCTGGTTCGTTTATGGCCAAGATTGCTAGAACTGAATCTACTGGAACTAAAGAAGAAAAAATTGCTCACTTACAGTCCTTAACGGAAAAAGTTGGCAAACTTCAATTCTGTGTAATTTCTTTAATTATTGTTGGTTTCATTTCTGTTGGATATGAATTTGTTCATGTTTGGATGCAAGGTGCTGCTACTATTGAACATCCTCTTGTTCCTGGACCTGGGCAAAGCTTATTTGAATCATATTCTGTTATCTATTATGCAATTATCGCTATTAGCGCCTTAAATCTAGTTGATTTACCACAAATCCCATTAGGAAATGCTATGTATTTACATGGTCATATTAAGCCACTTGCAATTAACAGTATTGTTCGTGCTGTTATTAACGTTGGATTATCATTTGCTTTATCTTCATTCTGGGGTGCATTTGGTGCCTCAATTGCTGTTTTAATAGCTGGTATAATTGGTTTATTCCTTAATAATATTTCATATAAGAAATATCTTGGTATTTCTATTTCACATTATTTTATGTCAGTTTATGGTAAAGCTGGTCTAACCGCCTTAATCACAGTAGGTATTGGTTTATTATTACATTTCTTTATGCCATTAGATGATAAGAAATTTATTAAACTGATCATTGATGGAGTCGCGGTTGTTGTTGTCTATTTGACCTGTACTTTTACCATTACATTTAACAAACAAGAAAGACGCCATTATATGAACATTCTTTTTGAAATTTTGCACATCAAAAAGAGGTTTGATGAGAACGTCTAATTTTTAAAATCAGTTTTTTCTAGTTTTTAGGCTTTTGTAGGAACCAGGAAAGGCGGGTATACAGTTTGATCCGGCTGAGCTGATCAAGAAGC
>CAMUVS010000011.1 GCA_947164155.1 uncultured Caryophanales bacterium | reverse complement strand
AGTAGCAGGGAAATCGATGCATATGCTTTCTGGAGGAATTGACTCTCCTGTCGCAGCCTATTTACTTATGAAACGAGGAGTGACAATTGAATGTATTCATTTTGCTTCTCCTCCATATACCCAACAAGGTGTTATTTATAAACTTGAAGACTTACTAAAAGTCTTAAATAGATATCAAGAACGCATTAGATTACATATTGTTCCTTTTACTAAGATTCAAGAAGCAATCTATGATAACGCCCCTGAAAGCTATTGCATCACCATTATGCGAAGAATGATGTATCGCTTAGCAAGTAAACTTGCTAGAAGAAGAAATTGCCCTGTTATTTCTACTGGAGAATCGGTAGGGCAAGTAGCGAGTCAAACTCTTCAATCAATGGCCACAATTAATGAAGTAACTTCTACTCCAGTCATTAGACCATGTGCGACGATGGATAAATTAGAAATCATTAAATTATCTAAAAAGATTGATACCTATGATATTTCGATTAGACCATATGAAGATTGCTGCACGATCTTTACTCCTAAAGCTCCTAAAACCGCTCCTAAATTAGAGGAAGCAAAAGAATATGAAGAGAAGTTTGACTACGAATCTTTAATTAATGAAGCATTAGGAAATATTGAAGTAAAAATTATAGAATAAGAAAAAGCCTGGGAAACCAGGCTTTATAAATAATTATAATAATTATTTAACGTTTTTCTTAGCTGTCTTAACTAAATCGGCAAATGCTTGAGGATCGTTGATTGCTAATTCGGATAACATTTTTCTGTTAACTTGAACGTTAGCAACTTTTAATCCATACATGAACTTGCTATAAGAGATATCATTCATACGGCATGCAGCGTTGATACGTCTGATCCATAATTTTCTGTAATCTCTTTTGACAGTTCTACGAGAGATGTACGCATAGCGTAAGCTGTGCATGACTTGTTCTTTCGCAGTTTTGTAAAGTAAGTGTTTGCTGCCGAAGTAGCCTTTTGCTCTTTTGAGCATTCTTTTACGACGAGCGTGTGTGACTGTTCCACCTTTAACTCTCATGGTCTAATCCTCCTTACTTCACAATGAGATACTTAACTCTCTTATAGTCAGTCTTGTGTAAGGCTGCACCTTTCATTAAGTGTCTCTTTTGTTTTGTGGTTTTGTGTGGGGCTAAATGTGATGTGTAAGCGTGATGTCTTGTGACTTTTCCGCTGCCAGTGACTTTAATTCTTTTCATTAAAGCACGTTTGCTTTTCATTTTTGGCATATTAATTTCCTCCTACTTTCTTTTTGGCGCTAATACTGCAATTAACCAGCGACCTTCCATTGCGGCAGGTTTTTCAATCGCCGCGGCGTCGCCTAGTAATTCGATGAACTTATTAAGAGTTTCTTCTCCAACCTCTAAGTGAGTCATTTGTCTTCCGCGATATCTAACTCCAACTTTAATCTTGTTACCAGCTGCTAAGAACTTAGTAGCGGCACGAGCCTTGGTTTCCATATCATGTAAACCAATTTGTGGTGTGAGTTGAATTTCTTTAACTTCAATACGAACTTGATTCTTACGATTTTCTTTCGCTTTTTTCTGTTGTTCGTAACGGTATTTACCGTAGTTAATGATTTTGCACACTGGTGGAGTGGCGTTAGGAGCAACACATAATAAGTCTAAATTATATTTATTAGCTTCTAATTGTGCTTCTCTTGCGGACATAACCCCTAATTGTTCTCCTTCTGGTCCGATTAATCGAACACTTGGGAATCTAATTAGTTCGTTGACGAGATCTTTTGGTTGGTTATTTGGCTTTTTGCCATATTCTTGCTCTTGGATAAGTATCATCTCCTTTTTACAAAAAACGGATGCAAGCATATTGCACCCGTAACAATCTTAACCCCAAGAATGTAGTTGTTAGCCAATCAATACTGAATCGATCTGGCGAGAAGCGGGTGCCTCTGCTTTCTACCTTATTTTGCGTGGTTTATTCTACTACTAGATATATCTAATAGTAAAGTGTTTTTTAACGTTTTTTTGATTCGACTTCTTCTTTAAGAAGTTTATTGAATTCTTCTAAAGAGACAGTGACTTGTTCTTTTTGTCCGTATTTTCGGTAAGTAACAGTACCGTTATCTCTTTCATTATCTCCAATAACAATAGTGTAAGGAATCTTTCTAACTTGGCTATTTCTTAATCTATAACCGAGCTTTTCATTAGCGTCATCAAGTTCGACTCTAAATCCTTCTTTTAACATACATTCCTTAACTTTTTTCGCGTATTCTAAATGGAATTCGTTGTTGACTGGAAGAATGTTGACTTGCACAGGAGCAAACCAGCAAGGGAAGGCTCCAGCAAAGTTTTCAATAATCATACCAGTGAATCTTTCAATACTACCTAAACACGCTCTATGAATCATGATTGGTCTTTCTTTTTCTCCATCTTTATTAATGTAGAATAATTCAAACCTTTCAGGTAAATTCATATCAAGTTGAATAGTGCCGCATTGCCAGACTCTATTCATACTGTCTTTAAGTTTGAAATCAAGTTTAGGTCCGTAGAATGCTCCATCTCCTGGATTAATCTTAAATTCTTTACCAGTTTTTAAACAAACATCCTTTAAAATAGCTTCGGATTTGTTCCAAATATTGATATCTCCAATATAACCTTCTTCTGGTCTAGTGGATAATTCAATTTTATAGTCTAAACCAAAGACATTATAAATCTCATCATAGAGTTTAATGATGGAGGTAATTTCGTCTTCAATTTGGTCTTCTCTAACATAAGTATGAGCGTCATCTTGAGTAAAGCTTCTTACTCTAAATAAGCCGTTAAGAGCCCCACTAGCTTCGTGTCTATGGACTAAACCAAGTTCGGCAAGTCTAATTGGTAAATCTTTATAGGAGTGTAAGGAATTTTTATAAACTAAGATACTTCCTGGACAGTTCATTGGCTTAATCGCGAAATCTTTGTCATCCACTTTAGTGGTGTACATATTTTCTTGATAGTGGTCCCAGTGTCCTGAAGTCTCCCATAATTCACGAGATAAGACAATTGGAGTGTTGATGAATTGATAGCCATATCGAGTATGGATTTCTCTCCAATATTTCTTAATTTCTTCAAGCATAATCATGCCGTTAGGGAGCCAGAATGGGAATCCTGGACCATATTCTGAAAGCATGAATAAACCGAGTTGTCTGCCTAAGATACGGTGATCTCTTTTCTTACGTTCTTCTAAAACATTAAGATGATTTTCTAAATCAGCTTGTGAGAACCAAGAAGTTCCATAGATTCTAACAAGCATCTTATTTTTAGAATCACCTCTCCAATAAGCACCTGCTAAATTTAATAATTTAAAGTATTTAATTTGACCGGTACTTAAGATATGTGGTCCACGGCAAAGATCAGTGAATTTTCCTTGAGTAAAAATAGTGATATCTTCATCAATATCTTTAATTAATTCCACTTTATAAGGATTATCTTTAAATCTTTCTAAAGCTTGTTCTTTGCTTAAGACTTCTCTCACGATTCTTTCATCTTTAGATGAAAGTTCGTGCATTTTCTTTTCGATTTTTCTTAAATCTTCTTCTCCGATTTGCTCTTCAAAGTCGATATCATAATAGAAACCTTCTTCTATAGCTGGGCCAAATCCAAACTTTGCAGTTGGATATAACTCACTAATGGCCTCTGCCATAAGATGGCTAGTGGAATGGTTTAATACTTCGAATGCCTCTTTTGAGGACTTTTCAATTTCAATGATTGAACCATCATGTTGTTGAATTTTCATAATTAATTTCCTCCGCAATACAATAGCGGGCTACCTTTCTTTTTTATATAAATATGATTATTGTAATAAATCGATTAAATCTCTTAAGCCATGTGTGTGTTCGTGTTTCATTTCAACGGCTTCGGCGATTGGTAAGTCGATGATTTGTCCGCCTCTAACACCAACGACTTTACTAGTAGGATCATTGCTCAAGACGATATCAATGCTCTTAGCGCCCATTCTAGCAGCTAAAACTCTATCTTCAGCAGATGGAGAGCCACCTCTTTGAAGTCTACCAAGAACTTCAGTTCTTGTATCGAATCCAGTTTCATCTTCAACTTTCTTTGCAAGTTCATGAATATCAAGAAGATTTTCACTGACTAAGATAATAGCGTGGTTCTTATTTTGCGCCTTCATCTTACGAAGTTTTCTAAATAAGACATCTTCTTTTAATGGGTGTTCAACACAAATTACACCTTCAGCACCTTCTGCTAAACCAGCATATAAGGCGAGGTCACCACAGTGTCTACCCATAACTTCAATTAAGGAACAACGTTGATGAGACCCAGAAGTATCTTTGAGTTTATCAACACATTCACAAATTGTGTTTAAAGCAGTGGAGAAACCGATGGTTTGTTCTGTACTTCCTACATCGTTATCAATTGTGCCTGGAATACCAACGACTTTAATACCGTTTTTCGCTAAATCGTTTAATCCTCTAAAGGTACCATCTCCTCCGATACCGACTAAAGCATCGATTTCAAAATCTTGAAGAATGTTAGCGGCTCTTTTAGAAACTTTAGGATCTTTAAACTCTGGAAGTCTGGCACTTCTAATAATAGTGCCGCCTCGATTGATAATGTCTTGTGTAAAGTCTTTTGTTACTTGTTGAATTCTACCTTCAACTAAACCTTTTAAGCCATCATATACGACGTACATATCGACGCCTCTAGCTAATCCGGCTCTAATGACTGCTCTAACACAAGCATTCATTCCTGGAGCGTCACCTCCGCTTGTTAAGACTGCGATTTTTTTAATCATATTTTTTTACCCCGTTTTGCTATTTCAATAAAATAGCACGCGTCTATTATAGAACACTTTTAATTAATTAAAAAATACTTTGCATTTCTTTTTCCACAAAATGCATTGTGGATAAGTCTAAAAGATAGGTTAAAAATATATTTGATTTATACTATGTATAAATCTTTTTGGTGTTGTTGTGGAAAACTTTTTCCACATAAAAATTATAAATTTTTTATATTTACAAGCCTTATTTTTACTTGGCATAATCATACTCAAAAGGGGAGGTATAGAAATGGTTGTTTTATCACAGCAAGACATGTTTGAAGTTAGAGTTTCGACTTTACTAGCAGACTATGACCGAGAAACAATTACCAATCTATATCAACCGATCATCGGCTATGCGGCTTTAGCAATTTATTTCTCTTTTTGGAGCGAATCAAAAAACCAAAAAGTACTTTCTTATTCTTCTCATGAGCAATTCTTGGCGAGAATGAAAATGACTCCAGGAGCGTTTTTAGAAGGAAGGAAATTATTAGAGGCTGTTGGTTTAGTGAAAACTAAATTAGAGAAAATTAAGGATGTCAAAATCTATCACTATGAGCTACTTGCCCCAAAAACTCCACAAGACTTTTTTGGTGACACTTTATTATTTGGCTTATTAATTCAAGCAATTGGGGAAAGTGACGCTAACAAAATGAAGCGAGTTTATGAAGTACATCATCTTGAAACTGCGGGGGATGACATCTCTACATCATTTAATGATGTATTTCATCCAGATTTTGAGGACGCTGCTTTCTTACAAGCTTCTAAAAATAAAGGCACAATTGCTGGAAGAAATAGAAGTAAAATCACTACTGAATTTAGCTATGATTCTTTCTTCGCTTCTTTAAAAGAAGAGAGCCAAATTTCTGAAAATGCCTTCACTAAAAAAGAAATGAAAGAAATTGAAAGATTATCAACTTTATATGGAGTAAGCGAAGAAGTTAGCGCTCATGTAGTGGCTAATTGCTATTCTCCAGAAAAAGAAAAAGGCAAAAGAGTGGATTTAGCCCAAGTTAATGAAGATCTTAAAAATGAAGTTAGCTATTCTACCGCGAGTAGAAAATCTAACCGTAGAAGTAAAAACACTGTCATTGGAGATGATGGTTTAGCCGCTAAAATTAAGTGGTTTGAAGTTACTTCCCCTAAAGAAGTGCTGTCTGTTTTACAAAATGGCACTAAGCCAGCAAGAGCAGATTTGAATATTATTGATAATCTTAGTAAAGATTTTAATTTGGCTAACCCAGTAATTAATGTCGTTATTGATTTCGTTCTGACAATGAACAATAACGTCTTCAGTAGATATAGTGCTGAAAAGATTGCTGCTAGTTTATCTAGAGAAAATGTAGAAACCGCAGTGGATGCGATGGAATATTTAAGAAACAACTATACGAAAGACAAAAAGAAACAAGTGAAGAAATCGTCTAGTAACAAAGCGGAACAAGCCCCTTCAGTAAGTCAAGCTGAAGAAAGTGCTAGTGAAGATGACGATATCATGAGCTTCTTCGAGGACCGTTAATATGGAAAGATTAAAAGTCGAACAAAACATCACCATTTCAGAAAAGTTCTTAAGACAGATTGAAGAGTCAATTTTTGATAATGAAATTGCTTATCGCTATTGTAAGAAACTTGGCTTAAGCGATGAACAAATTAGAGAAAACGCTCCAAAAATCTTTGATTTTTCAGAGGATGTAAAAAACTGCAAAAACTGTAAGGGATTAAAATATTGTAACAAAGAACCAAAATACCTAGTTACTAATATTACCTATGAAGAAGGAGTAGTGGATCGTAATATCCTTCCTTGTAAAAAATATTTAGAACAAGTGAATTTTAAAAAGAGATTTGCGGTTATTGATTTTGGTGAAGAATTTTTTGATAACCATATTAAAACCGATATTTCTAATGTAAATAGTAAATGCAAAAGAGAAATCTTAAGAAAATATAAAGAGTCTGCTTTAGATAAAAAATCTAATGGTTGGATTTATATTAAAGGTGATATGTCTACAGGCAAATCATTTTTTGCCGCAACATTATGTGTTGATGCGGCTAGAAACCAAGCCTATAATTCCATTTCCTTTATTGATGTACCAGAAAGATTTAAAGAATTAACAGATCTTGCTTTCCAAAAAAGTCCAAGATATAACGACTTATTAGAAACTCTTAAAAATAGTGAAATGTTAGTCCTTGATGACTTTGGTAATGAATTTAAAAGTGATTTCGTCAGAGAAAATGTTCTCTTTCCAATTTTATCTTATAGAGCCAAAAATAAGTTATTCACAATAATTACAAGTAATTATTCTATGGATGATATTTGCACAATGTATCAATCTAATGCTGCAAGTAAGCCAAAAATTGAGCAGATAAAACAACTCTTAACTTTAATGTGTAAAGAAGAAATTACTTTACCAAGCTTTTTAGCTCAGTAATTACATTATTTATCTTATTTATAAAGGCGGCCTTTGTGCCGTCATTTTTTATGATATAAGTTGCTTTTAAGATATTCTCATCAATCTTATTGGTCTTATTGATTTCTTTTAAATATAAGGCTTTGGCTTTATCTCTATTAGAAATTAGCTCATCTTGTTTATCTTTAGCAATATCTATAACAATAATATCGTCAAAATAGCGATCTAAATTAGATTCAAATAGTAGTGGTACTTCAACCACTCTAATTGGTGACTTAGATGAAGATAAGAAATTTATAATTTCTTTTTCCACAAGAGGATGAACAATTCTTTCAAGTTTTCTTTTATCTTTTGGATGCGTTAATAAATAATTTCTTAAAATATCTTTATCAACTTTTTTATCTTTAAATTTTAAGCTAAAAGATTTCTCAATTTTATTTGCAACATCTTCTTTTAGATAAAGTTCTTTAACAATTTCATCACTTGATAAAGTCGCTATATCATGACTTTTAAATACTTCTGTGGCTGTGGATTTACCGGAAGCGATTTTGCCTGTAATTGCGACATTAAGTGGAACACCAACTTTTCTTTGGCAGTGTGGGCAAAATGTAGTGCCTCTTCCTCCTACTTTTATAAAACGGAATTGATGAGTCTTACATTCTGGACACATTTCTCCAGATTTGCCATAAACTTTTAGTCTAGTTTGGAAATTACCATCAATATCTTTTCCGGGATGATAGCTTTTAATAGTGGAACCACCTGATTCAATCGCTAAAGATAAAATCTTTTTAGCGTTACTAACAATACTTAGCCACTGCTTTTCAGTGATTTTATTAGCCGGAGTCAAAGGATGAATCTTACTAGCAAATAAGGTTTCATCAACATAAATGTTTCCTAAACCTGTCATTAATGTTTGATCAAGTAAAGTGGTCTTGATTGGCTTTTTAATATTTTTAACTTTCTTCAAAATTGATTTGACATCCTTAATCACAAATGGCTCAGGACCAAGTTTAGCAATCATTTCTTCTTTTAAATAATCTTGTTCGTTTGATAATTTTAAAATTCCAAAACATCTTGAATCATCGTAACTTAGTTTATGTCCATTATCTAAATGAAATACCACTCTCGCGTATTTAGAATTAGAGTCAGATTCTTCTAATTCATAATACTTCCC
Source organism: uncultured Caryophanales bacterium (assembly GCA_947164155.1). Classification (GTDB taxonomy): domain Bacteria; phylum Bacillota_I; class Bacilli_A; order RFN20; family CAG-826; genus UBA2450. The sequence continues at coordinate 20,261 of CAMUVS010000011.1, read as the reverse complement.
TTCCATGCGTAAATGAGAAAGCATTACTACGTTATTAGTTAGATGAAATATAAGATATTTTCCTATACGAGTTATATTTAAAAATGTTTGTCCTTGAAGGTTAGAAATAAATTCTTCAACATCGCCTTCAATTGTGGAGCTTCTTAAAACATCGATCTTTAAAATTTTTCGATCTTTAACAATTGGAATTAAAACTTTTTTAACAGTTTCTACTTCTGGTAATTCAGGCATATTTATTTACAGTCATACCAAGATAGACCAAATCCTCCATCAACCTCTAGCGGGACAGATAAATCCATCGCGCTAGTCATAATAGATTTGACTATTTCGTAGGCTTTCTCCTTTTCTTCTTTTGGCACTTTGAATATTAATTCGTCGTGAATTTGTAACACCATTTTTGTTTTTAACCCTGCATCTTTAAGAGCTTTTTCTGAGCGTATCATGGCTATTTTAATTAAATCAGCGGCACTTCCCTGAATTGGGGCGTTCATCGCCGCACGCTTGGCAAATTCTCTAACTTGATAATTAGAATCATGAAGTTCTCTTAAATATCTTCGTCTTCCAAGCATTGTCGAGACATAGCCATTTTCCATCGCTTTAGAGAGTAAATCTTTAAAGAATTCATTTACTTCTGGGAAAGCTTTATAAAAGCTATTAATAATTTCTCTAGATTCATTAACTGGGATTTCAAGTTGTTCGCTTAATCCCCAGTCACTAATCCCATAAATGATACCGAAATTGACCGCTTTTGCTTTTCTTCTTTGTAAAGGAGTTGGTTCGCCTTCTAGGTTAAAAACTTTTTTAGCAGTAGCGGTATGAATATCTTCGTTAGATTCGAAAACTTTCTTTAAAGATTCACACCCCGAAAGATGGGCTAAAATACGTAATTCAATTTGAGAATAATCGAGACTTAAAATCTCATATTCATGATGAGGATAATAAAATGCTTTTCTAATCATTTTTCCTTCTTCGTCTCTTATCGAAATATTTTGTAAATTTGGATTAGAAGAAGATAATCTTCCGGTTTGAGTCAAGGCTTGATTAAAGCAAGCATGGATCTTTCCGTCTTTATAAACATGAGGCTTTAATCCTTCGATATAAGTGGAAATAAGTTTAGAGTATTTACGATATTCTAAAATTTTATTAACCACTGGATGTTTATTGACAAGTTCTTTTAAATTATCAAAAGAAGTAGAACCTTTTTTATTTGATGGTAAGCCTAGCTTTTCATATAAAATAACAGCGGTTTGTTTAGATGATGAAATATTAAATTTTTCACCCGCTAAATCATAGATTTCTTGTTCTATCTCTTTTAATTTGGCTTTATAAACATCTCCGAATTCATCTAATACTTTTGTGTCTAGTGGGAAGCCTTCAATTTCAATATTCGCAAGTGTATCAATTAAAGGTAATTCCACAGATTCATATAAATCATATGTAGAGATTTTTACTAATTCCGCTTTTACTTTACTAGCTAAAGCATAGGAATTATAAGCAATTTGACATGTGTAGTCAGGATTTTCACTACTGAATAGGCTCATTGAATCTTCTTTATCTTTGTTAGACATATCTACTCCATATAAATTAAAGACAGATTGAGGGCTATTTTTAATCGTCGTGTCTAATAAATATGAAGCAATTAAAATATCAAATTCTAATCCGTTAATGACTATGTCATTATTAGATAAAGATACTTTAATAGCCTTATAGTCAAAACAGTATTTTTTATATTCACTAGACTCTAAAATATCTAAAAGCTTTTTATCTTTTTTAGCGTCTTCAAGGGAAATGTAGTAGTGATGTTTTTTATCGCTTAAGGCCACACCAAAAATTTCTGAACGGTAATAGTCTTCATAATCTTCATAATCTAAAGCGATGCCAAATTCTTTATCTAACTCTAATCCTTCTAAAGAAGAAACTTTGTTCACTTCTAAAGCAACTCCTCCCTCACTTTTTTTCCATTTATGTGAGACCTTAGACAAGAATTGTTTTAGACCATATTTTTGACAGAATTCATTTATCGCTTTAAAGGAATAGCCTTCATAAATTGTATCGTCAATGCTAAAAGGTAAATCAATGTCGGTTTTAATGATCGCTAAATCTCGAGAAATGCGACCAATTTCTTTATTTTCTTTAATCGCTTCTCCGACCTTTCCTTTGATTTCCTCAGCGTGAGCGATGATATTATCAAAAGAACCATATTCTTCGATTAATTTAACCGCAGTTTTTTCTCCAATTCCTGGTATACCAGGAAGATTATCGCTACTATCTCCTCTTAATCCTTTATAATCAATGATTTGAATTGGCGCAAATCCATATGTTTCTTTTACTAAACTTGGAGTCATAGCGACAACATCAGATAAACCTTTTCTAATGATGTTCACTGTGATTTTATTATCCACTAATTGAAGGAAATCTCGATCAGAAGTATAAATTGTCACTTCATAGCCTGCTGCTTCTGCTTTTTTGGCAATAGTGCCTGCGATATCATCTCCTTCAAAACCTTCTTCTTCAAATTGAAAAATACCAAAGTTCCTTAAGAAATCTCTAGCAATTGGGAATTGTTCGACTAATTCTTTAGGGGCTGGTTTACGGTTGGCTTTATAAGTTTCTAAAGCATCATGACGGAAATTATGTTTAGCGGCGTCAAAAGCCACAATAATTCCTTCTCCTTCTTTTAATGAAGAAATTATTTTATTAATCATATTACTAAAGGCAAAAATGGCATTAGTAGGAATGCCATCTTGATTACGCATAATTTCCATTCCAGGATATGCTGTAGCAAAATAGGCTCTAAATAAAAGTGAATTGCCATCAATAATTGTTAATTTCCCCATAATTTATTCCTCAAGTAGTTTTATTTCATTAGCGATAAAGCTATCTTTATCTTCTTTTTGATCGTGTCGTCCGTTAATTAATAAGATGTTATTTTTCTCTAAAAGAGAAAACACTCTTTCATATACTTTTGCAAAGACAATAACTTCAATTTCTCCGTCTTCATCAAACACTTTCATAAAGGCCATCGAAGTATTATTTTTCTTTGATTTAATCACTTTAATTGAAGAGACAATTCCTGCGATATTAATGTAGCCCACCGAACTAGAGATATCAGCGATACTTACTACTTTAAATTTATCCAGTAAGTCTTTTTTATAGCGAAGCGGATTATCGCTTAACATTATGCCAAGTTCTTCATATTCATAATTTAAGTTAGTGAGTGGATCATCTTTCACTTCAAAATATTGTTTTTGATGATCTAAAGTTGAATCTAATATTAATTGTCCTTCATTATCTAAAGATAGTTCTGCGAGTTGATAGGCGTAGTGGAGAGTAGCTCTTAAAGTTTCTCTATTTTTATTAAAAATATCTAACGCTCCAGAATTGATGATTTTTAATAAAACAGTTTCACTGACATTTTGAGAATACATACGGCTAACAAAATTAAAGAAATCAGTGAATTCTCCTTTTAAATGTCTTTCATCAATTATCTTATTAGTGACATCAACATTTACCCCTCTAATCATATTGAGCGGGAATAATAGCCCGTCTTTGTCTATGACAAAGTATTTGTCGCTTTTATTAATATCAGGAAGTAATACTTTTAATTTTCTTTTCTTAAGTTCAGAGACATAATCGCCAAATTTGGCGTCAGTTCCTCCTGAAGAAATCGTTAATATTGAGGCATAAAATTCAAGTGGGTAGTGGTATTTTAAATAGGCCATTCGACAGGCAATAATCGCATAAACCACCGCGTGAGATTTATTAAATCCGTAATTAGCGAATTTTAAGATGCTATTAAACATCTGAGTCGCGTCTTTTTCTGTATATCCATTTTTAATGGAGCCAGTGACAAATTGTTTTTTACTACTTTCTAGAACTGACTTTTCTTTATGAGACACTGCGCGTCTAAATAAGTCGGCCTCTTCTGGAGAATATCCCGCCATTTTTATAGCTAAAGAAGAGATTTGTTCTTGATAGATTAATACTCCATAAGTAGAAGATAATATTTCTTCGACATCTTTAGATAAATATTTTGGTTTGATTCTTCCGGCTTTTCTATCTGCATAATCTTTAATATTATCCATTGGTCCAGGTCTAAATAAAGCGATTAAGGCGACGATATCATTAAATGATTCTGGCTTAAGAATTTTAATCGCATTTTTCATCCCTGAACTTTCAAGTTGGAAAATACCAATGGTCTGTAGATTTTTAAATAATTCAAAGCATTCCTTATCAAGATAAGGAAGATGATAGAAATCTAAATTCAAATGATGATTTTCATTAACTAGCTCTAAACAATATTCAATAATTGATAAAGTTCTAATCGCCAAAAAATCCATCTTCAGAATACCTTGTGGTTCAAGGTAGTCTTTTTCATATTGCACAGTGTAATGATTTTCATAATCAATTGTGACTGGAATGACATCAGTTAATGAATCTTGATTTAAAACAATACCTGCTGCGTGAGTCCCAGCTTGTCTCGGTAAGCCTTCAATTTTAGACGCTAGAGAGACTATTTCTAAAAAATATTTATCACTATCGACTAATGTTTTAAATTGAGGAACAGTTTTATAAGCTTCTCTTAAATTAACTTTATCAGGAATAGATTTAGATAATAAATCGATGTGTCTAGTTGGAATGTCATAAATTCTTCCAATGTCTCGAAGAGCTTGTTTAGCTTGAATTGTTTGAATAGCGACAATATAGGCCACTTTATCGTTTCCATATGTCCTTCTCATATATTCGACCATGTCTTCTCGCTTGGTGTCCATAAAGTCAACATCAATATCTGGCATGGTTTTTCTTGCTTTATTTAAAAATCTTTCAAACTGTAAATCATAATCTAATGGGTCTACTTCAGTAATGTTTAAGCAATATGAGACTAGTGATCCCGCTGCAGAACCTCTTCCTGGACCAACTAAAATATCGTTATTTTTTGCGTAATTCACATAATCAGAAACAATTAAGAAATAATCTTGGAACCCCATTTCAATAATGACATCAAGTTCCTTTTTACATCTTTCGATATGTTTTTGATCGAGAATCCCTTTATCTTTTAAACCTTGATGAACTTTTCTTTTTAAAGTGTCAACTGAATTACTTACTGGATAGTGATATAATTCACCGCGTTTTTTATTAAAATCAAAAGTAGTGGACTCTAGTATTTTTACGGTCAAATCAATTTCTTCTTTATTATATAAAGATTCAAAGGCTTCGATTGATTTAAAATATTGCTCTCCTATTTTAACTTTTTCTTCAATTTTTTCACCTTTATCAATGGCGTTTAAGATATCTAAAGTAATCGCCTCATTTTTCTTTTGATATTGAATTCGCGGAAAAGCCACTGTTTGATAAGTGTGATTAGAGGCAAACTCTCTAACTTTTTCTATATAAGGGATATCACTTTTATCATTAACTTCTACTCCGATATAGAACATATCCACTAAGTTAGATAATTTGGCGACTTTTTTAGCAAAGTCATGATTATCAAATTCAAGTGGAAAAGCGTTATAGTTAGCTTCTAATACACCTAATAAGCCAGAGTGATTATCTAAAAGATAATTTTCAACCGATTCTCCTTTAGAAACAAGTGCGGATACTTTAATTAAATTTTTATAGCCATCTTCATTTAAGGCATAAAGCACTAAAGAATAGTCATTAATTAAAACGGATATACCAATAATGGCTTTCTTTTTTATTTTATTCATCTCCTCAAAAAAATGAGGAACACCATATAAATAATTAAAATCTGCAAGTCCCGCTCCAAGATAACTATTAGAAAAAACACTACGAGAGATTTTCTCCATAGTTAATCCACTTTGTAGAAATGAATATCCAGAGATAATTCTTAGAGGGACGAACATATAAATATATTACTAAAAAATATATTAATTATCACGAGAATTTATAAAATAAAAAGCCCCGATAATAGGGGCTCATATTTGTTTTGTTAGTTTTACTTAATTAAAGCATCCAAAGCATCGATGAATTTTGGTAGTTCTGCAAGAGTTGCAATTTTTGCTCCACTTGCTTGAGCGTGTCCGCCTCCACCAAATTCAGTAGCGACACCGTTAATGACATAGTCTCTACTCCTAATAGAGATTCTCCAACATGGTTCTTTTGGATCATCATCCTGAGTGATGGAACACCAAATGTTGATTCCGGTGATGTTAGAAAATAGGTTAACATTTTCCTTGCCTCTTTCAGTAGTGATTTTAAGTTCTTTTTGGATTTTAGAATCTAAAACGTAATAAGCAACACCTTTAGGAGAGATCTTATAATTGTTAAGTATATAAGCGGTGACCGCTAAATCATCAATTTGTTTGACATACATCTTGGCGTAGATTTCATTTAAAGATATTTTTCTATTAATGAGTTCGCTTGCAACAGCAAATGTATGAGCACTAGTAGATGAATATTGGAAGCGTCCGCTATCTCCAGCAATACCAATATAGAAGTTAGATGCGCTATCTTTACTTAAAGTGTATTTGTGTTTGAAGTTCAATAAAATTGAAACAAGCAATTCACTAGCAGCGGCCATTGATGTATCAACAATATTGTATTTAGCAAATTCTTCGACATTTGGGTGATGGTCAACTTTGACAATGCATTCAGCTTTTTCAAATCTCGGATCAGCAATTCTACTTTTATTAGAAACATCAACAATAATGGCTAAAAATGGTTCGTTAAACCAAGAGTCGCTAATTTTATCCATTTCTGGAAATAGACGTGGAGTAAAAGTGACATGATTATCACCTAATACTTTAATATCTTTTTCTGGGAAATTTTCTTTAAGAAAATAATATAAACCCATTTGTGTTCCTAAAGCATCAAAGTCAGGCATGATGTGTCTGAAAATAGCGATTTTACTATATTTTCTAATTGAAGCTTCAATACCGTTAATTTGGGCTCTATATTTTTTACCAATAGCTTTAATTTCTGGGGCTAATTTCATATATCCTCCTAGCAGCACATTTTATAGGCATCACGAGCAATCATCACTTCTTCATTAGTTGGGATAACTGCCACTTTAATTTTGCTATTTGGAGTGGAGATTAAAGCTTCTTTACCGTGAATTGTGCTATTGAGTTCTTCATCGATTTCTACGCCTAATGCGTCTTTAATTAATTTACAAACATCTCTTCTAGTTCTTGGTTCATTTTCTCCAATACCAGCAGAGAAAATAATTAAATCTGCTCCACCTAATCTCACATAATATTGACCGATGAAATCAGCAATTCTTCTATTGAAGACTTTGTTGGCTAAAATGGCGTGTTCGTTACCTTCTTCAACCGCTTTTAAGACGTCTCTACTATCTGGTCCAACAGTAGACATACCGGCAAAGCCAGATTGTTTATTAAACATCTGATAGACTTCTTCCGCGGATTTACCAGTCACTTTACAAACATAGTTGAAAACACTTGGATCCATATCTCCTGTACGTGTACCCATCATGATACCGCCTAAAGGTGTTAGACCCATTGATGTCGCTACACATTTACCATCTTTAATGGCGGTAATAGAAGCACCAGATCCAATATGACAAGAAATAATTCTCTTGCCTTTGGTGTCTTTTAAATATTTTTCACCTTCAATAGCGAGATAGTTATGGGAGGTGCCGTGGGCTCCATATCTTCTAATATCATATTTTTCTGTTAACTCATATGGAATAGGGAAGACATAGTCTTGTGGTTCCATGGATTGATGGAAAGCAGTATCAAAGACTGCAATCATTGGACAATTTGGTAAGACTTCTTTAAACGCTCTAAAACAAGTTAAGTGAGCAGCGTTATGAAGTGGGGCAAGAGGGATAAGAGATTCAATCTTGCTTTCAGTATCCTTATCAAACATCGCGGATTTAGAGAAATATTTTCCTCCTTGAACAATACGGTGTCCCGCTGCAGATATTTCATCATAAGAAGAAATAATTCCTTTTTCTAATAAGGCATCCACAACCATTTTTGCGGCTGCAGAGTGGTTAGGGAATACAGGATATGATTCATCCTTTTTGCCGTTATATTTAATTCTAAAAATCCCTTCGCTCAAACCGATTTTTTCACAGTTTCCAGAGCAAAGCTCTATTTCTTCTGGCATTTCATAAAGTTTGAACTTCAAACTTGAGCTACCAGAATTAATGGTTAATACTTTTGCCATAATATGACTCCTTTAAATTTCGCTACTATTATCTCACATCTTCAATATAATTGAAAAGAAAAGAATAAAAAGATAAATCAAAAACTGCTATGATTATAAATATGAGAAAAATTGACTTATCATATCAGAAGAATGTTAGAGACCTTGGTGGACTAGTTGGATTTAAGGGAAAGAAGGTTAAAGAAGGCAGAATCTATCGTGGTGGTTTTTTAGGAAAAGTTAGTCAAAAAGATATAGACACAATTAACTCATTACATCTTACTGATATTATCGATTTTCGTGGGGAAGATGAATTTGTTTCTCGCCCTGATTATCGTTTTGATGGAGTGACTTATCACAATATTCCTTCTATGAAAGCAGATGTCAAAAAAGAAGATAGTAAAACTGAAGATAGTAATTTACTTTGGTTTTTAGGTGATAATACGGATGGGTTCGCTCATATGTATAATTTATATCCTGAGTTACTCACTCACGATATTGGAATTAATGCTTTGAAGAAGTTTTTCGAACTTTTAGTCTCTAAAAGTGATGGAGTGTTTTATTATCATTGCTCTCAAGGAAAAGATCGAGCAGGGTTAGCTTCCTATTTATTAGAAATTGCTTTAGGAGTGTCAGAAACTGACGCGAGAGAAGATTATTTATTAACGAATGAAGCGATGGAAATTAAGATTAAAAATCTTAAATATATGTTAAGAAATGAGCCTTTTTATAATGAAACATATGAAAAAGCCTTAGAGGAAGTATTTTCCGCGAAAGTTGAATATCTTGATCACGCCTTAGAAACAGTGAAGGCGATATATGGCTCAATTGAAAAATACTTAATTGAAGTATTAAAAGTTGATGTTAATAAATTACGTGCGTTATATTTAGAATAATATTGGAGTTAAATATGATTTGTGTACTTAAAAATATGTATCTAAAGCAGTTAGAATTAGATACTGAAATTGCTAAAAATCACCATATATCTTATGAAGAAACTAAAGATAAAAGGCTTTTAGCCTTACTAGTGGAACTTGGAGAATTCGCTAATGCGACGAGAACTTTTAAATTCTGGTCATTTAAACCAAGCGAATCCAAGGAAAGAGTCCTTGATGAATTTGCAGACGGCCTACATTTTCTTCTTTCTTTAGGATTAGCCTATCACTTTGAAGTCGACTCTATTGAAATTGATGGAGCGGACTTAGATCTCACTAGTGCGATTTTAAATAGCTATCACTATATCAATGAATTTTATAATGAACGTAGCTTTGTTAAATATGCAAAAATGTTTGAAAGCTATTTAAAAATCCTAGCGACGCTAGGATATGATTGGTCTGATGCTTATGATGCCTACTTTCTTAAATTAGAAGAGAATCATCACCGTCAGGAAACAAATTATTAAAGTAGAGTTTCTATTTCATCTTCAGAAATTACTTTAATACCATTTTGAGCTAATAGGGATGCGGTTATACCCATTCCTTTTATTTTTCTGCCGTTGAAGTGGCCATCGTGGATTTGATGTACTCCACATGCAGGAGAGCCATCTTTTAAAATTGCGATTTTGATATTGCAGTATTTACAAATATTTAAAGCAAGTTCCGCGCCAGCTTTATAGTTTTTAGTAACGTCCACACCTTCAGAATTTATGACTTTATCCTTGATAATTTCACTAGGTTTACGAGGAGTTTTAAGTCCGCCTTCAACCTCGCTACAAAATGGAACTAGTTCATATTTTTGAAGCAACTCTTTAATTAAAGGATGATAATTGCTCTTCCCATCATATCGGGTTTTATCACCAACTAAGCAAGCACTAATCAAGATTTTTTCCATATCTTAATCATTTTATATATCTATAAATATTCTTTCAAGGTATAATTAGCCCATGAATAATTTCTTTTACAAAGTAAATGATGTTGATTATGAAGTAGAAGTCATCTATAAAAGGATTAAAAATGTCCATTATCGATTTAAAGATAATAAGTTTGTGGTTTCTTGCAATAGATGGACCACTAAACATTTTATTATTAAAGGATTAGATAAGTACGCGACTAAACTCATTAAATCTAGCGTGAAAGAGTCTCCTACTAGTGAAGATTATTTCTATCTATTCGGGAATAAATATGATTTATCATATCCTGGTAAAATCACAATCTCTAATTATCCAGAAATCATTTATCATTCTTTAGAGGAATTAAAAAAGAAATTAAAACCAATTTTTACTAAAATCATCACTAGTAGAGTAAGATATTACGAATCGATTATGAATCTACCATCTTATAAAGCGGGAGTGAGAGATATGAAGTCTCGATACGGAAGTAATTCTAGATACACGAAGCATCTTAGTTTTGCCTTCATTTTAATTCATTATTCAATGCCGATAATTGATTCAGTTGTAGTTCATGAACTTGCTCATATCTTAGTCTATGATCACTCTAAAAAGTTCTATGATGTAGTATATAAATATTGTCCGGATTATGACAAATATCGTAAAATGCTAATTAAAGGAATTTATCATGATTAAAGTTATCACTTCTAAAAACAATGAAAGAGTGAAATTTGCCTACTCTTTAAAGGAAAATAAAAACCGCAAAATACATCAAATGTTTTTAGCGGAGACTTTTAAGTCTTTACAAATGGCTTTAGCGAATAATATGGTTGTCGAAATATTCGCCACTGAATATGTTGACGCTCCTAGTGAGATCCCTCAAAATCTAGTGAGTGAAGAAGTCTTAAAAAAGCTCTCTAGTAACGTTAATCCTGAAGGCGTTGTTTTCATTGCTAAAATGAAGCAATATGAGGTTAGTAATCCTAATAAAATTTTATATCTAGACAATATCTCGGATCCTGGCAATATGGGAACATTAATTAGAACCGCTTTAGCCTTTGATTATGATTTAGTGGTCACTAGTGAAAACTGTGTTTCTATTTATAATGAAAAAGTCATTAACTCCTCAAAAGGAGCGATATTTCAAATTCCTGTTATCACTGGTCAATTAAAAGATTATATTGGAACTCATCAAATCTTAGTCACTAATTTATCCAAAAAAGCCGTGGATTTTAACTCTATTGAAATCCCAGAAAAATTTGTTCTTGTCTTAGGAAATGAATCTCATGGAGTTAGTAAAGAAATCATTAAATTAGCAACTACTGAAATCATTATACCGATTAAAAATATCGATTCTCTTAATGTGGCGATAGCCGGGGGAATCTTAATGAATAAAATTCATTAATTTAGACCACTAAAGTGGTCTTTTTTAGTATCTTTTAAAAGAAAAGATGAAATATAATTTCAAACACCCCTTTTTGTGTTATACTTTTAGCGATTTAATTAGTAGGAAATAATAATTATGGAAGAAAAGAAAGAAAAAATTAAAATTAGTGAAGTATATTCTGAAGCGATGGATGATATCAAAAGCGTTTTCGGCTTAGATAAACTTCAAGAACTTAAAGTCAAATACCTTGCTAAAAAAAGTATTATTATGACTCTTTTATCTGGACTAGGAGCGCTTCCGCCAGAAGAAAGAAAAGAAGCTGGTCAAGAACTCAATCAAACTCGAAACGATATTGCAAAATTAATTGAGCAAAAAGAAAGTGAACTTCGTAAAGAAGAGCTTGAAAAGAAACTCAAGGAAGAAGAAATTGATATCTCTTTACCAAGTAGAAATGTCGATGTTGGAGGAGTTAATCCGTTCTATGTCGTCAAAGACGAAATCACCGATATTTTCTTAAATATGGGTTTTGAAGTCGCTGATGGACCAGAAGTGGAAACCGACTTATTTAACTTTGAACTTTTAAATATTCCGAAAGACCATCCTGCTAGAGACATGCAAGATACTTTCTATATTTCCGAAAATGTTTTATTAAGAACTCATACCTCTCCAGTTCAAGCTCATACAATGCAGGCTGCTGAAGGTAAACCAATTAGAATTATTTGCCCTGGAAAAACCTATAGAAGAGACGATGATGACGCGACTCATAGTCATCAATTCGCTCAAATTGAAGGGCTTGTTATTGATAAAAATATCAATATCGGACACTTAAAAGCTACATTGGAACTCTTTGTTAAAAAGATGTTTGGAGAAAAGCGAGAAATTAGACTTAGACCATCTTATTTCCCATTTACTGAGCCTAGTGTCGAAGTTGATATCACTTGCGCGAATTGTAACGGTAAAGGCTGCTCAATGTGTAAAGGTACAGGTTATATTGAAATCCTTGGTGGAGGTATGGTCCATCCAAATGTTTTAAAGATGAACGGCTATGACCCTGATGTTTATAGCGGCTTTGCCTTTGGTATTGGTATTGAACGTGTCGCCATTTTAAGATATGGGATCGACGATATTCGTAAGTTCTATCAAAATGATGTGAGATTCCTCCATCAGTATAAAAAGAAAGCGTAATAGGAGGAGTTAACTATGTTAGTCAGTTTAAAAAGTGTTAAAAAATATGTTGATTTAGGTAACCTCTCCGCTGAAGAAGTTGCTAATGGCTTAACTTTTGCCGGTATTGAAGTAGAAGAAGTTTCTAGACTTGCTAGCGGCACAAATTTAGTTATAGGTCAAATTTTAGAATGTGAAAAACATCCAGATAGCGATCATCTTCACGTTTTAAAAGTGGATTTAGGCCCTAAATATGGAGTGGAACAAATTGTGTGTGGCGCTCCAAACGCAAGAGTTGGTTTAAAAGTTATTGTGGCTCGAGTTGGCGCTAAACTCCCTGGAGGAGAAATTAAAAAAGGCATCATCCGTGGAGTGGAATCTAATGGAATGTGCTGTTCCTTACTTGAATTAGGAGTGGACGCTAAAAATTTAAGAAAAGAACAAACTGAAGGTATTGAAGAACTACCTAGCGATGCTGAAGTTGGTAATGAAGATGTTTTAGGCTATTTAGGATTAGATGATGAAGTCTTGAACTTAAAAATTCTTGCTAATCGACCAGACTTATTATCTTTATATAATGTCGCTAGAGAAATTGGAGCAATCTTCTCTAAAGAAGTGAAGATTCCTACTTTTGAAGTAAAAGAGACATTTAAAACTAACTTAAAAGTTGGTAGTGAAACTTGGAGGTGCTCACAGTTCTCTGGTCGAGAAATTAAAGGAATAAAAATTAAAGAATCACCTAAATTTATGAAAGAATCGCTTTTAGCGATGGGTGTTAGAAGTATCAATAATATTGTTGATATTGGTAACTATGTGATGTTATTAACCGGACAGCCACTTCATATGTATGACGCTGATAAATTAGATAAGGCTGAATTAATTGCTAGAGACGATTTAAGCTGTGACTTTGTCGCTTTAGATGAACAAACTTATAAAGTTGAAAAAGACGATATTGTCATCACATCTAATAAAAAAGCGATGTGTTTGGGTGGAGTGATGGGGTCTTTGGCCTGTGCGGTTGATGAAAAAAGTACTCATATCTATATTGAAGCCGCAAGCTTTGATGGAGCGAGTATCCGTCATACCTCTAATCGACTTGGTTTATCTAGTGAATCGAGCCAAAGATTTGTTAAAGGCACTAATCACTATCAATCGGAAAGCGTGATTAACTTTGCTTCATATCTAATTAAAGAATATGCAGAAGGCAAAGAATTCTCTGATATTGTTAAATATCAAAAAGAAGAAAAACCTGCTTCTAGCTTAAAATGTCATTATTCTTATATTAATAATCGACTTGGAACAAGTTTCTCCAAAGAAGATATTAAGAATGTCTTAAATAGACTCTACTTTAATGTTAGTAAAGATAGTGGAGATGAATTTGAAGTTTCTATTCCTTCCTTTAGACTTGATGTGACTTGCGAAGCTGATATCTCTGAAGAGGTCATTAGAGTGCTTGGCTTTGAAAATGTAAAAAGTGAACTCCCTCTACTTGACGCGAAAGTTGGAGGTTTATCTCTTGGACAGTCTCGACTTAGAAAAATTAGAGAATATCTTTCTCTTAACGGATTAGATGAATGCTTAACTTATTCTTTAGTTTCTAAAGAAAATAGTGAAAAATTTAATCTCTTACATGAAGAAGAACATTATAAACTTCTTAATCCTCTTACTGATGAAAGAGAATATTTTAGAACTCACATCTTATATTCTTTACTAGAATCAGCGTTGTATAACGTTAATCGACAAAATAAAGACTTAAAATTATTTGAAACCTCAAATATGATGTCAACTTCTAGTAGAAGTGAACACCTCGCTATTGTCTTAGTGGGATTAGATTATGCTAGAGACTTAATGAATAAGATTCCATTTGATTTCTATCATATGAAAGGATTAGTGGAAGGCTTATTTACTGTTTTAGGAATTGAAGCTAGTAGATATAGATTTGAACGTTATTCTTCTAATAAAGAAGAATTACATCCAGGTAAATCCGCTAAAATCATTTTCCAAAACGCTCCAATTGGAGTTTTAGGTGAACTTCATCCAGTAGCGTTAAAAGCGTTAGGCTTTAAAACTAATGTTGTGGTTTTAGAAATGAATCTTGAGCCATTACTTAACGCGAAAGTATCTTTAGCAAAGATGACTCCAATTTCTAAATTCCCTACTGTTAGTAGAGACTTAGCTATGCTAGTAAATAAGAAAGTTTCTGCTTCTGAAATTATTAAAGTGATCAAAACTAGCGGAAAAGGTTTAGTCAAAGAAGCCAGAATATTTGATATTTACGAAGGTAGTAACATTGATGAAGACCTTAAGAGTGTCGCTGTCAATATTGTCTTTGGTAAAGAAGAAACCTTAACCGATAAAGAAATTAACGATACTTTAGATAAGATCAAATATGAATTAGCAAAAACTCTAAATGTGAGTTTAAGAATGTAATATGCAGATTAGTCGATTTAATTTTCAAAATAATGTTTTAGAACTTGAAGATGATATCGACTTTTCTAGTGCCGAACTAGATCAAAATCATCTTCGTAAAATTGAAAATACCCATGTGAAAGTTATCGCTCATGAATACGATGATTTAATCACGATGGATATTAGTGTAGAGTGTGATATTACTGGAGTATGTTCTTATACTTTAGAAGATGTTCCATTACACTTAAAATTCAAAGATTCATTAGAATTTTCTAATGAAATAGAAGATGACGAAGATATCTTTTTTGAGCCAAAACCGATCTTTGATTTAGACCCATATATCTTAGGATTAATCATTGCTAGTACCCCAACTAAAATAGTGAAAAAGGGAGCCAAACTTCCTAGTAGCGGAGTAGGCTATCGGGTACTTAGCGAAGAAGATTATCAAAAAGAAAAAGCGGAGAAAAAAGATCCGCGCTGGGCAAAATTAGACGATATCAAATTATAATGAGGCATTGTCCTCATTTTTATTTAAAAATTTTTAAATTCTTTGTTGTCATCTTTTTGTCATGACTATATAATGTAGTCAAGTGGTAAAAAGTGGGAGAAAGTGGTAAACATGTTTTTTGGACACTATGAACATTCTCTAGATGACAAAGGTAGACTTTTATTACCTCGTAAAATCAAAGAAGAATTAAAAGAAAATTCTCCTTTATATGTTTTAAAAGGTTTTGAGGGCTGTTTATCAGTATATAGAGAAGTTGAATTCTTAAAATTAACCGCTGAATGTGAAAAGATTTCTTTTAATAAAAAGAATGCTCGAGATTATTTAAGAACAGTCTTAAGTAGTGTGATCGAACTTCCGATTGATAAAGTTAATCGTATTCAACTTCCAAAAGACGTATTATCTAGATTCCACATTACTAAAAACGTCACCATCATTGGAGTAGGTGATCACTTCGAAATCTGGGATTCTCAAGCATATAACAAATATGAAGAAGAAGTCTCCTCTAGATTTGAAAGTATTGCTGAATCATTAGGAAAAGAAGATGAGTGAAGTTAGTCATATCCCGGTTTTATTAAATGAAACTATAGAGGGATTAAATATTAAACCGAACGGCATTTATGTTGACTTAACTCTAGGAAGAGCGGGTCATAGTAGTGAAATTCTTAAAAGATTAAATAAAGATGGACTCTTAATTGGTGTCGATCAAGATAAAGAAGCTATTGAAGAATCTGATAAGAGATTAAGTAAAATCGCTTCCAATTACAAATTAGTGAAATCTAATTTCGTAAATTTCGAAGATATATTAACGTCATTAAATATCGACAAAGTCGATGGAGTGCTAATGGATTTAGGAGTCAGTTCTCCTCAATTTGATGAAAGTAGTAGAGGTTTCTCCTATCGATACGACGCTCCACTAGACATGAGAATGGATGTCGAGCAAAAGCTCACTGCTAAAGAAGTAGTTAATACTTATTCTGAAGCAGAATTAAGAAAAATATTCTTTGAATATGGAGAAGATAAATATTCCGCTTCCATTGCTCATAACATCGTTAAAAGTAGAGCGGAGAAACCAATATCTACAACATTCGAATTAGTGGACATTATTAAAAGAAGTAAGCCTGCTAAAGAATTAAAGAAAGTTGGTCATCCTGCTAAACAAATCTTCCAGGCTCTAAGAATTGAAGTAAATAACGAGCTTAATGTCTTAAAAGAAACGTTAGGCCAAGTTGTTAATCATCTTAATAGCCACGGACGACTTGCAGTCATTACCTTCCACAGTTTAGAAGATAAAATCGTTAAAAAACTCTTTAAAGAGTTAACGGTAGTGGAAGGAAATAGAACTAACTTCCCACTAGTGAGAGAAGAAAAAGATTATATTCTTGTTACAAGAAAAGGAATTAGACCAAGCGAAAATGAACTAGAAAATAATCATCGTTCCGCAAGTAGCACCTTAAGAATCATCGAAAAGAAATAAGAAAGGAGAGTTGTTATGGTTAGAAAAAACAAGCTTTATAAACATCATAAATCTAAAGCGTTTTTCCTTGTCCGTAATTTTTCCTTTGTTTTCTTAGGCTTAATTAGTGTGGGAGTAGGAGTTACAGTTCCAACCTACATCGCCTCTACTAAAAGTGAGCAAGTTCCTTTAAAAGCGGACTATGATGAATCTCAAAAAGAAGACGATAAAGTAGAGTCAGAAGAAAACGTTGAACCTAAAGAGCTATTAAAGTATTAAAAAAATACACACTTTCAAATTAACAAAATATTGTTAATGTGAATTAACTAATGTAGAATATAGGGCATGAAAGAAACAACATGCACTTTAGAAATATCTCATAAATTTATTAAAATTGTTTTTGGCTATGTTCAAGATAATCAAGTAATAGTGACTTTCGTAAAGAAGATTCCTATTAATCACGCTGTTGAATCTGGAGCGATTAAAGATCGCGCTTTAATTATTAAAGAATTAAGCAAGAACAATCCAGTGATGGATGAATCTTTACATTTCTCGCATCTATTAGATGATGCGGTTTTAGTTTTACCACCTTATGGCTTAGAAATATATGAAACTACTCAATACACTTCAGTAATTTCTCCAGAGAAGGTAGTTGGTGAATTAGATGTTAAAAACATCTATAACATTATTAGAAATAAGAAATTACCAATCGATAATGAATTAATCGATATTATTCCTGATTCATTTATGCTTGATAATGGAAATAGATACGCTCTTCCTCCAATTGGAAAAGAAAGTAGTGCGATTACAGTTCACGCTAAAGTTCATACTCTTCCTAAGCGAATTAATGAAGAGCATACATCGTGTTTAGTTGATAGTAATATCAAAGTTAATAGAAGAGTCGTCTCTCCATTCGCTATTAGCGAATTATTAGCAACATATCCTGATATCCCTGCTACTTATTTTTTAGTCGATATGGGAGCAAGTAGCACCACGATCTCCTTAGTGGATAATCATCAAATATTTGCAACACGTAGCTTCTCGTGGGGCGGAGATAATATCACTAATAGCATTGTCACTAGTTTTAATATCTCAGAAAGTGAAGCAGAGAAGATTAAAATCTTGTATGGCTTAGATAAAAGGGAAATGCACTTTGATTATGCAGTGAGCAAGATTCAAACTCCTTTAGGAGAAGAAAGCTGTGGAGTTAAAGCATTAAACCAAATTATTGAAAAAGAATTAGCCTCATTTATTAATATGTTCAATCTTGGAAAAGAACAACTAGTAAATGCTTATAACATTGATGATCCAGATAATATGCCAGTCATCTTTATTGGTGGAGGATCAAAATTAAGAGGATTAAAAGAATATTTCGACACTAATCTTAAAAATAAGAATTTTAGATTCTTAAAAGTGAAGACTATTGGAGCAAGAGACCCATCTCTAATTAGTTTATTAGGGGCAATTCTCGTCAATAAAAAATATCCAGTGAAAAGAAATGAAAATTCTTCTCAAGTCAAAGTGACTAGAGATGAGTAAGGAGGACAATATATGCAGAATTATGATTTAGACAATTTCGAACCTGCTGCTAAAATCGTTGTTATTGGTGTTGGTGGAGCAGGAAATAACGCTGTCAATCGTATGATTGATGAAGAGATTTCTAATGTTGATTTCTATGTTGCTAATACTGATAAACAAGCTTTAGCAAGTTCTAAAGCTAATAACCGCATTATTTTAGGCGAAGCCTTAACTGGTGGCTTAGGAGCGGGCGGAGAACCTGAAATGGGTGAACAAGCCGCTGAAGCTAGTGCGGATGATATTCGAGAAATTGTTAAAGATGCTAATATGGTCTTCGTTGCTGCTGGAATGGGCGGAGGTACTGGTACCGGTGCGGCTCCTGTAGTGGCTCGTATTGCTAAAGAAGCAGGCGCTTTAGTGATTGCCATTGTCACTCGTCCATTTACTTTTGAAGGCAAAAAGAAAACTGTCTATTCTATTGACGGATTAAATAAACTTAAGAGCTGTGTTGATTCTTTAATTGTCGTTTCTAACGACAAATTATTAATCACTAACGGCAACACCCCTATTGGAGAAGCCTTTAACGCTAGTGATAAAGTTTTAGCTCAATCTGTTAAGACTGTTGTTAATTTAATCTTACTTCCAGCCGTTATTAATCTCGACTTCGCTGATGTTAGAAATACCTTAAAAGATAGTGGAGTTGGTTTAATTGGGTTTGGTATGGGTAGTGGCCCAAATAGAGCCAAAGATGCCGCAACTAATGCTATTACTTCACCTTTACTTGAAGCCGGCATTGCGGGAGCTAGAAGAGCAATTGTTGCGATTACCTGTGGCACCCAAGTTAGCCTATTTGAAGCGCAAGAATGTGTTAACCTATTAATTGAAGCGGCTGGTGGCAATATTGATATCAAATTTGGTATCACAATTAACGACCAATTAACTGATGAAATTTTAGTCAGTGTCATTGCCAGTGACTTTGAAAATGATGTAGATTTCACTGCTCAAAGTGTGATTGAACCTGTTAAACCTGTCGAATCAGAAGAAAAACTTGATCAACTCGAAGACACTGCGGAAAGAGAAAAAGAAAGATATCTCGAAGAAGATAGCATTATTCCAAACTTCTTAAAGA
This sequence comes from uncultured Caryophanales bacterium, assembly GCA_947164155.1. Lineage (GTDB taxonomy): Bacteria > Bacillota_I > Bacilli_A > RFN20 > CAG-826 > UBA2450. The sequence continues at coordinate 735 of CAMUVS010000011.1, read as the reverse complement.
GTTAATTTTAATTAAAATATCATCAAAAAGAGCGATTTCGCTCTTTTTTTATGCCTGCGCATATGTAATAATACTAGTAGGTACGGGCTTATGAAAAAAAGAAAAGTTAGGATTTTATTTACATCAATCATTGCTTCTATGTTTTTGACTATGACCAGCTGTGGAAATTCTCCTAGTGAACACACTCATTCATGGTCTACCTCTTGGAGTAGTGATGAAACCTATCACTGGCATAAATGTAGTGGATGTGATGCGATTAACGATAAAGCAGAACACACATTTGTGACAACTGTAGTTGAGCCTGACTATGATCATCAAGGATATACACATCACGAATGTTCTATTTGTGAATACTCATATAACGATAATTATGTTGACCCATTAGAACATCATTATTCTTCTACTTGGTCTAAAGATGAATCCGCTCACTGGCATGCTTGTATCGATGAAGGATATGAAACCTTGGCTAAAGATTATGCCTTGCATGATTTTGGTGAATGGATTATTGACGAACCTGCTACTGAAACTGCCAAAGGTCTAAAACATAGGACATGTGAAAAATGTTCATATAGACAAGAAGCCATTATTCCAATTGGTGGTGAAACTGTTGCTAATCGGATTTATACATCCTCTGACGCCGCCACTTTAATTGTCGGAAGCATTAATGTTATTTCTAAACCTGTTGTTTTTCCAAATGGTGCTTACGAGAATTTAAAATACGTTTCTAGCGATGAA